>CAJFJV010000011.1 GCA_904384225.1 uncultured Oscillospiraceae bacterium | reverse complement strand
CTTACAACAATTTCCCCATGCGTCCTCTCTCTTGGCGCTCTCCTAAGCAGGTCTTATTCGCTTTCCTTAATCTGTAACACATCATTGACAAACCTACAATTTTTCAAAAACTTCGGTAAACCTCCATGTATGTTTCATCACCTGAACCAATGGCGAACCGCAGTAAGTACATACCGTTTCGCCTGCATCCGAAAGCGGCGCACCGCAGTTTGGGCAGTTCAGCGCCAACGCCGCGCCGCTGTCATCAGGCAGCAGGCTGGCATACCGCAGGCAATACCGCTTCTGCCGCAGGACGCCCTTCTCCCGGTATTCTAAAGCCGCCTGATAGACAACGGTCTTTTCCGTCCGCGCACGGTCATATCCGCTGATTACCACATTATGTACCCGAAAGCCCAGCTTCCCGGCGCATACCTGCGCCAATTTCTCTTTCACATACGTTTCAGCAAGAGAGGGATTAAAATCAGGGAAATCCTTTAAAATCTGCAGCAAAAAACGGTATCCATCCCGTTCAGCGATTTTGGTTTTTCCTCCTGCACCTGTATATTTTGCAGGACGGCCGAAGGCGCCGCGCCAAACAAATGTCCCGAATAACGCCGTATTTTCCGGCGAATCCAAAAAAACGCCGTCAGGGCAATCAGGAATACGGCAAACAGCCCTCCAAGAAAAAACAGGATCCCCTTCATTCTGTACACCTCTCCTTTATCATACCGCAGTCTAATCCATACATCCTGCACCTATTCCGCTTTCCTGTCAAGCTGCTCAGACGTCTGCCGTCTGCTGCAAAAAAACAGATAGAGCAAGCCTGCCATATCCGCGACAGCCCATCCAATCGGCACAGAAAGCCAGATCCCCGTTTCCCCGATAAAGGGCGCCAATATATATGCCAGCGCTACACGCAGGCCAAGGGAGATCAGCGTCAGGATCAGGGACATTCCCGGCTTCCGAACCGCACGGTAATATCCGTACAGCAAGAAAAGAAGGCCGATCCCGACGTAGAATGCGCCTTCGATCCGCAGATACTGCGCGCCGATCCGGATGACTTCTGCCTCCTGTGCGCTGACAAACAGCTGCATCAACGGTTCAGCCAGCACAAAGACGGCAGCCGAAATCAAAAGGCAGAACGCCGCAGAAAGCAGAAAGGCACACCGGCTCCCGCGCCGGATGCGCTCTTTTTGCCCTGCACCGTAATTCTGCGCTACAAAGGTGGAAAACGCATTGCCGAAGTCCTGCGCCGGCATATAAGCAAAGGAATCGATCTTCACCGCAGCAGCAAACGCAGCCATTACAGTTGTCCCAAAGGTATTGACCAATCCCTGCACCAAAAGGATGCCGAAATTCATAACGGACTGCTGGATGCAGGTCAGGAAGGAAAAACGGATGATCTCCCGAAGCGCAGAGCGATCCGGACAAAGATCGCCGAATGTTATCCTAAGCTCCGGGCGGCGCAGGAATGTGTAGGCCGCTATGCCGATACCGGATACCGCCTGGGCAATCACTGTTGCAACTGCCGCCCCGGCGACCCCCATCGGCCAAACCGCGACCAGCAGGACATCCAGCACAATGTTCAGTACCGCAGAAATACCAAGGAACACAAGCGGCGTAGACGAATCACCCACCGCCCTAAGAAGGCAGGCAAAAAAATTATAGAGAAAGACAACGGGAATGCCCATAAATATGACCCACAGATAATCGCGAAGCATCTGATAGACCTCCGCCGGAACATTCAGCAAAGACAAGACCGGGTCAATCCACACGAAAACAGCAATACACAAAACCACCGTAACCGCGCCGATGACACAAAACGCCTGTGCAGCATAGTGGCGAAGGCGTCCTGAATCCTTCTCCCCGAACAAAATGGAGAAAAGCGCGCCGGAACCCATGCACAGCCCAATCAGGATAGAAGTGAGAAACGTCATCAGCGTATAGGCCGAACCCACTGCGGCCAGTGGGTTCTTGCCCAGAAAATGCCCCACCACCCATGTGTCCGCAATATTATAAAACTGCTGGAGCAGATTTCCCGCTATCATGGGCAGTGCAAACAAAAGCATGGATTTGGTAATATTCCCCTGTGTTAAATCCCTGCGCATACCATTCTCCCGTTCCCTGCCGTGCCATCCGCCGCGTCGTTTAAAAGCAGGCGGGCAAGCTCTCTTTCAAACACCGGCGTCCACCACTCGCGGTAGCCCGCTTTGGTTGGGTGTATTTCATCCGCCATGAATCGGCGGCGCTGCTGCGGCGTTATCCGGTTAAAGTCCATATCGTTCCACAGGTCGATCACAGAAAACTGCATCGCGTCTGCCAAAATGTGCAGCACATCCACCATCTCTTGATAGGATGCGCTGTCATAGCGCGGATTTGTATAAAAGGCAACCGGACAGCGCCACCGCCCCCTTGCCAAACCGACTATCGACCGAACAGCGCCCGCAACTGTCCGCGCGTCTGCGTCCGGTGCATCCGGCCTTCCAAGCGGAACATTCTGGGATGCATCATTTGTTGAAAGCTGGCATACGAACAGATCCGGAAAAAGCGCAGGGTCCACCCTCTTTAAGCGGCGAACATACGACTGCACGTCTAAATCCGCAAGCGTCGTACCGGAAACAGCTTCTTTTATAGCATGGCATCCGGTTTTTGCGGCGAGCTCGTCCACAAACGAAAAGCCATCCGCCGCGCTTCCGTATGTGACGGACGACCCAAGAAACAAAATCGTTTTCCCCTTTAGTGCATGGCACTGCATTTTAAACCCTTCCTTTATTTTTGTCCTTTCTATCATACAGAAAAACAGGGAAAAGTACAAGCAGCTTTTTTCAAAGCAGTCTTTTTGCCCTGTGAATGCCTCCAAACGGCCGCAGAACAGAGCCCCGGCGGACCTTCCCATCGCTCCGCCGGGGCTCCCGTTCCTTTTTTATTCTGCCGAAAAGAAAACCTTCCCTTCAACAGCATACCGCCGCACGCCGAACACACGCTCAATCACACCCTGTGCGATACAGTCGGCTGTTTCGCCGTCAAAGACGATCTTCCCGCCTTCCAACACCGCCAAGCGGTCGGCATAGCGCACTGCTTGGTTTAGGTTATGCATGACGACAAGCAGCGTTTTTTTCCTCTGCTGTTTCAGCCTGTTCAACAGGCCTAAAAATGTGTGCTCATATTCCATATCCATATACGTCGTCGGCTCATCCATTATCATCACGCGCGTACCCTGCGCCAGCGTCATGGCAAGATAGGCTTTCTGACGCTCGCCCCCGGAAAGTTCGTCCAAATAACGGTCAGAAAAGCCCTCTATTCCTATTGCGCAGACGGCGCTCCAAACCGCCTCTTTGTCCTGCGGCGTCAGGCGCCTTCCAATATCCACATAAGGGCTTCTTCCCATTGTTACAAGCTCTAAGACCGTGATATGCGGACAGGGAAGCGTCTGCGGCAGAAAGGAGAGCAGGCACGCCCGCTCTTTGGGCGGCATTAGGGCAAGATCCCGATTGGAGAAGCGGATCTCCCCTGTATAAGGCACCGTTTGATTGATGCAGGAGACGAGTGTCGACTTGCCGCAGCCGTTTTTCCCAAGAAGGGCCGTCAATTTATGCGGGACAAGCGTTAGGGAGACGCCGTCAAGGATCTCCTTCCTTCGGCGGCGTACGCAAAGATTTCTGATTTCAAGCATGTTCCCGCCTCCTAAGCAAGAGTACCAGAAAAAACGGCGCGCCGGTCAGTGCCATCACAATCCCAACCGGTATTTCCGTCGGTGCAAACAGCGTCCGTCCAAGTGTATCCGCCAGCATGACAACCGTTGCTCCAACCATCGAAGCCAAAACGAGCGTTTTGGTCATCCCGCCGCCGGACAGCTTCCTTGCGATATGCGGCACAATAAGGCCGACAAACCCCAAAAGCCCTGCAAAGCTTACGACCGCCGCAGCAGAAGCCGACGCGCAGATCAAGCAAACCATGCGCAATAGCCGCACACGCACTCCAAGTGACGACGCAAGGCTGTCGCCCAGGCACAGCAGTGAGATTTTTGGAGAAAGCAGCAGCGCCGCACCAAGCGACAGAAAGATCAAGGCTGCCGGGATTATCAGGCTTTTAGCTGTCACGCCGGACAAACCGCCGACTGAAAAATAATTGTAAACCGCCACCACGTCCGTGTCCAACAGCGAGATAAACGAGATACCGGCGTTTAAAATAGCGGTAAGCGCCATACCGGCAAGAATGATCGTCATTTTAGACGAGCCGATCCGGTTAGCTGTCCATACAATTAAAAGCGTAGCGGCAAATGCGCCGAAAAAAGCAGCAAAGGGAAGGGCATAAAACGCATGCGGAAAGCAAAACAGCGTTAGGATCGTCAAAAAGCCTGCGCCGGAATTTACTCCAATAATATTCGGGCTTGCAAGGCCGTTATCCGTAACAGCCTGCAAAAGCACGCCGGAAACCGAAAGCCCGATCCCAGCCAGAAACGCCGCGAGCATCCGCGGCAGGCGGATGTGCCGGATGATGACCGACAGCTTGGCATCCCCGTCGGAAAACAATCCGGCAAACACTTCGCTTAGCCGCAGCTCTGCGCTGCCAAACCACAGCGCGGCAACCGCAGCGCACAGCATCGCCGTTGCGGCCAGAAGGAAAACGGCGTACCGGCGCAGCAAGCGTCCCCTCTTTTCTTTCTTCTCAACCGTCATATACTATGCCTATTAGATAGCGGTATGCTTCATCCCATCTGGCATTTGGCTTGAATTGGAACAAGTCTTTCGGCAAATAGGCATAGTCCCCGTTTTTTACCGCTGTAAGGCTCTGCCATGCCGGTTCTTCCAAAACCGCGTCCATATACTCTTTTGCGGCGCTTTCTTTTCCCATCGTCGAAAAGAAGATGTAGTCCGGATCCGCCTCGATGATCTCTTCTATGCTCAAGCCGTCAAGCAGGACGGGGGTGTTTTCGGCAATGTTATAGGTTCCAAGCTCTTGAAGCATGGCCGCTGCAAAGTGGTCTTTTGCTGTTTTGGCTTTTGTCGACGATGCGCTGGATCCGGCACGGACAAACAGGATGTTTTTCTTGTCCGGGTCTCCGCTTAAGCTGTCCAGCATCGCATCGATGCGCGATTTGACCTCCGTGCCGTTTTTCTGATACGCCGCCGCATCCCCCGTGATATCCGTGCAGATTTTCAGCATATTCAGATACTCCGGGAAGGTATCCACATGGAAGCAAGCGGCCGGGATACCGGCGCTGTTTAGCAGCTCCGCAGTCTCTGTCTGTGCGGCAAGATCCGCCGAACAGATGACAAAGTCCGGCTGTGCATCAATCAGAAGCTCGGTATTGACCGTCTTCCCTGCGCCGTCGTCTACCAAAACGGCGTTTTCATCAGCAAACCCACGCTCTATACTCTCGCCAACCGTTATGGAGACTTCCCCCCCGGCAAGTTCCCAGACCTCTGCAAAGGAGGAAAACAGGACCGCCACATTCTGCGGCTTTGCCTGAAGCACAATGGTGCGCCCCATATCGTCGGTAAACTGGTATCCGCCGGACGCTCCCTTCTGCGGGCTTCCGTCAACCGGGTTCCCGCAGGCGGAAACTGTCAGCACCAGTACTGCCGACAAAACGATCCCCCAAATTTTCTTTCTGTTTTTTAACACGTCGCACCGCCTTTTAAATGTTTTTGCGCGGCAATATTTTCCGCTTTTCGCCGGAGCAGGCCGTCGGACAACAGCTGCGCCTGCACATTGTCAAACCCCAGACGCGCAACGGTATCTGCAAAGCGTTCGCCGGTTATGCCCTGCTCACGGAATAGGAGGATCGCCTTTTCGACGATATCCAGCACCTCGTTTTTATCCGTAAAGACCGGATCAAGATAGCGCCCTCTTGCAACCTTTTTGCCCCAGCGTCCGCCGATATAAATGCGGTAACCGCCGGTATACGCTTCAAAGGCATGGAAGGGGCATTTTTTAAGGCAGCGTCCGCAGTGGTTGCAGATGGTTTCGTCAATTGCGATTTTCCCGTCTACAACCGAAGCAGCCTGAACCGGACACGCCTTTTCAACCTGACATACCTTGCAGCCGCGGCATTTGCCTAAATCCACTTCAGGTACGCGCTGGCCAATGATCCCAAGATCGTTTAAATCCGGTTTTACACAGTTGTTGGGACATCCGCCGACCGCAATTTTAAACTTATGCGGCAGTTTTACGCTGCTGTACCCTTTATAAAAACGCTCGTGTATCTCCTCGGACAGAGCAAACGTATCAATCAGGCCGTACTGGCACGTCGTCCCTTTGCAGGAGACGACCGGCCGAACTTTCGAGCCGGTGCCTCCGGTCTCCAAACCCGACTGTGCTAAAAATGCGCGCAGCGGCTCGATATTGTCGAACGGCACGCCCTGTATTTCAAGTGTCAAGCGCGACGTCATCGTGATTTCCCCGCTGCCGAAACGGCTCGCTGCTTCGGCAATCGCGGCACTTTCCTCCGCTGTGATTTTCCCGTTTCGCGTAATGACGCGGCCGTTAAAGCGGTCGGCGGAATTCTTGTCCCATAAAAAGCCCAATGCCTTTACCCGTGCTATTTCGTCTGCCGGCACTGCGGCGGACGCATTTTTTACACGCACTTCATTAAACGTCGTAGCACCCTCTAAAACAACAGTATGGGTATATCCAGCATATTTCATCCGGTTTTGCAAAAAGTATGCGCGCTTTCCTCTCCTACAGACCAGAAGCAGCTTTTCATCCAAAGGCAGCCCCTCTATCGGCCCATTGACTGCCGTCAGGTCAACATGGCGCGCGCCGCGTATTGCCGGGGCTGGATTGACGTCGATCACCGTAAATCCTTCCGCTTTGCCCTCTGCGTATTCGCGCGGTGTCATGCTGACAAGGTCGCCGTTTATTTTATTCAACAGGACGTATACTGCTTGAACAAACGGATGGATCGCGGTAGAAAACGGCGGCGCATACGCGTAATCCGCATTTTCAAAGTCCTCCAGCACAGCACCCATATTCAACCCGGTCACCGCAATATCGATCATCTTATCCACATTTCCTGCACCGAGCACCTGTGCGCCGAGAAGCTTATGCGTCTGCCTGTCTGCAATCAATTTTGTGATAAAGAAAGAAGCGTCTGGGTAATAATGTGCTTTATCGTCCGTTACGGCAAGCGCCGTGATAACGTCATAACCCGCTTCTTTTGCCTGATCTTCGCAAAGGCCCGTTCTGCCGCAGTTAAGGCCCGGCAGTTTTACAATGCCTGTCCCCAGCACGCCGGGATACGCCTGCTTTCCGCCCGCCAAAATCTGTGCGAGCGTGCGCCCTTCCAGATTGGCGGAAGATCCCATCGGCGACCATTGCCTTGCGCCGGTCAGGCGGTTTGACACCAGCGCACAGTCACCGGCGGCATAAACATCCGGCACATTTGTTTGCAGCGCCTGATCTACGACAACCCTGCCTTTTTCAAGCGTAATGCCGCTGCCCTCCAAAAACGCTGTATTGGGGCGGATCCCTACTGCCATCACAGCCAAACCGCACGGGAGCACGCCGTTTTCCGTACGGACGCCGGACACCTCCGGCCCGCCCTCAAGACACACTGCTTTTGTATTTGTCAGGACGCGGATCCCTTTCTGTGCCAAATGGCGCTTCACATATGCCGCCATCTCCGGGTCTAAAATGTCCGGAAGGATCTGCGGCGCCGCGTCGATCACCGTAACGGAAACGCCTTGCTCTTTCAGATTTTCCGCCATTTCAAGCCCGATGAAGCCGCCGCCTATTACGACGGCCTGATTGACACGCCGCCCGGAAACAAAATCGCGGATTGCTATGGCGTCGTCCGGTGTACGGACTGCGAAAACGCCGTCCAGCCCGATCCCTTCGATATTAGGAAGGATGGGGGAAGCGCCCGTTGCAATGACAAGTTTATCGTAAGCGTAGGAAGAAGCCGCGCCGGTTTCCACCTGTTTTGCCGTTACCGTTTTAGCCGCGCTGTCTACTTTTATGGCTTCCATTCCCGTTACAACCTCTACGCCGGTCAAATCGGCAAATTTCTGCGGCGTGTTGACGATCAATTCTCCTCTGTCCGCAATCAGGCCGCCCACGTAATACGGAAGGCCGCAGCCTGCATACGAAATATCCTTTCCTTTGGTCAGCACGGTAACCTGTGCGCTTCGGTCAGCGCGCTTCAGCTTTGCCGCCGTTTTGGTACCGGCCGCCACGCCGCCGATAATCAGTATTTTCATTTCGATCCATCCTTTCAAAACCATCGCATTTTCGGATGGGGCACTTTCGAACAGCCCCTGTCAATCCATTTGCTCCACCCTATGGCAGCAGTTCACAACGTCCCGGCACTCCGGACGCATTCTGGCGCATACGATCACATCACCGCCATCTATGCGCAGCGCTTTCCCGTTTACTATGGCGTCAGCTATTTTTTTTCTTGCCGCACTGTAAATACGTGTGACAGTCGTACGCCCAACGCCCATCTTCTCTGCGCATGCCGTCTGGTCATACTGTTCGTAATCGATCAGCCGGACCGCCTCATATTCGTCAAAGCCTAACACCACCTCGCCGTCCGGCGGCTGCTGTGTTGGTGCAAAATGCCGTATTTTAGGTTTGGAGCAAATCCGCCTGCACTTTTCGGGTCTGGACATCCTGAGCCTCCTTTTGTTTTCCTGTTATCAGCATAACCGAATTATGAACATATGTCAATAAAAAATTGAAAAATGCGAAATAGATTTTGATCGGAGCATGACAGCGAAAGAAAAGGTGCTGGAAAAAGGAAACTGCATAGGCTCCGGACAGCACAAAAATAGCAGCCATATGGATTTTGTAACAGCCTTATCCGAAGATGATATTACAACAGGTTATGCATTCAGAAAGGAAACCATAGCAAAAGCGGGCGCAGCTTTTTTTGAACAGCTGCGCCCGCTTTTAACCTCTTTTGTCTATCCCTATTATTCTTTTACGGTATAGCCCTCATCCTCGACTGCCTTTTTCAGCGCGGCGTCGGAAACGTCGGCCTTCAGTTTCAGCACAGCCGTTCCGGTTTCGTGACTGACAACCGCTTCTTCCACCTCGTCAAAGGCCTCCAGCGCCTTTTTTACACGCGCTTCACAATGCGCACACATCATCCCGTCGATCTTCATTGTTTTTTCCATTGTTGCTTTCTCCTTTTTGTGTTTGATTTTTATTTTCTTATCCCGCTTTGTGCTGCGGATATGGAACAGGTTTAAGCGCAGTGCATTCGTCACCACACAGAAGCTTGACAAACTCATAGCCGCCGCGCCAAACATTGGATTCAGCCGCCATCCAAACAGCGGGATCCAGACGCCGGCTGCCAGCGGGATCCCTATGACATTATAAATAAACGCCCAAAACAGGTTTTCATGAATATTGCGAAGCGTAGCCCGGCTCAGACGGATTGCCGCCGGGACGTCCAAGAGGCGGCTTTTCATCAAGACCACATCTGCGGCATCGATGGCAATATCCGTCCCCGCACCGATTGCGATCCCCACGTCTGCGCGGGTCAGGGCCGGCGCATCATTGATCCCGTCGCCAACCATTGCAACCTTCCCTTTTTCCTTAAAGCGGCGGATTACGCTCTCTTTTCCCTCCGGCAATACGCCTGCAATCACCTCGTCTACACCGGCCTGCCTGCCGACAGCCTGTGCCGTCCGCTCGTTGTCCCCGGTCAGCATGACAACGTGAATCCCCATATTTTGGAGTTCCTTTACCGCCTGCGGGCTATCCTCCTTGATCATATCCGCCACAGCGATGATACCAATAAACCGCCCGTCTTCCGCAAAAAACAGTGGTGTTTTCCCCTCTTCTGCCAGCTGTCCTGCGGCTTCTTCCATCTCTTGCGGCACTTCTGCGTTATCCCGGATAAAGCGCAGGTTCCCTCCATACAGCTTCTTTCCATCCAATACCGCAGAAAGCCCATTTCCCGGAAGCGCGCGGAAATCTGAAACATCCGCCGCAGAAAGCCCGTCTGCCTGTGCTTTGCGCAAAATCGCCTTGGCCAAAGGATGCTCGCTTTTGTGTTCCAGCGCATATGCAGTCTGTAGCAGGAAGCTCTCCTGCACACCCGCCGCCGGGAGGATGTCTGTTACCGCCGGTTCCCCGCTTGTAATGGTGCCGGTTTTATCCAGTACCACAATTTGAGTCCTCCCTGTGGTTTCAAGCGATTCCGCCGTTTTAAACAGGATACCGTGCTTTGCGCCCACGCCGTTGCCCACCATGATGGCCACCGGCGTCGCAAGCCCCAACGCACAAGGGCAGCTGATAACCAAAACGGAAATACCGCGCGCCAATGCGGATCCCATACTGTCGCCAAGCAGAAGCCAAACCAAAATTGTCACAGCTGCAATCGCAATGACTACCGGTACAAATACGCCGGAAACTTTATCCGCCACTTTTGCAATCGGCGCTTTTGTCGCCGCCGCATCGCTCACCATCCGGATGATCTGCGACAGTGTCGTATCTTCTCCCACGCGGGTTGCCTCACAGCGGATAAATCCGGATTGGTTTACAGTAGCAGCCGAAACGGCGTCCCCTTCTTTTTTATCCACCGGGATGCTCTCCCCAGTCAGCGCCGCTTCATTTACTGCACTGCTTCCCTCAAGAATGACGCCGTCTACCGGGATATTTTCTCCCGGGCGCACGACAAATACATCCCCTTTTTTCACTTGTTCAATGGCTACCGTCTGTTCAGCTCCATTTTTCACAATAGTGGCCGTTTTCGGGGCCAGTTTCATCAGCCCTTTCAATGCATCGGTCGTCTTCCCCTTTGAACGCGCCTCCAGCATTTTCCCTACGGTAATCAGCGTTAAGATCATGGCGGCCGACTCAAAATAGAACTCATGCATATACGTCATGACAGCATTCATATCCCCATGAAGCTGGGCGTCCGTCATAGCGAACAGCGCATAAGTGCTGTATACGAATGCCGCGCCGGCGCCAAGCGCCACCAGCGTATCCATATTGGGCGCCCTGTGGATAAGGCTTTTGAACCCGCTTATAAAAAAGCGCTGGTTGATTACCATGACGGCCGCTGTCAGAAGCAGCTGGATCAGCCCCATTGCCACATGGTTGTCGGCCAAAGCCGCCGGAAGCGGCCAATTCCACATCATATGCCCCATTGATATATACATCAAGACGGCCAAAAAGACAAGGGAAGCAACAAGCCGCCGCAAAAGCGCCGGCGTCTCATGGTCTGCAAGCGCATCTTCTCCAGCGGACACCGTTTTTTCCGCAGCGGTCCCTTTTTGGGATGCGCCGTATCCCGCCTCCTCCACGGCGGCAATGATGCTTTCGGGAGAAGCGGTCCCCTCCACGCCCATTGAATTGGTCAAAAGGCTTACCGAACAGGACGTAACCCCCGGAACCTTGGATACCGCCTTTTCAACACGGGCGCTGCAGGCTGCACAGCTCATCCCGGTTACTGTGTACTGTTCCATACTAAAACAAACCTCCTCTACTGCGGCCAAAACAGCGCCGCTTTCTTCTTTTAGGATGACCGGCAAACGCACCCGTTCACTTCATCAGCTTTTGCAGCGTTGTGACAAGTTCGTCGACCACATCGTCCTTCCCCTCTTGAATATCCTTTACCACACAGGTGCGGATATGGTTAGCCAACAGCTCTTTGCTGAAAGCGTTCAATGCGGCGCTTGCCGCCGCAGCCTGCGCCAAGATATCAATACAATAGGCGTTTTTTTCTACCATTCCCTTTATTCCGCGCACCTGTCCCTCAATCCGGTTCAAGCGGTGGATCAAGCTTTTATATTCCTCTTCTGTCCGCTCTTTTGTTTTATGGCAGGGACAACACTCTTTTTCCATTACAAAACTTCCGCCCCTTTCATCAGAATCAAAACATACCCCATCTGGGTATGTTTTGATTATATACCCCCATAGGGTATTTGTCAAGCCCTATTTTCTCAGATAGCAAAAAAGCAGGCGTCCATCCCTGCGGGCATTTTCCACCGCACAGTCTCACTATGCTATTTTCCCCGAATCGGCGCTGTTTTTCCAAGAGTCCTATCAAATTTCCCATATTGCTTGACAAACACAAAAAGATCAACAGACTCATTGACATACTATTTTTATATGTTGATGTGCAAAAGGAGAGTTCTTCCCCGCTTTCTGCAAAATAAGCGGGAGATCATATTGTCTCAGCCAAACCATATACGGCGGGACATGTCGACGATATCTCCGCAGGCTTTCCGGCCGAAAGACTTGTTTGCTCTGCCGCTTCGGCTATGCTCCATCACTTTCCCCATTGCAGAAAGCCGGGAAGTTGTGTATAGTAAAAAAGCGGAGGGAAGTTTTCCGAAGCAGGAAAATGCGGAGCAGCAAAGTCACTGGTGCGGATCAGCGGCTCATAGAAAGGATAGGATGATACGATGATAACACGGGATGAAGCATGGGAGCTTTTAACAGAATATAACAAAGAGCCCTTTCATCTACAGCACGCCAAAACAGTAGAGGGCGTTATGCGCTGGTATGCAAAGCAGCTTGGCTACGAGGATGAAATTGATTTTTGGGGATCGGCCGGGCTTTTGCATGATCTTGATTTCGAACAGTACCCAGAAGAGCACTGCATCAAAGCACAGGAAATTATGCGGTCACGCGGTTTGGACGAACGCCTGATCCACGCTGTGGCAAGCCACGGATATGGCCTTACCGTGGACATCAAGCCGGAGCACCCCATGGAAAAGGTTCTCTACGCTGTCGACGAGCTGACCGGTCTGATCGGGGCGGCAGCTCTGATGCGCCCATCCAAGAGCGTCTCCGACCTTGAGGTAAAATCGCTTAAGAAAAAATACAAATCCAAAAATTTTGCCGCGGGATGTTCGCGCGAAGTAATAGAACGCGGCGCGGAAATGATGGGGATCTCCCTTGACGATCTGATGGAGCAGACCATTTTGGCAATGCGAAGCTGTGAAGAAGCATCGGCTTCTATGGATGAAATGCATAGAAGCTGATCCCTCCGGTTTTGGCAGCACTCTGACACAGCCCATTCGAACCGGCATAGATATAAAGACGGAAGGCGCAGCATCATAGAGATACTGCGCCTTCCGTCGCTTTAATGGCCCAATGTCAAAGGGGCCGTTTTTTCTCCTACAGCAAAATCCCATCCGGACTGATCCGGACAATTTCCCTGCCGCACTTTTGCGCATAGCGGACCGTCTGCATGGTTCCGCCCCGCTTCCCATCGAAAACCGCAACCAACCTGCTGGCGCGATCGACAATATAGCGGTTGCGCTTATAAAAATTTTCAATAGTAGGACTGTCGCTTAAATACGTAATACGCTGTGCGCTGTCCAAAATGGCGTGGTAGCGCACCTGATCTTCCCGGCGCCATTTCCGTTCCTGCCCGATAAAAGGCACCGCAATCTCAAGGATCAGGCCGGGGCATTCCTTTTGCAAAATCAAAACCGCTTCCGCCGCATAGGTATCGGCCCCCAAAGCGCCGCCGCAGATGAAGTGCGTCATTCCGTCTTTTGCCGCCCGCACGGCTTGCCGAAGCAGCTCTTCTTTTAAGCGGAGGCAGTCCGGATGTCTCTCGTTTGAGCCATACGGCAGCTTTTCCGGCCGGTATCCTGTAAAACCGCATATTTTTCCCATCGTATCCCCTCAAGGGCAGCGGGCATACCCCCGCAGCCTATGTTAGTATTTTTTCTTCCAGAAGATATAGGCGACAATCCCTACAATGCCGGCCGACAGTGCAAGAGCAAACCCCGTATACGGGATAAAGCGGTTTAAATCCTGCATATTCATTCCATAGAAGCTGAAAATCATCGTCGGGATCTCCATCAATACGGTTACGATCGTCAGCGTTTTCATCACTTGATTCAAATTGTTCGAAATGATGGAAGAAAAGGCGTCCATGGTTTCCTGCAAAATGCTTGAATACGTACCGGACATTTCAACCGCCTGCCTGAATTCGATCAATACGTCCTCAAGCAGATCCTGATCTTCTTCATAGAGTTTGATGACGCGGCCTCTATATATCTTTTCCAGCGTGATTTCATTTGCCTTTAACGAAGTAGAAAAATAAACCAAAGATTTTTGCAGGCCCGTCATCTGCACCAATTTTTTATTCTGCATAGATCGGTGCAGCTCCGATTCCATTTGTGAAGTCAACTTATTGATATGCTTTAACCGGAACAAAAAGCTCTGTGCCACCCGCAGCAAAAGCATAAGCAAAAACCGGGTCTTCATCGCCGTCTGCACATTGCGTACAACGCCCTGCGCGACATCCTCAACTGCCGTGATCTGATTCAGGCAGATGGTTACGACACTCGACTTTGTAACGATAATGCCAAGCGGCATCGTGGTGTACACCAGCGTATTATCCGCCTCTGTTACGGCAATAGGCGTATCTATGATGATCAGCGTCTGATCATCCTCCACCTCCACGCGCGACGACTCCTCTTCGTCAAGGGCCGCGCTCACAAAACTGCGGTCAAGGGAAAGCTCTTCCGTCAAATAGGCGATTTCCTCCGGGGTGGGGCTGACTACATTAATCCAGCAGCCCTCAGAAAAAGTATCGATCCGTTTTATAACATTGTCAATGGTTTTATAAAAGCAGAGCACGCTGGCATCCCCCTCTTTTTTACACAACAAAACCGCCGCGTCTGCGGCGGTTTGTCCGCTGTCGTTTACTTAAATAATTTTAAAATATCCATAAAATCATCTTCATTGCCCGGTACGGCAGCGGCAGTATTGTTTAAGATATCCGCCGCCAGCGAATCGGAAGCCGGCTTTGGCTTATCAAAACCGGTTGCAATGACGGTAATCTGCATTTCATCATTGAAGCTTTCATTAAACGCAACGCCCCAGTAAATCTGTGCATCCGGATCCGCCGCGTCGGAAATCATCTGCGATGCAAACGCAGCGTCATCCAAATCAATATCCGGCGAAGCCGTGATATTGATAATCAAACCGCGCGCGCCGTCAATAGAGGTTTCCAAAAGCGGGCTGGAAATAGCAGCCAAAGCAGCCTGCTCCGCCTTGTCTTTTCCGGCGGCATGTCCAACGCCCATATGCGCAAGCCCCGCATCGCGCATTACTTCACAGAGATCCGCGAAATCCAGATTGATCTGGCCAGACGTCTGGATCAATTCCGCAATGCTTTGCACGCCCTGCATCAAAACCTCATCCGCCGCCTTAAACGCATTGATCAGCGTCAGCTTCTGATCTGAAATCAATTTCAAGCGCTCATTCGGGATCACCACGAGCGAATCCACATGGCGGCTCAGCTCTTCAATCCCCTGATCGGCGCACTCTCCGCGGCGCTTGCCCTCAAACAAAAACGGCTTGGTTACCACGCCGACCGTCAGGATACCCATCTCGCGCGCAATTTCCGCTACGACCGGGGCGGCGCCTGTCCCAGTACCGCCGCCCATGCCAGCGGTAATAAAAATCATCTGCGACCCCTTTAAAATCGAAGCGATTTCATCCCGGCTTTCCTCCGCCGCCATTGCGCCCTGCTCGGGACGCCCGCCGGCGCCGCGGCCCTTGGTTAATTTGGAGCCAATCTGGATTTTATAGGCCGCTTTTGAATTGCGAAGGACCTGCTGATCCGTATTGATCGCGACAAACTCAACGCTCTGCATTCCAGACTGTATCATCCGGTCTACAGCGTTCCCGCCGCCGCCGCCTACGCCAACTACTTTTATATTTACAACGGTATCGTTTTCAGTGCTGTCCACGGTAAACTGCATTTTGGGTTCCTCCTGTTTTCCTGCATAACTTCTATCTATTGTCAAAGGCCGGAATCGTCACATGCGGCCACAGATCAATCCTTGATATTTCTACTTATAGTATATTGTAAACGTATTTTCGGGATACGTCAATACGTTTTTGTCGACACGGGAAGAGAAATTCCAACCATTTGCTATGTCCCTTCCTGCTCTGAATCCGCAGGCTGGGAGGATGTGGCGCCCTCTTGTGTATTTTCTGATTCCGGCGAGGACGATTCGCCGTTTTCCGCAGAGGATCCGGGCAGCGTTAGCGCTTCAACCGGCCTTTTGTAATACGTCCCGTTCATCAGCGTATCGTCTATTACTACAATTTCATCCTCTGCGACATTGTTTTCAAGAAGTTTTTTTACACAGCCAATTTCGTAAGAAAGCCCGTCTAACCCGCCGAACTTCAGCTCCGCCCGATTCTGCCAGTAAATCCGGATCGTGCTGAGATCGCTTAAATCAATATGCGTAACGCCCGTCAGCTCATTTTCCGCAATCGCATCCATCACAGTCTGAAGCGCCGCAAGCTTATTCGTATCGTTCTGGATCAAAACGTCGCCGTATTCCGCCTCTTGCAGTACACAGCCATAAACCAGCGGCAAAGAGGTGTCGGCGGGAGCCTGATCGGACACGGCAATGATCCGGCCGCCCTCTGAAATAGAGTAATACTGGCCCTCATAAAAGCAAACGGCTTCAATTTTAGAAGGAACCAGACGGATGACAATGCCGGAAGGAAGGCTCCGCTCCACTTCAACACGGTCATATTCAATATGTGAAGACAAGATGCGCTCTGCCGCCGCAGACGTGTTGGTCCGCCAGAGATTGTCCCCCATCTGTATGCCGCTTTGCGCAATAATCGCATTCTGATCCACCGTATCGTCGCCCTCCACCCGGATCGTATCAATCCGGAAAAAGACGGTGATACAAAGGATAAACAGCACGGTAAAGCCAAGGACTGCAAACATCAGATAGTATAAAAGCCTGCTCCCTCTGCGCCGTTTCCGTCTGCCTTTTGTGTGGGCCTTATTGGTCCGGCCCGGATGCGCAGCGGGGGATGCCTTCCTCTTCCGCCTTTTTTCCGTATGTACTGCCTGATCCGCCGCACGGCGCTGTTTTTCCGCATCCTTTTGCACGGTTGTCCCACTCGGTTTTGCACCGGCTGGAGCACGGTGCATAAACGAAGGGACGTCAAGCGGCTCTTCCCGCTTCTGCAGCTGTTCCCCCTCTACAAAAAAGGAGGGGGGCACGGTGTTTTTTTCTGCTGTTATCGCTTTCTTAGACACATCAAATTTCATACTGCCTGCATCCCCTCTCCTTCCGTCTCATCTTATGTCCCTTCGCGGCGGATATCGGCGCCAAGCGCCGCAAACGCCTGCTCGATCGATTCATAGCCGCGGTCAATATGATAAAGCTGCCCGATCCGGCTCGTTCCTTCCGCCGCAAGGCCCGCTACCACCAGCGCCGCCCCGCCGCGCAGATCGGTCGCCTGCACATTGGCGCCGTACAGCTTTTTAACGCCGCGGACTACGGCAACCTGCCCTTCGGTCTTGATATCCGCGCCCATTCTGCAAAGTTCAACGACATGTTTATACCGGTTTTCAAAGATGGTTTCCACAAAAACGCTGGTCCCGCTTGAAAGCGTTAAAAGCGCCATGACCGGTGCCTGCGCGTCCGTTGGAAAGCCCGGGTATGGAAGCGTGCGGATATTGCGCACCGGATGGATCATGCCGGGCCCTTCCATAAAAATGCAGTCGCGCATAATCTTCATCCGGCAGCCGGCCTGCTCAAAAACAGGGAGCACGCTTTCCAAATCGGCGGGGTTTAGATCTGTCACCCAAACCTTTCCGCCGGTAATTGCGGCGGCGCTCAAATAGGTCGCTGCAACTATCCGGTCCGGCATTACGGTGTAGGCCGCGCTGTGCAGCGTCTTGACGCCTTCCACATAAACGGTACTTTTTCCGGCGTCTTTGATTTTTGCGCCGCGCGCTGTAAGATACCCTGCTAAATCGACAATTTCGGGCTCCTGCGCGGCGTTGCGTATTTCTGTAACGCCATCCGCCATAACCGCGGCAAGAAGGATGTTTTCTGTCGCGCCAACACTTGGGAATGACAGCATGATCTTTGCACCGTGCAGGCCCTTTTCAACCGAGCAGTCTAAAATACCATGCTGCTCGTCAACCCGTACTCCCAGCTTTTGCAGCGAAGAGATATGTAGGTCAATCGGCCGCGGACCAAGTTCGCAGCCCCCGGGGAAGGAAAGACGCACCTTCGAAAGCCTTGACACCATGGCGCCTAAAAAAACAATGGAAGACCGCATCTCATGCATCAGCTCTTCCGGGATTTCATTCTGCGTCATCGTATCGCTGTTGATGGTGACTGTCGTGCCCTCCCGCGTAACCTTGCACCCAAGTACCTGTAAAATTTCAATCGCCGCGTCGACATCCGAAAGGCGCGGACAGTTATACAGCACTGTTTCGCCGCCGGCCAGCAAACTTCCCGCTAAAATTGGCAGCGCACTGTTTTTTGCACCATGGACTGCTGTTTCACCGTTTAAGCGACGGCCGCCTTCTATCACGATCCGTTCCATATGATCCACCCTTTCCTCCGGCGGGCAAGACCCGCATTCAATCCGCACCGGCAAGGCGTGCCGCCGGATTCTTTCAGATACAGTATCGTATGCATTCCGGAGGAAAACGGTTCAAAATCACTTTTTCGATAAGAAAGAAGTCATTTCTCTGTAAATGCGTTCGGCCGTATCAAATACAGCAAGAGAGGCCGCGTTCTGCGACAAAAGCGCCAGCTTTTCCTGATTGGTATAAAGCGATTCGATGATCGAAATCACCTTTTGTGTGGAATAGTCTTTTTCCTCCAAAAGGATCGCCGCACCGCGCTTTTCCAAAACACGGGCATTATAGTACTGGTGATTGGCAGTAACGTTCGGCGAGGGGACAAGAATAGCCGCTTTGCCCGTCGCCTCAATTTCACTGATGGTGATGGCGCCTGCCCGGCAGATTACCAAATCGGCCGCCGCCATACATACATCCATATCATGGATATATTCCGAAACCCGGATGGTGCTGTTCCCGGACAGGTCAATTCCCTTTTCTTTCAGCAGCGCCGGGAATTTTTCTTTCCCGAGCCGGCCGTAGCCGTGGATATGGGAAATCAAGCCGGAGCGATGGTTCCATTCAATCAGATCCGCCGCAATTTTATTGATCGTATCCGCACCAAGGCTTCCGCCGAAGGAGAGCACGCACATCCGGCCGTCTAAATGTAGTTCCCTGCGCGCGTCCTCTTTGCTCTTTTTTAAAATACTCTGCCGCACCGGGTTGCCTACTACCATATATGCAGCGTGCGGGTCCAAATGCTCCTTGGCCTCACCTACCGCCAGAAAAACACGGTCGACATGCTTTGCCAGCAGACGGTTTGTCACCCCCGGAAAGGCGTTTTGTTCATGGACGGCCGTCGGGATGCCTGCTTTGGCTGCGGCAAGTACCACCGGGCCGCTTACATATCCTCCTGTACCAATTACAAGATCCGGCTTGAATTCCCGGATGATTTCATTGGCGCGGCGCCTCGACGTCACCGCCTCCGCAACGGCCTGTACATTGTGCCGGACCGCCGATGGGGAAAGGCTTCTCCGAAAGCCTTTTACTTTTATCGGCGCAAAGCGGAAACCCGCCTCTTTCACAAGGCGCGCTTCCATGCCGGTCGGGGTCCCCGCATACAACACCTCTGCATTCGGGTCGTTTTGAACAAAGCACTGTGCGATGGCAAGGGCCGGATTGATATGTCCGCCCGTGCCGCCGCCCGTAACAAGCAAACGCATAAGACGCTCCTTTCCGCCGTTTTTAAACGGCCGCCTTTCGGCGCTATGTCTTTTCCATAAACGCGTGCCGCGAGATATTTAGTAAAATCCCCATTTCACCAAGCTGCATCATAATCGCCGTACCGCCATAGCTGAAAAAAGGAAGACTGATACCCGTATTCGGGATCGTATTGGTAACGACGGCGATATTGAGCACCGCCTGCAGGCAAATCTGCACGGTAATTCCGGTTGCCAGCATAAAACCGAACCGATCCGGCGCCTTTGAGGCAATAGAAAAACCGCGAACCGCAAACAGGACAAACAGAAGAATGACGAACAGCGCGCCAATCAGGCCGAGCTCTTCGCAAATAATAGCAAATATAAAATCGTTATACGGTTCGGGAAGGTAAAGATATTTCTGCCGCGATGCGCCGATGCCGCGTCCCAGCAGCCCGCCCGAACCGATGGCGACCAGGGATTGCACCGTCTGCCACGTCTTATCGTTGATATCCGCAAAAGGATTGAGCCAGAACTGAAGGCGTTCCGTAATATAGGAAACGCCTTTAAAGGCGATAATGCCGGCGATTGCGCCGACGCCAAGCCCGCCGATTGCAAGAAAATAGCGAAGCTTCGTCCCGCCGATATACATCATGATGCAGCCTATACCGAAAATCAGGATGGTTCCGGAAAGATGCGGCTCCAGCATCATTAATACAGCGATCACCAATAAGACTACCGCAAACGGCAAAACGCCCTTCTTAAACGTACCCATCCGTTTTTGATAGTGCGCAATAAGATGGGAAAACAAAACAATGACTGCAAATTTCATGATCTCAGACGGCTGGAAGCCAATTGGACCAATATAGATCCAGCGCCTTGCATTGTTCAGCACCCGCCCGACGCCCGGTATCGCAACAAGGATCAGCAGCAAAAGGGCCACGCCGAAAATAATATAGGCAAACCGCCTGTAGAAGTGATAATCGATCCGGGAAATCAAAAGCATAGCTGCAATGCCGGCCAGAACGAACAGTACATGCTGCGAAATAAAATGCAGGCTGTTTCCCGTTTTTTGCAGCGCAGCAGGATAGCTTGCGGAAAATACCATAATCACGCCGTATGCCAGCAAAATCAAAATAATGATCAGAAAGGCGGTATCAAACCGCTTTTGCTTTGGTTTTGCGGCAGCATGCTCGCCGGTGCGTTTCGACGCGCGGATCATCTTTTTTCTTCCTGCCGTTTCAGATGCCATACCGTCTTTCCTCCCTGTTTTATGTACTTGCGAAGCTGCTGCTTCGCCTATTTTATGCAGATTCCTTTACTTCATACAAATGCGAAAACACCAATCACACACATGATCAGCGTAACGCCGGAAAACAAAACTACAATTTTATTTTCACTCATGCCGCCGAGCTCGAAATGGTGGTGGATAGGGCTCATCCGGAAAATGCGCTTGCCTGTGGTCTGAAAACTGATGACCTGCAAAATAACGGAAAGGGATTCGCAGCAGTAAATAAAACCGGCAAAAAACAAGATGAATTCCATGTTCATCCCAAAACCAAGCGCCACAACCATGCCGCCCAAAAACAGCGAACCGGTGTCCCCCATAAACACTTTAGCCGGATGCAGGTTATAGATCAAAAACCCAATGCATGCGGCGGCCAGCGCCGTGGAGAGAAGCTTCATGCCATACTGCCCGGCAATGGTGGATACCACCATAAAAAAGACGGCGACGATAAACGTTACGCTTCCGCATAAGCCATCGATCCCGTCCGTTAGGTTGACGGAATTCACAATCCCGATAATCAGGATGCCGAGGATCGGATAGTAGAAAAAGCCAAGATCCCACTGGCCTAAAAAAGGCACGTTGATGATAGTGGAACGGTCCCCCGCTATATACAAAGCCGCCAGATACAGCGCCGTAACCAAAACCTGCCCTACGATTTTCTGCCACGCCGTCAGGCCAAGATTGCGTTTTTTTACAACCTTGATATAATCGTCAAGGAAGCCGATCAGGCCGAATAAAAGCGCCATAATCAGGCCGCCGAAGAGCTGCATTTGCTCTAACGGATCCGTCAGTCCGCCATTTGTCAGCCAAAGCACGCAGTAGCCGATCACAACTGCTGCGATGGAGCCCACAATAAACATGATCCCACCCATCGTCGGCGTGCCTTGCTTTTGTTTATGCCATGTCGGGCCGTCCTCGCGGATGCTCTGCCCAAAATGCAGCCTGCGCAGCGCGGGTATCAGCAGTTTTCCGGCAAGCGCTGTAACTGCAAATGAAATCACCGCCGTCAGGATCATTACAACATTCATTTTTTCCACTCCTCACTGACGCGTGCAATCACCTGCTCCAGATGAATGCCGCGGCTTGCTTTATAAATCACAGCGTCGCCCGGGTTTACCGTCTTTGCTATAAACTGCGCCGCAAGCGCCAAGTCGGTAAAATGGTAGACATGCTTCATCCCGACCATCATCGCACCGCGTTTGATCCCGCGCGCAAGCTCCCCGATACAAATCAGGCCGTCCGCCCGGGAGCGGCCGACTTCCCTTCCCACTTCGATGTGTGCTTCCTCCGAAATTTTTCCCAGCTCCAGCATATCGCCGAATACGCACCAGCGTTTTCCGCTGCATGCCGTCTGCATCAAAACGTCAATGGCCGCGCGCATAGAATCCGGGCTTGCATTATAGCAGTCTGCAATGACCGTCACGCCATTTTCCTGCACGATGTTTTGACGCATTGCAGCATTTTTATAAAGCCGCATGCCGTTTACAATCTCTTCCGGCTCCATATCCGCAACAAGCCCGACGCAGAAACCAGCCAGTGCGTTATAAACATTGTGGCGGCCGATGGCTGGGACCATGGCCTCGATGCTTTGGCCGTAATAGCGGACGCAAAACAGTGTGCATCCGTTTTCCGTACGGATATCGGTGGCTGTAACATCGGCCGGGGAATCAATGCCGAAATACATCACGGGCTGATCCGTCAAGTGGCTTACCTCTTTTAACATGCTGTCGTCCATATTCAGGATCAGCGGGGCGTCCGGCGCCATCGCCTCTGTGATTTCCATCTTGGCCTTCAGGATATTTTCGCGGCTGCCAAGCGTCTCGATGTGGGAGACGCCGATATTGGTAATTACGCCGACGTTCGGGCGGCAGACATGCGTCAGGTCGCGTATTTCGCCGAAATTGCTCATTCCCATCTCGAAAACGCCGTTTTTGTATTCATGGGAAAGCCGGAACATCGTCATCGGCATCCCTATCTCGTTATTGAAGTTCCCTTCTGTTTTCAGCGTCTTGCCGCGCTGGGACAGGATGGAATAGATCATTTCCTTCGTAGACGTTTTGCCGACACTCCCGGTCACGCCGACGGTAAACACGCTGAAAAGGCCGCGGTAATACCGCGCAAGATCCAGCAGCGCGCGCCGGGTGTCTGCGACAACAATGATATTTTCAAAGCCCGCCACCGGATGGTCTGCAATTGCGCCCACCGCCCCTTTCTCAAAGGCCTGCGCAATAAAATCATGCCCGTCAAAGCGCTCCCCTTTTATTGCAATAAACAGGCTGCCGGGTTCTATTTTGCGCGTATCCGTGCAGACAGCCAAAACCTCTTTTCCGCTTTGGCAGCACCCGCCAACCGCAGATGCTATTTGTGACAGTGTCAGCTTTTCCATCTCTTTGAAACTCCTTTATTTCGGCAAAAATTGTCTGCTTTCCTCAAGCACTGCGATAATGTGCCGGATTGCCGCACGCTCGTTATACGCAAAGCGCTTTCCCGCCACATACTGCCCGGTTTCATGGCCTTTTCCGGCGATTACCACCGTATCCCCCGGCTTCGCCGTATCCAGCGCATACCGGATCGCCGCCGTACGTTCCGGCAGGGCAATCCGGCGCGTCCCAAGCGGCACGCCTTTTAAAATGTCGGAAAGGATTGCACCGGCCCGCTCCGTACGGGGATTATCGGAAGTCAGGATCAGTACGTCCGCATATTTTGCCGCAGCCGCACCCATCAGCGGCCGCTTTGCATGGTCGCGGTCCCCGCCGCAGCCGAAAACTACGATAAGCTCGCGTTTGGTAAAGCCCCGCGCAGCAGACAGGACCTTTTCGATACCGTCCGGCGTATGTGCATAATCACACAGGATCGTAAGCCCTAAGCGGTTCGGGATTGGTTCGCACCGCCCCGGTATCAGCCCGACGTCCTGAAGCAGCGGGAGCGTTTTTTCCGGTCCGTACCCAAGGAGCGCGCACACCGCGACGGCACACACCGCATTCTCGGCAGAAAAATCGCCGGGAACCGGGAAACCGGCCTGCCACGAAAGGCCGCAGCAGGAAAGGGTAAACTGTACGCCGTCCGCGCTGCTTTTGATATCCTCAACCGAATAGGACGCGTTCCTGCTGGAGCGCGAAACCGTTTGTACCGGGATAGCGAGCGTCTCCGAAAGTTCTTTTCCCCATTGGTCGTCGGTGCATATGACCGCGCGGTCCGCCATTTCAAACAGCTTTTTCTTTGCACAAAAGTATTCTACCATATTTTTGTGATAATCGAAATGGTCCTGTGTTAAATTTGTAAAAACCGCCACAGAAAAATGCAGTCCGGAAAGACGTTTTTGATCCAGCGCATGGGAGGAGGCCTCCAGCATCACATGGGTTACGCCGTCATCCGCCATCCGCCGCAAAATCCGGTGCAGCTGCATCGGATCCGGCGTGGTAAGCGGAAGTGTCTCCTCTTTGTCTTCCCAGCAGGCGCCGGTCGTCCCGATAAAGCCGGCCTTTCTTCCGCACATGCGCAGAAGGCGGTAGACCGTTGTTGCGGTGGAAGTCTTCCCGTTTGTCCCCGTTACGGCGCAAAGCGCCATGCCGTCGCCCGGATGGCCATACCACGCCGCACAGCAGCGGGCATAGGCCTCTCTGGTATCCGGAACGGATATGGCGTCCGGCACGCCGCAGTCATGCTCGCAAAGGACAACCGCCCCTTCCGCGGCGGCGGCCTTTGCATAGCGGTGCCCGTCGTCCTTTGCCCCGGCAAGGCAGATAAACAGTGTGTCAGCCAAATCCCCTTTTGTACTGGTGCTGATCCGGCAAATCTCCCGTTCTCCCACAGAATCCGGAAACGCATAGCCGGCAAGAAGCTCTTTGAGACGCATGCAGAAAACCTCCCACTATTACTGTTTTCCTTTCTACGTCCTTGCCCTCACACGTCAGTCCAGCGTTTCGCTCACACAAGTCAGCTCCACAACTGTGCCGATTGCAACCTTTGTCCCTTCCGCAATGCTCTGCGACTGGACTTTTGTCTTCGCACTTGACGAAGTACTGCCGCTTATGGTCACATTTAAATTGTACTGCTTCAGCTGCTGCTTGGCCGCGGTCGGCGTCAGGCCGACAACGTTCGGCATTGTGACCCTTTCCTGCTCAGAATCGTCGGTGTACAAAATGACCTTTCCGTCTTTTGGTATTTTAGAGCCGGAGGACGGCACCTGCCGCACGACGGAATCGCCGCTTCCCTTTACAATTGCCCCGCCGGTTATTCCCGAGGCAATCAGCTTATTCTTGGCGCCCGCCACGTCGCGGCCCGTCAGCAGCGGCACTGTTGTTTCCATACTCTCAAGTTCCTCTTCCGAGTAGTTCGGCGAATATCCAAGATAGGGGAGCGTATCCGCCATAATCGCCGCGACAGCCGGCGCACAGATGACGCCGCCGTAAATATCGCCGCTTGTCGGTTCATCGACCATGACGTAAACTGCAATCTGCGGGTCATCCGCAGGCGCCACCGCCACGTAAGAGGCGATATAGGTGTCCGTCTCCGCACCAAGCGTTTTTTGGGAGGTGCCGGACTTTGCCGCAATGCGATAGCCCTTGACAGAACCGTTGGTTCCGCCGTCCGCATTTACAACCTCTTCCATCAAAGAGCGCATTGTCGCGGACGTCTCCTCAGAAACCACCTGACGGCGGATCTGCGTCTCATGTGAAGAGACAACGTTTCCATCCGCATCCAGCACATCCTCCACCACATACGGCTCCACAAGATATCCGCCGTTTGTTACGGCGCAGACCGCCGTTATCAGCTGCAAAGGCGTAACCGACTGCGATTGCCCGAACGACGAGGAGGCGAGGGAAATGTCGGCCATATCGGCTGTATAATACGTGCCGACCTGCTCGCCCGGCAAATCGATCCCGGTTTTTTCAGTAAAGCCGAAACCGCAGTAATATTCATAAAAGCTTTCCGCACCCAAAGAAAGGCCGATATTGATAAAGGCCGGGTTGCAGGAGTGTACCAACGCGTCGGTAAAGCTGATCTGCCCGTGACCAGAGCGCTGGTTGCACCGCATGGTATAGCCGCTCATCTTCACATATCCCGGGCAGTAGAAGCTCGACGAAAGCGAAACCTTGCCTTCTTCAAGCGCCGCTGCCGCCACGACTGTTTTAAACGTAGAGCCCGGATGATACGTATAGGAGACATTTTTGTTGGTCCATTGGTCCGAAAGGGCCGCACTTCTGGCGTCTTTCCGCTCCGTCTCATCCGCAATTTCCGAAATGGACTGCGCCAGCGCTTCGTCATAGATGGTAAACGGATCGTTTAGATTATAATTGGGATAATCCGCCATGGCGAGCACAGCGCCCGTATTGCAGTCCATCACGATCGCGCACGCACCGCCTGCCGGGTTGTGCTGTGCCACAACGTCTGAAAGCGTTTTTTCCACAAAGCTTTGGATATTTTCATCAATCGTCAGCCGCAGGCTGTTCCCGTCCACCGGGTCATACCGCTGCTCATAGCTTTGCGGCATATTTTCACTAAGCGCATTTTTAAGCGCAACAACGTAGCCGTCTGTCCCCTTTAAAACATCGTCGTACTTGCTTTCGATCCCGTAAAGCCCCTGCAGGTCGCTGCCGGTAAAGCCAATGACGGAAGAAGCAAGTTCATTATTGGGATAATACCGTTCTACGTTTTCGGTCAGGTTGATCTCATTGGTATAGCCGTTTTCGGTGATAAAGCTGCGGACAGCGTCCGCCGTTTCCTTATCCACCTTTTTCCCAACCAGCTCATACTGACTGCTCGTTTTCTCCGTACGGGCAAGGATATCCTCGTATTCTCCCCCAAGGATCTCCGCCAAGCCCTTGGAAAGCGTTTCGCGCTTTGCCGTAAGTTCAGCCGAGCCCTCCGTATATCCCGTGGCAATATCCTTTGGCGAAATGCTTACGTCCCAAACAGTCGCACTTTGTGCAAGCACCTCCATATTCCGGTCGTAGATCGTCCCGCGCTGCGCCTTGATCGTCTCCGAACGGAGCTGCTGGGAATCCGCATAATTATCATAAAAGCTATATTGGAAAATGCTGATCCGGCAAAGATTTGCTATGATGACCAAGACAAGCAGAGCTGCAACCACCGATACGTTCCGGTGCAATCGCTTTTTCATTTTGACAGGTGTTCCCGCCGACATACCAACACTCCTTTTATGAACACCGCGAGGGGACAACGCGCATACGCGTCTCCCCTCTCTGGTTCTTCTCATTCTTATTCAAAGACAAACCGCAGTATAACCCTTGTCAGGAAAAGAGCCCGGCAAAAAAATTCCCGATCCGCTCGAAGAACCCCGGCTCTTTGACAACTTCCACTGTGTCTTCCGTCTCAAACGTAATATATTGTATCTGATGGCTGTCCACTTTCTCCATTCCCAGCGTATCCCTTGCGATTTCCTCCACGCTGGAAATCGAAAGCTTGTCCTCCAACTGCTTCAAAAGCGTAGAGTTTTCGCCTTTTAAAGCGGAAAGCGTGCTTGTGGTTTGGTTGTATTCGTTGGCCACTTCAATTTGTACCACACGCGCATATAAGAGCGCCGAAAGCATGAGGACAACGACCACCATCACCGCAACGCAGCGGGCGACGCTCAATTTTTCCTTTTTCGCAGCGCGTCGTTTTGTCCGCACCTCGTGGATCTGCGGCTGCTTTTCGGCCTCTTCCCGCCGTGCAAGGCGCTTGTAGTCATACGCCAGATTATTCTTTTGTGTCACAGCCGTCATCTCCTTGTTTTCATCGCTTTGTTAAAATCCTGAGTTTCGCACTCATACTCCGCCGGTTCTCCGCAAGTTCCTCCGGCGAAGCGGTAATCGGTTTCCGGTTTACAAGATCCGCTTTCGGCTTGTTCCCGCATACGCATATTGGAAAATCCGGCGGGCAGGTGCATCCCTTGCACCAGTTTTGGAAGCGGTGCTTAACCATACGGTCTTCCAGAGAATGGAAGGTAAGCACGACCAGCCTCCCGCCAGGATTCAGCATAGAAAACGCTTCGTCCAGTCCCTGCGAAAGGCTGCCGAGCTCGTCGTTCACAGCAATCCGGATGGCCTGAAACGTCTGCTTGCACGGATTTTTCTCCCTGCGTCTCGCAGCGGGCACCGCCGCTTTGACAATCTCCGCCAGCGCAAACGTTGTCTCTATGGGCTTTTCCTCCCTGTTTTTCACAATAGAGAGCGCAATTTTGCGGGCAAAAGGCTCTTCCCCATATTCCCGCAAAATCCGTGTCAGCTCATCCGCCGTCCAGCTGTTCACCACATCATATGCGCTAAAGCCGCTCTGGCTCATCCGCATATCGAGCGGCGCATCATGCAGATAGCTGAATCCGCGCTCCGCCTCATCCAGCTGATGGGAGGAAACCCCTAAATCAAGAAGGACGCCGTCCACCCCGCAAATCCCCATTTCGCGGAGCACACCCGCCATATTCCGGAAATTTTCCTGTACTACCTGCGCGTTTGGATACGGGGAAAGCCGCTCTCTCGCCGCCTCTACCGCATCCGGATCCTGATCAAATGCAACCAGCCTGCCCCTTTCGGAAAGCTTTGCCGCAATGGCGGCGGAATGCCCCGCGCCGCCGGCCGTCCCATCCACATAAATGCCGTCCGGCTTTACCGAAAGCCCGTCCAAGCATTCTTTGAGCATCACGGAATAATGTATAAACTCCATATCATCGTCCCTTTAGAAATTCAGCTCGTCCATTACGGCTGCGATTGTGTCGGAATCCAGCTCGTTGCAGAGAGCTTCCCAATTCTCCCTGCTCCAAATCTCGCAATGGGTGGAGGCGCCGATAATGACGGCCTCTTTGGAAAGACCGGCATATTCCCGAAGGGAGAGGGGCAGCACAATGCGCCCCTGCGCGTCGGGTTCCGCCTCGCTTGCAAAGCCGCTCAGCATCCGGCGGATGTTGCGCGACTTGTTCTGCGGCATGGCGTGCAGCCGGTCGATAATACTCTGCCATTCTTCCAGAGAATACACACTGATGCAATGATCACTGAGTGAACGGGTGATAATGAAGCGCGCCCCCAAATCTGCGCGCAGTTTGGCGGGAAAGCTGACACGGCCCTTTGCATCCACACTGCACCGATAGTCGCCGATCAGCATTTTTCCCACCGCCTTTCAAATTCAAGGGATGATTCACCTCAAATCACCACCATTCACCACTTGCTTTCCATTATAAAAGCCTGTTTGGAAAAATGCAAGTCCCGGGGGGAAATTTTCACACGTTTTTGCCTGAAAATCATTGGAAAAGCAAAAGGCCCCTGCCGGGGCGCTGATTTTCGTCAATTTATTCGTTTTTTCTTGCAATATCGAACATTTGTTCTTCCACAAAGTTTCCTAACGATGTGCTCTGTATGCCCAAACTAGAAAAAAGGAAGGGCCGTCTGAAAACAGCCCTTCCCTTTCCCCTAAAATATAGAATTAAGGAGATTTGAGAGATGCACGGTTACTTCCGTATTCTTTTTACGCTGCGCCATAAGAGCAGGCACACGCCTCCTGTCATTGCAAAGAGCAGCGGGATCACAGCCGTGGTATAATCGCCGGTGTCCGGCGCGTCTGGGCTTGCCTTAAAGCTTGCCTCGATCTGGGTCGTCCCCGTAACGGTCAGCGTGTATTTCCCGTCCGTGAGTAACACCTCTTTGCCGTCTACCGTGACCTTATCCACTGCATACCCCTCATCCGGCGTGAAGGTGAACGTCACGTCTGTTCCCTCGTAGTACTCGCCGCTGCCCGGCGTCACTGTGCCGTGCTCGCCCGCAATAACTTCGACATAGTATTTTTCTTTCGGCGTGACGTTTACCACCGCCGTATCGGACTTGGTCTCATCCGCCGCAGAGGTTGCCGTAACGTAAAGCTGTTCTGCCGTCTCGTCGATGCCGATGGTGAGCGTGCCGTTTTCGTCCACTTTCGTGTCCGCGCTGTTCGCACCCTCTACCGTCCAGACAACCTCTTGGGAAACAGCCGGATCGTCGTTTGTCGGCGCCGGTGCGGGAACCGGGGCTTCTGCTGTATTCGCTTGAGCGGAAGCCATGACCGCATTTGCTTTTTCGGTTGGGGTGACACTTGTTGTATACTTCTTTCCCGTCTCTTTGTGAACGGCGGTCAGCGCCATACGGGTACAAGTTTCATCTTCACCAATAAACAAAAGTCCATCTTCCTGTACCTTTGTATCCGCCGATGTGATCTCCCCGTACAGCCGGGCATTTTGCGTTGCAATGGTCCATGTATAGTCCTCCGCCGGAGCAGAATCGCCGCTTGACGCATGTTTTATTTCAAACTGCTGGGAACTCCCTTTTTCCACCCTTGGGTTTAATGGAGAAAGCGCATACGGATCACGGATGTAAACGCTCACTGTATAAACAGCGCCGGCTTTGCTTTCCGCCGTAATCTTCAGTGAAGAAGCCGTTTCCTTTTCATCAATCACCAAAACGCCGTCCGTTATTGCCGTATTTTCGGAAATACTCCCGCTGAAAGCAGACACCGACCACTTAAATTCTTCCGGCGGCGCTGCCGTTTGTGTTTTTTGATTTGTGACGTTGATATTTACCGTATCCCCCGGATATATGGTGGTTTTACCGGCAGACAGCCGATACAGCGCATTGACTGTGATAGTGGCGGAATACGATGCGCCTGTACGGTTTTCCGCTGTAACGGTAATCCTGGACGCCTTCTCGTTTTCCGCAATCGTAAGGATTCCATTCTCCACCCTGGTTCCTTCGCTCTGGTTTTGGGAAACGCTCCACTCGTATTTCTCTGCGGGCTGTTCTTCCGACGTTTCCTTGTCAATGACCTTACACACTACTTGGTCGCTTTGATAAGCCGTCGTTTTCTCCGCTTTAAGCGAATAAGCCGGGTCGATCCGGACATTGACGTCGCTGAGCGCTTTCGGCTCTTCAACCGAAGCTGCCGTTACCACAATCGTATCCGCTCCCTCGTCCTTGGATACGGTAAGCACGCCGTCTTCCCCGATTTTCGTATCCGCAGACGTGTTGCCCCAGATGCTCCATACAACGGCGTCGGTCTCTTGGTATCTCAAGACCGTTGATTGCATTTGCATGCTTTTTCCGGCCTGCAATCTGGAAGAAGTTCCTTTTGCTATAACGCAAATACAATTCGGGACCTCCACCCATTCCGATTCATTGCCACGGTAGTCGATCAATTTCACTTTTACAGCGTCTACATCCGGCTTAATCGTCGGCATTGTGGTTGTGTACCGCGTATTTTTTACTTCAGATGATTCTTGACCGTCTTTTATCGTAGTATAAACCATCTGATACCAGTCCTTCGACAGCGGCACATCCAACCGTCCCGTCGCAACGTCTATCTTCCCATTATACGGGCGGGAATAGCTGTCGTCCATCCGGCCATCGTACGTTGTCACTGCGCCGGTTTCCGTTGTAATCGTCATGGTATAGCGTGCATAATCGGCTTCTGCGCCGGTTGGGACTTCCACGGTACAGCCGTTTTCTCCAGATGCTGTCCATACGCGGTTATCTGTGCTGTATTCTTTCGTTACAGCTACGTCCGCTTGTCCGCCTTCCCATGTGACATTCAGTTTTCCGTCCTCTGCCGTTACCTGCACGTTGGAAACTGCTTCATCGTAATTATGAGAAGCCATTGCGCCTTCGCTCTCCGTACCGTCCGCCGATACCGCTTTCAGCACAATCGTGACCTGTCCGGCCTCTTCGGTATAACCGTTTACCTTTGCGTCAAAATCAACCGTATCGCCCGCAGCGGCGTTCACCTCTTTCGGGGAGACAGTGACAGAATCCACATGAATGGCTTCCGCCTCCGCGATGGCTTCATTTACGTTCTTAATATAGAACACTTCGTCATAAGTACCGCCAAGGAAGATCTCTTTCCCGTCTTTTACCGCATAGACATTGTACTGTTTGACCTCGTCATACGGCGCCATATCCCAAGAGATCATCATTTCACCGGTCTGGTATGCCTTCTCGATCGTTAGGCCGGTCGGCTTTTCCGGAATATCCGCTTCCCCTGAGGTATATTTCATCTGGCCGATGTTCATCTGATAGTCTGCGGCTTCGCCGTCTACCACAAGGCCGAATGCTGCGATCTTTCTGCCTGCATACGCGGACAGATCAACTGTAGAGGTCACCCATCCGTTGCTCATGCTTGCAGAATTTGCAACGTCAAGTTTCACAATGGTATCCGGATCGTCTTTGAAGATCACGCCGAGCTTCAGCTGTGCATTGTCCTCGGATGTCTTCTGAAACGTGATATCCATTTTTGACGCTTCGTTTACGTCGAGATCGGTTTTGTACAAGTGAATGAAGTTCTCCGCATCCACTTTGCCATAGATAACGAGGGAGGAACCGCCGTTGTATGCGCCGATCAGATCAAAGTCAAAGTTTCCTTCCTTGCCGTAAACATCGCCGCTGCCATTATAATAATTTTTCTTATACTTTGCGCCATAGTCGAAATCAACGTTCAAGCGCGTGCCGTCTGTATCGACCCACCACTGCCATGTTGGGAGAATGTCTTGGATAATGATATTCGACCATTCGGAATTTCCCGAAGCCTCGCCGTTTACTTTGTATTCAAGGCCGTGGCCTGTATTGAAGTTTGTCACAAAGGTATCGCCGTTTATCACGGAACGTTCCGCGATATACGCTGCCACACCGTCAAATTTTTGTGAATCGATGCCAACCTCCGGATATGCTTCATAGGTGGAACGGTCAGCAGTTGTGCTTGCCAGGCTTGGATCTTCAAATGGGCCGGAATACCAGCGGCGCTCACGTTCAAACGTCATCCACTGGAATTCGTCCTTTTCCCTGAGCATCAGAGTATTCCCTTTTACACCGAGCTGTTCATCTAACGCCGAATGTACAAAATCAGCGCTGAAAAGAGCGAGCGAATTCATAAGCTGCCCGTTTTCATCCAATCCGTCTCTCAAATCGTATATGTGTTTCCAGCTGTGCATGTTCGCCTCTAATCCGGAAAATACAATTTCACGCGGATTCAAACCGAGAGAAGTTGCCAGATTAGCAGAATTCGTAAGTCTCTCCCTGTTCCACCCGTAATTCAAAAAGATCGAGCTTGCATATTGCGTGCCAACCGGCGCGATACTTTCATCGTCTTCATAGAAATAAGAATCGTTTGCCGAATTGAATTCATTTTCATAGTGCCTTACACCGGTCGTATCGTCGACGGCGTCATACCACTGTACATATAATCCTGCATCGCGCATCTGCTTCATAAATTTTTTATAAAGCGCAATGTCCCTGCGCGGAACGCTGTCTTCCTGATTGATAAAATACCCGTCAAACCCGTAATATTTGCACAGCTCAACAAGCTTATCTGCATACGGGAATCTTCCGGTTTCATCCTGGGTAAATAAAATATTAGGCTTTAATCCCGGCCTTGGCAGGAAGATACATCCAATAGACAGTACGCCGTTTTTGTGCGCCGCATTGGTATAACCCGGATTCGGCATATTAATCAGGCCAAATTCAAATTTGCGCTGCGACCAGTCCGAAGTACCGTTCCTTTCCCCCTCCGCATCATACATGGACTCCGGGACTTCTTCGGTCGGCAGGCCGTGCCAAGAACCATAATAGTCCGTATACTGCCAAAAATTATAAATGTGCTGGCTGAACTGATTGGTGTAGGGATAGCTGTCAAAAAAAGCGATTCCATAATCTGCGGAAAGATTAAACAACTGTACCTCACTGCTTAAATCCGGATGTGCTTGTGTGGCGGCAAACGCTTCGTTCCGGTTTTGCAGCGGGATCTGCGCCCGCATGTACTCTGCATACGGATCAGTCTCCGGACTCCAGTCCAAAAGGTCTTCTCCGCGCCAGCCGTGACTGTACGGCTGGTTTTCGCCTTTTGCACTGTGGTCGATGTACGGCAGCGTGTCGCCTGCAAAAACAGACGCCGAACTGCCGACATACATCGTCGCCGTCAGAGCCAGTGCAAGGATGCCGGAGCCAATCCGTTTCCCCATACCTGTTTTCATTCTTCGTTCTCCTCCTTTTTCCATTACACATTACTTTTTCGTTTTGTCCTATTCCCTTTTCTCTGCTTTTTGCGGAATGCACAAAACTCAATATGTAATGACATTTGATATGTTCAGTATAATTATTGCCCGGAAATTTGTCAATACATTTTGAATAAAAATTTTATTTTTTTAGGCTAAAATAAATTTTCTTTGCTGTATTTTAAAATGACTTTGTGTTTTTATCTTATAATCGCTGATTTTTATCAAAATGAATAACCAGTTTTGTTTGCTGCAAAACGCACATAACCAAAGGGAGAGCTGTTATGTAAAACAGCTCTCCCTTTGGTTTAACGCCGCCCGACTGTATCTATTCTGCCCAGCTCTCTGCCAGTTTTTCGAGATATCCGGGCTGCCAAATTTCATTTTCCTCCTTTAGCACAAAGAAACGTGTCTCACCAAGCGAACGATCCTCCTCTTCCATTCTTCTCAGCCGTTCCGCCTCACTGTAGCTGAGATATGCCTCTACGGTAACGCCCTCCTCATCCGCTTCCTTTATGCGGATTGTAATTTCCTGATAGGCCGGCCGGCTATCCGTTTTCAAGGCAAAAACAGCCATCCCTTTTACTGCTGTACCGGGCAGTGCAGCCTCCGGCGCTTGGATTTTCTCTGCTTGGGTAGAAAATAAGCTCGCAATATACTGTCTTCCCTCTCCTGTCCCGGTCAAATCGGCAGATTCAGCCCGTATAACGCCATTTACCGCATCCGAAGCAGAAAAGCCGCTGTAAATGCGCACTGTCTCAATCTGCGAGGCCGAAGTCAGACCAATATGCCACGCTATGCTGTTTTCCTCCGCGCCGCATCCGGAAAAAAGCAGGAACAGCAAAAGAAATCCCATACATAAAAGGCCTTTCCGTTTCATCATTTTCCCTTCCCTTCGCTAAAACGCCGATAAGCTACCAAGCCTCCGAAACAATCCGATCGATCGTTTCCGTATCCATCCCCTCGGCATCCGAAATCCTTACCATAAAGTAATTTTTCATATTTGATTTCCCAAAGCGCCGATAGGACTCCGAATCTGTATAGGTCAAAATCATCATTGCATTATACGGCTCAATCCCCTGTTCATCCAACCGAAGAACCACAACAGGTTCATACGGGCACGATTCCTCCTGTTCCTGAAGCGTAAATTCCACAATGGCTCCCCTTGAGAAGGGGCCTGTCGAAATCTCCCCGCTTGGTTCCAGTTCTTTTACAGAAACGCTGCCGGACTGAAACCAAGACTGATATTTCTCAAAAAGAGCACCCTCCTGCACCTGATAAAATCGGCCGCTGCTTTGATAATCAAAGACACCAGGCCCCTTATCTGCGCTTTCATAGAACGTAACAGACTTTACGCCCTGCATATTGCAGAATGCAGAAAGCGAACTTTTTCCACAGGAAACGAGCAGGAAAGAAGTGCATATTATAAAAAGAGCAATAATAGCTCCAATCCAGATATACCGTTTTTTCATCATGTATGTACGACCCCCTTCCCGCGTAATCCCTGCACAGCACGATATAACTGTCGAACCCAAAATAGCTTCTCAGATATCTCCTACTCAAAATAACGCTGTTTTTTTGTAAACGTGACAAAAGAATCTCCATCCGTCCTATATAATACCGGTCAAAGGGTCCAAATGCTGCATCTCCCCTTGTAAATTTTATAAAAACAAAAAGCAGTGCAATTCAAAAGAACTGCACTGCCCCATTTCTTATATGAGAAAACTTACAGCGGATGAACAGCGTTCACCTGATCGGCGTGCTCCGCATCAATGTTGTATTTCTTTGCGCGGCGCTTTTCAAAGAATTTCACCGCAACCTGACCGAACTGCGCATAGCTTAAAACGTCTTCTTCCTGCTCGATCCACTCTGCGCATTCCTTGCGGAGGGTGTCCAGCTCCGGCTTAATCAGGTCAGCCGGACGGCAGTCGATCGGCTCTGCGTCGCCGATGATCTTTTTGCGGAAATCCGGGTCGATCGGAACCGGCGTCTTGCCGTATTCACCGCGTACAAGTCCCTTAAACTCTTTGGTAACGGTCTTATACCGCTCGCCCATGATGACGTTGAAGACAGCCTGTGTGCCGACGATCTGGGAACTCGGCGTTACCAGCGGCGGGTAGCCCGCGTCTTTGCGCACGCGCGGCACCTCCTCCAGCACCTCCTGCAATTTGTCCTCTTTCCCGGCCTGTTTCAGCTGGGAGAGAAGGTTTGAAAGCATGCCGCCCGGTACCTGATAGATCAAAGCGCCTGCGTCGGTCGCCAGCATCTTCGGATCCAAAAGCCCGGACTTGATATATTTATCACGCAGCGTCATAAAATAGGAGCGGATCTCATTGAGTTTGACAAGATCCAGACCGGTATCGTATTCCGTCCCCTGCAGCGCTGCCACGATAGACTCCGTCGGTGCGTGCGAAGTGCCGAGCGCCAGCGGGGACATAGCGGTATCCACGGCGTCTGCACCCGCCTCAATCCCCTTTAACAGGCACATGGAGGCAAGGCCCGAAGTGTAGTGGGTGTGGATTTGCAGCGGCAGGTCTACTTCGGCTTTGATCGCCTTGACCAGTTCTTCCGTGCGGTATGGCGTTAGAAGCGCCGCCATATCTTTTAAGCAGATGGAATCCGCGCCGATATCACGGATCTGCTTTGCATAATTGACATAATACTCTGTCGTAAAGACATCGCCCGTGGTGTAGGAAATGGCGATCTGCGCATGCGCGCCCTCTTTTTTCGCCGCTTTTACCGCCGTTTCCAGATTGCGGATATCGTTGAGCGCATCAAATATACGGATGATATCCATACCGTTTGCAACGGTCTTCTGCACAAAATACTCCAAAACATCGTCCGCATAATGACGGTAACCCAGCATATTCTGGCCGCGGAACAGCATTTGCAGCTTGGTATTGGGCATCAGTTTGCGGATGGTGCGCAAACGCTCCCACGGATCTTCATCCAGAAAGCGGAGGCAGGCGTCAAACGTTGCGCCGCCCCAGACCTCTGCGGAATAGAAACCGATCTTGTCCAATTCCGGAAGGATCGGCAGCATGTCGGAAATCGGCATACGCGTCGCAATCAAGGACTGGTGCGCGTCGCGCAAAACGGTTTCCGTAATTTTTACTTTAGCCATTTTTATTTTTCCTCCATCGTTTCATTTTCAGGGTGCCGTACATGCACCAAAGACTAAAAATTAAGCAATTGTCGCCATGACGTCACCGGAATTTACGGTATCGCCTTTCTTGACAACAATGGAGGTCACCTTACCGTCGACCGGTGCAACAATATCATTTTCCATTTTCATCGCTTCCAGAACGACAACAGGGTCGCCTGCTTTTACGGTATCCCCGACCGCAACTTTTACGTCAAGGATGGTGCCCGGCATTGGCGCCTCAACCGTTGTTCCCTCGCCTACAGCGGCGGAAACCGTCTCTTCTGCGGCCGGGGCTGCGGGAGCGGCCGGTGCAGCCGGGGCTGCCGGCGCCGCAGGCGCGGCCGGGGCTACAGCTGCTGGAGCTGCAACCGGAGCAGCCGGTGCAGCGCCGGCCGCCAACTCTTCCACTGCTACGTCGTATGCTTTCCCGTTTACTACAACATTGAATCTTCTCATTGCTTTTTTCCTCCTGTTAGCTTAAAAAGTCGTGTGCTTTTTCGGCAAAGTGGACTCCCGCTTGCCGGCAAGCATATCAAGCATATTGATAATATTCTTTCTGGTTTCTTCAGGTGCGACAACCGCTTCAACCGCGCCGCTTTCCGCAGCCGCAAACGGGGAAGCAACCGTATCCTCATACTCCTCAAGCAAAGCTGTGCGCGTTGCCTTGACGTCCTCCGTACCTTTAAAGCGGTCCTCCCACAAAAACTCGACCGCCGTTTCAGGCGCCAGCGTGCTGATGACAGCCTGCGGCCAAGCGAGCGTAACGTCCGCATTGGCGTTTTTGGAACCCAGCGCAATATAGGCAGGCCCGAAAGCTTTGCCCGTAATGACGCTGATCTTCGGCGCTGTCGCCTCTGCATAAGCGCCTGCAAGCTTGGCCGCATCTTTTACGACAGCGACGTCCGCATTCAGGGCAAAGCCTTTTGAATCGATAAAGGTTACAATCGGGATATTGAAAGCGTCGCACACTTTGACAAAGCGCGCCGCTTTTTCACACGCCGCCGAGTCCAGCGCATTCTCTTTGCTTGTGGTGACAAAACCGACTGTCGTGCCGGCCATTGTGCCAAGAAACGTATATACGCCCTTTCCGTACTCCGCAGAGAGCTCTACAAGTGACTGCGCGTCTGCAATCGCTTCTACAATCCGTTTCGGACAGCCGGACGGGTCAAGCGTCTCCGTGCTGTCGGCAAACTCAAACAGCGGAAGGCTTGCCAGATTGTTTTGCGGAAGCATAGTCAAAAGCTTTCTTACCTCCGCAACAGCGGCGTCTTCGTCATCCGCTACGACAGCAGCCACGCCGGCTTTTGCCGCAGCCTCGGCAGAGCCCGCATCTTCCGCGCTGTCGCCGTTCGCCGCCGCAATAAAGGGCGCCGTCATAAACAGCTCCGCCTCGCGGCTCATAACAAGCACGTCGGCCGCCGCCGCAAGCATTGCGTTAACGCCTGCACAGGTTCCCAGCACAAGCGCAATTTGAGGAACCACACCGGAAATTTTCCCAGAGGCGGCAAGCACCTCTGAATACGCCGCAAGCATTTCATTGCCCTCGGAAAGCTTGGCACCCTTAGAGTCATAGACGCAGACGACGGGGCATCCGGTTTTCGCAGCCAGCTCGTATATTTTCTTGATTTTTTTTGCATGGGCCGCATTCACCGCACCGCTGTCGGACGACACGTCCTGAGAGAAGGCATATACAACGCTGCCCTCAACCAAGCCATATCCTGCTATAACGCCGGCTTCTTTTTCGCCCGCCTTTACAAAAGCGTCCAGCTCAACAAAGCTGTCTGCGTCAAACAACTTAACAAGCCGGGCTCTCGCCGGGTTTTTCAAGTCGATCGAAGCGTTACGCTCTGCGAGCATCTCGATTCTGTTTGTCGAACTCATTTTTGTTCCTCCGTTTCTTTATATCAGCAAAACGCTATTCTGTTCACCAAAACGCAGCAAAAAACTGATGCGTCCGATGTGGTGCTCTGCACACCATATCGCATTTTATTATACACAACCCTTCTTTAAATGACAAGCGTTTTTTCACTTTTCCAAAGACAAAATAAAGTTTTTTTACAAAGTAAAACCGCACCGTCTTCTGCGGTGCGGTTTTGAATCGTGTTATGTAGAAAAAAGGAATTTACTGTTGCGGATTCTGCGGCGGAACGTTCTGCTGCGGGTACTGCGGCTGCTGCGGAGCGTTCTGCTGTGGATATTGCGGGTACTGCGGCTGCTGGTATTGCGGCTGCTGCGGATACTGCGGATATTGCGGCTGCTGCGGATAAACCGGCTTTTCTTTTACAATACCATAAGCACGGTTTGCCAAAGAAGCGCACAGCGGGACATTTGCCTCGCCGCCTTTTAGGACTTTGAACACCGCGATAATGATAAAAATAAGTGCAACCACGCTGACCGCCCAGTTGACCCAATCAAACAGTGCCAACACAATGCTGCTTACGGAAATCGAACCGATCGACGGGATCCAGCTGAAAAGCATGGAAATAAGCTCCAGCGCACCCCGCACCACAGAAACGGCAATGGTCAAAAAGAACGCCTGCATGGTCTGCCTTGTCAGCCACTCGTCTTTCTCTGCGACGATGACAAAGCCGAGCAAAAGCCCCAGCAGAAGCGTCTGCCCCAAAAAAGCCAGAACGAAGGCCAGTACGGCATAAAAACTAAGTCTAATGCCAAAAGTACCTTTTTTCATTCGGAAAACCTCCCTAATAAAATTTATGAAATTATTATAGCGCATTTTTGTACAAAGCGCAACCAATTTCACAGGATTTAATTGGAATTTATTTGGCGCAGCCGCAGCTTTGGCAGTGGTAGAGGATCGAGCGGATCGATTCGACCGTATCACTCTCTCCTTTTGTAAAGCCAAGCCGCCGGGTAAGGGAGCGGTCTATCGCGGGGGAAAAGCGGGCGCTGTCCACATTCAAGTCCAGCAGGCTTGAAAAGACGGCCCGGCAAAGTCCGTCCGCAATGTTGTCGTCCCATTGGCCGCCCAGTTTCGCAAGGAAAGCCTCTTTCTCATGCATATCGTACAAAAGATAAGCCGTGACTTTCCCGCCGTCATATAAACAATATGCATGCGAACAATCCGTATGCTCTGTTTCATTTAATTTTTGCAAAAGCGCGCGGTCGCGCAGCGGAAGGATTGAAATCATCTTTTTCCTCCTGTCTGTGGCTTAGAGATTGCCGTGCGGATGGCGCGCAGCTCCTCTTTATTCAGCGGGCGCACCGCCCCCGGTTTCAGCATGCCGAGCCGGAGCGGGCCGATTGCCGTACGCTTCAAGCGCGCCACCTCGAGCCCTACCGCCTCGCACATTTTCCGCACCTGCCGGTTGCGTCCCTCATGGATGACGATTTCGCAGACCACGCGGTTTGGCTCTTTCGTCAAAACCCGTACTTCTGCGGGGGCCGTCAGCCGCCCGTCGATATATACGCCTGCGGAAAGCTTTGCGGCCTGCTCGTCCGTAATGTCCGGGCGCACCGTTACCCGGTAAGTTTTGGTAACTTTACGGGACGGATGCATCAGATCATTTGCAAAGTCCCCGTCATTCGTAAAAAGCAGCAGCCCTTCGGAATTTAAGTCGAGGCGGCCAACCGGGAAGACGCGCACCGGCAAATCCGCCGGCAGCAGTTCCGTCACACAGCGGCGCCCGCGGTCGTCTCCCATCGAAGTCAAATATCCGCGCGGCTTGTTCATCATCAAATAAACAAGCTCTTTCTTTTTGGCGACGAACAGCCGCTCCCCATCGATTGTAATCAGGTCTTTTTTCGGGTCAAGCTTTTGTCCGATCAAGGCCGGATGGCCGTTTACCTTGACGCGGCCCTCTTCAATCAGCACTTCCGCTTTCCTACGCGAACAGACACCGCTGTCCGCAATAATTTTTTGAATCCGTATTTTTTCCATATTTCCTCCCTGCCGTTTCACAACGGGTATACCGGTATTTTGTTGTCCTGTGCATCAGCGCCGATCCAAAGCCTATCGGCGCGCCGGGGCCGGCGCCGCTATCTGCCGTTCTATATCGGCGGCAGAGAACCCTTCTGCAAGCGCGCGCTCTGCAAAATACGTGTCCGTTTTGCACGGCACATATTCCGTCCCGATTTTCTGCCGCGTCTCATTCCCTTTTCCTGTGATCAGGATCAGCGTATTTTGCGGCGCCTCTAAAATTGCACGCTGGATGGCCTCTCCCCTGTCGTCCACCAAATAGCACGGGCAGTTGTGTTTTGTGATATGCGGCTGTGCTTCTAAGCTGATCTGATGTGTATCCTCTTTCCCTGGGTCTTCCATTGTCAGATAGACTGCGTCGCTGTACTTCCCGGCAATTTCACCGAGCTCGACCCGGCGGTTATATGCCTTGCCGCCCGGACAGCCGTATACCGCATAGATGTGCCAGCCCGGGTATTCTGCCCGCATTGCAGAAAAAAGCTTTTCAAAACTCAGTTTATTGTGAGCATAATCGACAATCGCGATTTTTTTCCCGTCCGCTGAAGCATGCATTTCCATCCGTCCGCTTGAGCGCGCCTTATAAAGCCCCCTTTGCATAACGGCAAGCGGGATATCCCGCTCTGTGCAGACGGCGACAGCCGCCAATGCATTTTCCACATTGAACAGCCCCGGCATTGTCAGTGCAAACGGTGCGTCAAACTGCGCGCAGCGGATACGAAAACGGATCTCGCCATCCTCTTTGCGGATCTGATAGCCGTAAAAATCGGCTTCCGGCCGTTTGCCGAAGGTGACCACCTTCCGCGCCGCCTTCGCCGCTTCGGCGATACGCTGGGCATGGTCGCTGTCCATATTGATATACGCTGTCTGCGATTGGGAAAAAAGCTTGAGCTTAGAAGAAAAATAGTCCTCAAAGTCCCGATGCTCCACCGGCGAAATGTGGTCTTCCGAGATGTTTAAAAAGACGCCTGCACGGTAAGAGACGCCGAGCACCCGGTCATACTTAAGCGCCTGGCTCGACACCTCCATTACCATGCGGGAAAGCCCGCAGTCCCTTGCATTGGCAAAATGCCGGTGCAGGACAAGCGCTTCCGGCGTCGTAAGGTGCGATTCCTCCAAAACCTTTCCGTCGTAGGTGTCTATGGAAGAGATAATGCCGCACGGCTTTTCGCCCCTCTCCGCTGCGTACTCATCCAAGATATATTTGATATAATAAGCGGTGGTCGACTTTCCCTTTGTGCCCGTAATGCCGATCAGATCGAGCGCGCGGTCCGCATGGCCGTAAAAGGCCGCGCCCAGCACAGCCATTGCGCGGCGCACATCTGAAACGATGAGGTGGCTGCACAGCACATCCGGATACGCCTCCTCGCTTACATAGCAAACCGCACCGCGGCGCACTGCCTCTTCCAAATATGCCGGTTTAAACGCCGCGCCCTTGCAGAAAAACAGCGTCCCTTCCTTTGTTTCCTTGGAATCATAGGTGACATCCGTCACCGCCGCTTTCTCGTCATACAGCCCGCCAAAGCGGTACAAACCCGCTTCTATCAACACATCCATGCACTGCGCCGTGGTCATTCCCATCACATCGCCGCCTTTTCCTTCATCAAAATCAATATAAAAGCCAAAACCAAAAGCCCCGTCCTGCAGCGCTTTTTGTCTTATTATACCACAAAACGAGCTGGTCTTTCAACCGAAGGCCCGGATCACCTGAAAGATTGTATGCAGTATTGCGGGAAAAAAGAAAGGTACGGCTTAAAAAGCCGCCAAACCCGCAGCGGCCGCCTTGCCCGAACTGCCTGTTTTCAGACCGCGCGGGGGCATTCTTCCCGTCTGCTTTTCCAATCCGCCCTTTCCTATTGCCGTCCGGCACGCGGGGTATGCTCCATGCAGTGCCGGATCTCCTGTTCATCCGGTATGGCGGCAATGGCGCCGCGCTTTGTCGTAATAAGGCTTCCCACTGCATTGGCATAGTCTAAAATGCCGGAAAATTCCGCCTCTCCCAGGCCGGAGAGCAAAGACGGCCGGCGCGTCAGCCGGTAAAGGACGGCCGCCCAAAAGCCGTCGCCTGCTCCCGTGGTATCGACGGCCTCCACATCGAAGGCGCTGGAGTCGAAGCGCCTGCCCTTTAAATACGCCGTACACCCCTTCCTTGCCTTTGTGATAACGGTAAGAGGGATCCCAAGCGAGCAATACAGCCGCTTCCCCGTCTCATCCTCCTCTTCCTCTCCAAATAGGAATGCGTGCTCTTCTTCGGAAATTTTGAATAGGGATGCGAGCGGCAGCGCATCCAAAATCCGGCACCTTGCCTCGTCAGGCGATGGCCAGAGCGCAGTACGCAGATTGGGATCATATGAAATCAAGGCCCCGCCCGCTTTCGCCTCTTTGACCGCGTAAAGCGTAGCGCTGCGCGACGGTTCATCTGTCAGCGAAACGGAACCGAAATGGAAAACCCGGCTGCTTTTGCACCAAGCCTGCGGGATATCGTTTGGGGAAAGGTTTACATCTGCCGTCGTGTGGTTGCGGTAAAAGGTGAAGCTGCGCTCTCCTTCCGATGAAAGTGTGACAAAAGCAAGCGTGGTCGCAAACCCCTTTGCCGAAATCAAAAAGCGGTCGGAGCATCCCGCTTTGACCAGCGCCTCGCGGCAGCGGTCTCCAAACGGATCCGCGCCGACTTTCCCGATAAAAGCGCTCTTTCCGCCGAGTGCAGCAAAAGCGCTGGCCGTATTTGCCGGTGCGCCGCCGGGATTTGCCTGATAGGTATCGGGCCTCCCCGGCGCACCTACCGGCGTAAAATCAATCAGCATTTCCCCGACTGCCGTCAAATCAAACATATCTTTCCCTCTCTTTCCTTACAAGCAGGCCCTTTTGGATGCATCGTCTGCGTCAGGGCGTCTCTTCAGCCAGCCTTCCGCGCGTCATTCTTCGCTATGCGCAAAAAAGGCCGTCAAATCGTATACCGCCGCCCGATCCTTTTTATCGCAGAGCAAAAGCCCGCCGTCGGCCTCTTCGCGCGGCAGATCCTCAATCGTAGGGGACAGGCGGGGTGCGCCCGTGCGCAGGACAAACCGCGACAGACGTTCTACCGCCGCCATGCACAAAAACGCACGCTCTTCCCCGCCGTCCACCGCAAGTGTGAAACGATGCGTCCCGCAATCCGCCTGTATTTTAATCGAAAGCGGCCGGTCCGGCTGATATGCACACACAGGGATCACCGCTGTCGTACGGACACAAAGCTTCCCGTCTTCGCGGAAAATCAGGCGGACCGCAGGATGGCCGGTTTCGCTCTGCAATTCGCAGTACAGATTCCCGTGCGTGTTTTGCCGCGGGATGACGGCAAATGAAACGGTGAGCTTTTTTGCCGGATACAAAACCCGCTCCGCCTTTGCATAATCATACCGGTCAAAGTCGGAAAGGCGCAGGGAGGGAATCTGCGTCAGGGAAACGGGCGCCCATTTTGGAGAATAGATGGTAAAATCCGAAAAACCGCTTGTAAAATCAGCCGAAACCTGTCTCTGCTCTTCTGTTCCGCTGATCGGGACCGGGAGTCTTGCCACCCAAACGTCCTCTTTGTTTACCGTGTAGGCCACCCACATCTCGTTTTGGGGACGTGCAATGCCTTCTGCAATGCCGCGCATATACTGCGGGCCAAAATCTTTCCAAAAGCCGCCGAACCGCATGGGCGGAACCTCACCATGCACCAGAAGCATATTGCGGAAGGCAAGGCCGTCTTCCGAAGTTGTCACACACAAAGGCCAGCGGTGCGTGGACTCCATTGTGGGATCATACACCATTGCAAAGCGCCCGTCATCCGTTTTCTGCGCCCAGACCTTCTGCCCGCTCATAACAAGCGAAGGGCAGACGGTGACCGGGCCCCATGTCCGCCCGCCGTCTTCACTGCGTGCCGCACGGGAGTGCTTCCACAAGCCGATCACTTTCTTTTCATCGATGTGATACCAGCAAAACGCCTGATTGCTTTTGCCATCCGGCCCGTGTTTGATTAAAATCAACTCATCCCGGTCGCCGTTTTCCTCCGCCCACTGCTGCACTGCCAGCCGGTCATGCAAAAGCTCCTCGCAGCACGCCACAAACGACGGATCCTCCGATTCGGTATACAAGGGATACAGCAGCTGTCTGTCCGACCAGCCGCCCTGCCGGCACGGCCGGATGAAGAAAATCGCTCCCATCGTCCCATCGCGGTAAAGTTCCCGGACAACGCGGCCGATGCCGTAATTGTCCCACGGCGTGATCCACGGCTGCGGCGACCACCCGTAAAACCCTAACAGCAGCATGCGGTCGGATTTTGTCCGGTAAAACCCGACCCGCTGGTGGATAAAGGCAAAGGTTTTTCCGGAAAAAGTATGGACGTTGCCTTCGCAGTCCTCAACCGTACAGGCAGGTATCCGGTATACCGGGAAAGCCGTCTGGAAATCTTCCCAGTGCATACCGTCCTTTGAAGACGCCAGAATGCTCTGCCCGGCTCCGGTATGCTCGCTTACAGGGTTTGTAAAATAGTGGAGATAAAAAGTATTGTTCCAAAAAGCAAGATCCGCGCCATGCTTGTACGTCCCGCCGACCCCGTCGTCCCACTCAGGATGCGTCCGGTTCGCACGCGTCACCTGAAAACAGCCTGCCCCTTTTACGGGCGGAAGCGCCCCATGATGATAGTCCGTATTCGGCTGCCTTTCCCCGCAGTAATGCGGCAGCTGGTTTAATTCCATTCGACCGACCTCCTGTCCTATAACCTTTTTTGCATCATACCACAGAACCATCCGGATTACAATGCCGCAGGGAAAAACCATTCCCGCGTCCCGCCCTTCCTCCGCATACAGCAGGCGCACGCCGCACAAAAAGGGGGCGCGGCGCGGTCTGCGCGCCATGCCCCTTAACTCGTTTGACTGCACACCGGCAAAGGCGGATCAGCCGTTTTTCCCTGCCATAAGGCGCGCGATGGTTTTCTCAAGCGCCGCAAAGGCATCGGCGGGGTTTTGCAGCCCCTGCACTGTCTCTTCCATCGGACACATGCCGGTATGCGTACGGTTTTCTATCATCGGCACCAGTTCGCAATAACCAAACGGAATGCCGCAGCTTTTAAGGAAGGCAGCGGCAGATTCGCTCATCACTGCGCCGAAAACCTCTTGAACGCCGCTGTCGGCCAGCAGCATGGCCGCCGCTTTCCCAATTACCTTGTCCGCCACGGCTGCGCCTTCAAAAAAGCGGCGGTCCTGCCGCAAAAACTGCATCAGCGGCTTAATGCCGAACAGCTCCGACGTATAAAACACCCCGCCTTTTTCCACGACGCAGCTTGCATTCTCCCGATATAGGCGGGCGGTTACTTCACTTCGTCTTGACAAGGACAAGCCCTCCTTTCCTTAGCGCAAACATCAAAAGCGGAATCACTATAAATTGCAAAGCCACCCCCGGAAGGCCGCTTACAAGCCCGGTAAAGAAAGCGGTGGCATTGGCAAACGGCGGGGCAAACGAAAACACGTTGACTGCCGCAACCAGAGAAAGGCCGTATACTGCGCGGCCGCACAGGATTGTGACCGCCAGATTCAAATACACGTTCACGCCCTTTTTGGCAAGCAGGCCGGACACTACCGCATAGGCCGCCAGTTCAAACAGCATGAAATAAAGCATCGGGACCGCCGGCATCCCCGTAATCAGGCTGCTCAAAACCGGGACAATCACGGCAACCCCCAGCGCCCATACCGGCCCGATCAGCATGCCGGCAAGCATAACGGGAATATGCATCGGCAGAAAGGTTTGCCCGGCGGCCTGACCGAAAATATGGAAGAGCTGCGGCAATATAATGCCGATGGCAATCAAAAGGCCGCCATACGCCATCTTTTTTATGGATTGTGTCATCGTAGGATCCTCCGATATAAGAAAATTCTGATTTATAACGCCGCTATTTCCTTCAGGCGTGCTATGATCGGCAAATGCTGCGTACAAAGCGTTTCACACTTGCCGCAGGCAACACAGAGCGCCGCCTGTTCCTTTGGGATTCCCCAATGCCCGTCAAGCCGGCCGGCAATCTGCGCGCTGTCGCCCGTCAGCATCTTTTGGTTATAGGCGTCCATAAACTTCGGGATCTGGATTCCCTTTGGGCAATGGTTGCAGTATCCGCAGCTTGTACAGAGGTCGTTAAGCCCGATTCCTTTGCCCTCCAGCTGTGCGGTAATCTCTTTGGCAGGGTGTTCCACAAGCCCCTCCACCGCCTTTACTGCATCGTCCACATGCGCTTTCGACGTACAGCCGGCCAAAGTCACCGTAACCTCTTTGTGCGACGCTACAAAACGAAGTGCCGCCTGCGCAACAGTCAAATCCGTCCCTGCTGTAAGATAGGAAAACGTTTCGGGGTTTTGGGGGATCAGCCCGCCGCCCAGCGGGTTCATAACGACTACGCCCATCCCGCTGGCATGCGCCGCTTCTATGCCGCTTTGGCGGAAACGGTAATTCAGTGCGTTATATCCAATCAGCATACCCTTGAAGAGTCCGGTCCGGACTACCTGCCCGATATCCTCTCCCTGCAGATGCGCGGAGAAAACGATATTGCGGATGAGCCCTTCCCGTTTCGTCTCTTCAAAAAATGGATACAGCAGGCTGCACTGCTCCTCATACGCGTCAAGGTTCAGCACGCACCACAGGTGATAAAAATCAAGATAATCGGTTTTCAGCCTTGTCAGCGATTCCTCCAAACGGCGGCGGAAGGTATCGCGGTTTAAAGGGCCCATAGCCCTCATCGCGTTAAAATTGGTTTTTGACGAGACATAGACCTTCTCGCGCGGCATTTGGGCCAGCGCCATGCCGGTGATGACCTCGCTTTTGTCCTGACAGTAAAACGGCGCTGTATCAAAATAATTAATGCCTTTTTCGTACGCATACAGGGGGATTTCCGCGCACGCCTCCAGCCTTCCTTCTGAAATAGCCGCATCGTCATACCGCATGGTGCCAAGCCCCACTGCAGAAACACGCATTTTGGTGTTGCCATACTCCTTATAGTACATACCAGTTCTCCTCTCTGCTTCACTTGTTAAAAAACGGGCCGTACAGCCGGAAGCCGCCGGCTAAAAATAGATCCCGCTGTTTTGATCCGGTATGATACAGCGGGCGCGCTCTTCTTCCTCCAGCGCCGCGAGCAATTCGCCGGTATACCCATGCGCCCAGAAATAATTGCGCGGATCTTCCTCGCTATATGTGCTGTGATGCTGCAAAATAACGTAGGACGGCTTCAGAAAACGGATCAGCTTTACCGAATTTTCGATCCATGTGTTATGCTCTGTGGGTGACAAAAACAAGACGTCTACCCCCTGCATCTCCATATGCTCTTCCAGCAAAAGCGTATCGCCCGGCTGATAAAAACGAAGGCCGCCGATTGAAAAGCGGTAGCCGCAGTCAAGCATGGAAGCCCCGCTGTATACACAACCGCCGATATGGCCATGCACAGCCCGCACACAGGAAACGGGGACGCCATCCGCACCGAACGAATCGCCCGGCGCCACAAAACGCGCCCGTTCGCTCAGCCCTTTTATTTCAAACGCCTTGCCGATACAGCTTTGCGGGATAGCAAAGCGGCATCGGCTGTGTTTTACAAGATGGGCCACAGTGGCCGCATTGAAGTGATCCTCATGGCCGTGCGTAATCAAAAGCCAGTCCAGCGTGCCGCAAAGCTCATCCAGATCAACCGTCGGCGGAGCTTTGCGCTCCGGATTGAACAAGTCGAGATCCGTTGCAATCGTATGATCCCCGTCCGATACAAGGAAGCCGTCGTTCCCCTGCCATAATACGGCGGGGCGGCCGCCCTTTTTCCATTCAGAAAGCTTTATCATGAAAATCCCTCTCTCTTTTTGCACCGCCTTTTAGGCGGCGCGCCGCCCGCTGCCTGCGGGCCGGCGTTTCTTCTTTACCGTTTTATTTTATCACAGACGCCTGTAAAAGGCAAACAGCCCGACTCCAGATTGGAACCGGGCTGTTCAGCCTATTTCATACCCAAATAAAGTACTCTTACTCTGCTTTTAAACGCCACTGTGCGATCTGCTCCTTTGAAGGCACCTTTACATCCCGCATCAGATAGCTTTTTCCAATATTTTTCCATTTGACCGCACCAATATCGTGATACGGCATAACCTCTGTTTTTATAATATTGGAATACTGTTCCTTAAGCGAACGGATAGCGGCAAAATGCTCCTCCGTATCGTTTACGCCCGGAATAACCGGACACCGGACAATCACCGGCTTTTGAAGCTTTGCCAAAAGCTTCAAGCTTTCCAAAACGGGTTCGAGCGGGACGCCGGTATATTTTTCGTGCTGTACGCTGTCGTAATGCTTGAAATCAAACAGGAACAAATCCACCAGATCACACAGCGCGGTAAGCCGCTGCGCAGGCAAAACGCCGTTCGTTTCCACGCAGGTATGGATTTTTTCCGCCTTGCACGCAGATAAAAGCGCCGTCAAAAACGCATACTGCATGGTCGCTTCCCCGCCGGAGCAGGTCACGCCGCCCCCGGAGGGGCCATAGTATATCCGGTCACGCAAGACCGTCTCCATCACCTGTTCTACCGTGTACGTCTGGCCAATCCGCGTAATTGCGGCGGCCGGGCACGCCTTGATGCACGCGCCGCACAAGACGCATTTTTCCATATGGAAAAGGTGCTCCCCTGTCTGCGGGTTGATCGTATGCGCACCCTGCGGGCATGTTTTTTCACACATCCCGCATGAAGTGCAGTGCACCGTATCCACGCTAAGCTGCGGCGCCGGCGAAAAGGATTCCGGATTATGGCACCATGCGCAGGAAAGGTTACATCCCTTGAAGAAGACGGTTGTACGGATACCCGGGCCGTCGTGCAGGGAAAAACGCTGGATATTAAAGAGCGTTCCAGTCGTCTGCTCCATATGTCAGAACTCCTCTACCGTTGTACGCAGGAGCAGCTCGTGCTGGACGATGGGATCCAACTCCACAAACCGCGCCGAGAACCCCCCGATCCGGACCAAAAGGTTGCGGTACCGCTCCGGGTGG
>CAJFJV010000010.1 GCA_904384225.1 uncultured Oscillospiraceae bacterium | reverse complement strand
ATAGAAAAAGCAGCGTTCCTATAGGAACGCTGCTTTTTCTATTCATTACTCGACAACAAAAACACGGATAACGCCTTCTACAGCAGAAACAGCTTCCAGCGCTGCGGCCGGTACAGCACGATCAACATCCAGCATAGTGTAGGCGTAGTCGCCTTTTGATTTATTGAGCATATTCTCAATATTCAAATCTGACAACGCGGCTGAAATCTGCGAAATAATTGTTTTTGCATTTTTATGAATCACACAAACCCGCGGCAAAGGTGTTTTTGCCATCATTGCATCGGGCAGATTCACACTGTTTTTTATATTGCCGCTTTCCAAAAAATCGATCAGTTCTTGGGCTGCCATACGCGCGCAGTTGTCTTCTGACTCCGGAGTGGAAGCACCAAGATGTGGGAAGGCGACAACCCCCGGATGGTCAAGCATTTCATCCGTAGGAAAGTCTGTAACATAGACCTTAACTTGTCTTTCATCCAAAGCTGACAGCAAATCATCTGTTTCAACAAGCTCGCCGCGTGCAAAATTGATGATTCTTACACCCGATTTCATCATTGCTATGGAAGACGCGTTGATACTGCCTTTGGTCTCCTTGTTTGCAGGGACATGCAGCGTTATATAATCGCAATTTTCATAAATTTCCTTCAGAGATGGAGCATGGATAATACTACGGGATAACCCCCACGCTGCATCTACACTAATATACGGATCATACCCGTATACCGTCATACCAAGCGCCTCAGCAGCATTTGCCACCAGAATGCCGATCGCGCCCAAACCTATAACGCCAAGCTTCTTTCCTGCAATTTCCGGTCCTGCAAATTGTGATTTCCCTTTTTCGACCAGCTTGCTAACTTCCGCGCCATTCCCTTTTAATGTCTTGATCCAATCCATGGAAGCAGCAACTTTACGGGATGACATCAGCAGTGCCAAAATCACCATTTCTTTAACCGCATTGGCGTTTGCGCCCGGAGTATTAAAAACCACAATGCCCTGTTCCGTACAGCGGTCAACCGGGATATTGTTTACGCCTGCACCAGCGCGTGCAATCGCCTTAAGAGACGCGGGGAACTCCATGTCATGCAGGGCGGCAGAGCGGACAATAATCGCGTCCGGCGCCGCCATTTCATCCCCCCATGTGTATTTGGCACGATCAAACTGATCAAGGCCCGCAGGGGATATTTTATTCATTGTCTGAATCTGAAACATAAAAGACCGTCTCCTTTTCCCTTGCCGAAATGCTTAAGCGTTTGTCTCTTCAAACGCCTTCATAAAGGCAACCAGTTTCTCTACACCTTCCATAGGCATCGCATTATAAATAGAAGCGCGCATACCGCCAACGGTACGATGCCCTTTTAAATTGACAAATCCAGCCGCCGTCGCTTCTGCGACAAACTTCTTATCCAAGTCCTCGCTTCCGGTAATAAACGGAATATTCATTAAAGAACGCGAACCCTTTTCCACCGTGCCTTTAAAAAGATGCGAGCCGTCAAGAAAATCATACAGCAAGGCTGCTTTTTTCTCATTGATTGTTTTCATATTTTCAAGTCCGCCAATTTCATTTTTGATCCAATCAAGCACCAGTTTGCAGATATAAATAGCATAGGTTGGCGGTGTATTAAACATAGATCCGTTATCGGCATGGGTTTTATAATTGAACATGGTAGGCGTGATATCCATTGCATTTCCGATTAGATCCTCGCGAATAATCACAACGGTAAGGCCGGCCGGACCCATGTTTTTTTGCGCGCCCGCATAGAGCACACCAAATTTTGAAACGTCAATCGGCTCTGACAAAATGCACGAACTCACATCAGCTACCAGCGGTACCTTTCCTGTATTGGGGATGTCATGATATTTTGTCCCGTATATTGTGTTGTTTAAACAAATATGAAAATAATCCGCATCCGGATCAAATGACGTGGAATCCAATTCCGGAATATACGAAAATGTCTTATCCGCAGAAGAGGCGACTACATTTACCTTCCCGTAGCGCGCAGCTTCCGTATAGGCCTTTTTAGCCCATTGCCCAGTTATGACATAGTCCGCTTTGTTGTTCTTGTTCATCAGGTTGAGCGGTACCATAGCAAACTGTGAAGAAGCGCCGCCCTGAAGAAACAGGACTTTATAGCCGTCCGGAATATTCATAACCTCACGCAGAGAGGCTTCGCAGGCGTTAATGATTCCCTCGTAAACCTTAGAACGGTGTGACATCTCCATAACGGACTGTCCGCACCCTTGATAGTCCAGCATTTCCGCCGCCGCTGTTTTCAAAACGCTTTCAGGAAGCATAGACGGGCCTGCACTGAAGTTATACACTCTGCTCATGATTCAACAACCCCATTTCTGTCATAGTAGCAGCATACTGCTTTTATACTGCACCGCATTAAATTGTGTATACAAATCATTATAATAGATATGCAAATAAACGTCAACCGCTTTTCAGCGAATTTTGTGAATTTTTTGACTATAATATGAACATGAATTTACGGCATAAAATTTTTCTTTCCGGCAACACTATCACCGACAGCAAGTAGACGGTATTTCTAAATGTGTTGCCGCTGTTAATCCGCCTAAGCCGCGGAAGCTATGGTTTTACTCATTACAATAAAAACTGCACGGTCTATCGCCGGCGACGGACACAGCTGAACCTTTTTGCCTGGTTTGTGGCGGGATCGTGTCATAAATAAAAAGCAGGAGGAACAGAAGACTATGAAAAAGATACAAATAAACCGTGCAAAAAGCCGGACGAAAAACGCAAAAGGCTTTTATATCGCACTTGCCTGCAGCCTTGTTGCGATCGGCGCCGCAGCATGGTTCGGTGTTACCGCAGCTATGAGAAAACTAGAAGTCACGCCGCCGGAAGTATCTACTCCAGAAATTTCTGACAGCGAAACCGATTTAAATTTGCCCGCCGATACGCCAGTTACCCTTCCTTCCGAAGAGGAGGTTTCCACTCCTGAGGAAAGCACTGCGCCGACTGTAACAGAGCCGACGGAACCGGCCAAAACAACCGCATTTGCTATGCCGGTCTCCGGCGATGTTTTAAACGCTTACAGCGGCGAGAATATGGTCAAGTCTAAAACGCTTGGCGACTGGGTCCTGCATACAGGCACCGATCTTGCCGCCTCTGCCGGAACACCGGTCAAGGCTGTTTCTGCCGGGACCGTATCCGCAGTTGAAACGGATGATCTTTGGGGATGCACAGTTACGATTGAACACACAGACGGCGTCATCAGTTATTATGCCAATCTCGGCGATGATATTCGTGTAACAACCGGTCAGTCGGTAAAACTTGGCGATGTGATCGGAACGGTCGGAGAAACGGCAGATATCGAACGTGCAGAGGAAAGCCATCTGCATCTTGGTATAAAAAAAGATAGGGAATGGGTTGACCCAATCGCTTTTATTGAAGAGAAAAAAGAATAAAAGGTTTATAGCTGCGATCCTTGAAGCCTTTTCCCTAAGACCGCTTTTGTTTATGCATGCTTTCTCTCGATTTCAGTCCAAAAGAGCGGCAGCCTTTTTCAAAGCTGCCGCTCTTTTCTTTTTTGATAACAATATTTTTATAAAAGCGAGCGATAGAGTGCCGCAATTTCTTCTACAGACGTATCTTTTGGATTGCCGGGACGGCATGCGTCTGCATAAGCAGATTCCGCAAGGAACGGCACGTCCTCTTCTCTTGCGATCCCTTTTAAATCAGCCGGGATCCCAACATCCAAAGCCAACCTTTTAACCGCATCGACAGCAGCTTTCCGGTATTCCGTCTGAGACATGTCCTTGGTACCCTCTACTCCCATAGCCGCAGCTATATACCGGTATTTATCACCTGTTGCATCGGCGTTATATTCCATTACCGTGGGAAGCAAGATCGCATTTGCAACACCATGCGGCGTATCGTAAACTGCTCCAAGTGCATGCGCCATAGAATGCACAATGCCAAGCCCGACATTGGAAAAGCCCATCCCTGCAATGTACTGCCCAAGCGCCATTCCTTCGCGCCCTTCCGGCGTATTGGCAACTGCACCGCGCAGATTGGCTGAAATGATCTCGATTGCTTTCAAGTGGAACATATCTGTCATTTCCCATGCGGCTTTTGTGGTAAACCCTTCTATTGCATGTGTTAATGCATCCATTCCAGTCGCGGCAGTCAGCCCTTTTGGCATACTGCTCATCATATCCGGATCCACAATTGCGATAATGGGAATATCGTGTGTATCCACACAGACAAATTTTCTTTTTTTCTCTGCATCCGTTATGACGTAATTTATGGTGACCTCCGCCGCCGTTCCCGCGGTTGTCGGTACCGCAATAATCGGTATTGATTTATTCTTTGTGGGAGCGGTTCCTTCAAGGCTGCGGACATCTGCAAACTCAGGGTTGGCAGAAATAATCCCCACTGCCTTTGCCGTATCCATAGAAGAACCGCCGCCAATCGCAATGATATAATCCGCACCTGAATTGTGGAATTCCTGCACGCCATGCTGCACATTTTCAATGGTAGGATTGGCTTTAATATCCGAATATACTGCATAAGCAAGGCCCGCCGCATCTAAGACATTCAGTACCTTTCCCGTCACACCGAATTCGATAAGATCCGGATCTGAACAAACAAACGCCTTTTGAAAGCCGCGCGATTTGACCTCTGCCGCAATTTCCTGAATGGCTCCTTTGCCATGATAAGATGTTTCATTCAATACAATCCTATTTGCCATAGCCATATCTCCTTTCATTCATATCTTAAATACAGCTTCTCCGAAAGCGGCTGCCTATAATATTATAATAGCATGTGAATACCATAAATTCAATATAACAAACAGATTATACACAAAAAATTGATGGAATATATATAAATGTTCTTTCTTTTTCATCCCAAGCACACAAAAAAATAACCAGCCGTGTACATCAGTATGCGTATATGGCTGGCTATTCTCATTTTAAGATAAATCCACTAAATATTGTGCCGGATTTATGGTTTCCTCTTCATTGTAGATTTCACCTGTTGCAGCATCCACAAACTGTACGGTCACCATTGTCATGTCCGCCGGGACCCCGGCAAGCATCTGATATAAACCACCGATTGCAGAAACGGTAAGATTTGCAGTATACTCGTCCAAAGTTGCGGAAGCAGTAGTTCTGTCTATCGTTACTTGAAAAACAGTATAGGTATCGTTTACAGAGATATCCGTTACCGACGGGAAAGTATCGTCGTTTTTCAATTCATTTATACCAATTTGCAGCCCTGCGCTAAAAGATTCAAGCAAAAGATTGTATGCCGTTTTAGACATTACAACTTGTAAATCGCCATCTTCCGTAAAGCGTATATCTTCGCTTCCAACGGCTTCTATCATCTCAACAATCGCATTCTGCTCTTCCCTGCTGGCATCAAAGAACAAAGACGGGATAGTAAAAATTACATCTCCGTTTTCTTCTGTAACAAACGGATTGGACTCTGCAAGATTAAAATCATGCGGGTCTGTGGGGATGACTTGATTGGCTTCTGATTCTTCTACAAAGGAAACTTCATCTTCTGTTGAGCTTTCTATGCTGGAAGATGGATCCACTACAGAATTTTGATCAAAATTAAGAAAAATCGCCACACAAACTGCTGCAATAATTGCGACCAGCAGGATAACCCCACCGATAATCAGGCCGATTGCCCATCCTTTCATGCCCTTTTTAGGCTTGTTGGGATAAACCGGTTGTTGATAACCTCCCTGCGGCATGTTGGGATAGGGATATGCATTCTGTTCGCTGTAATTTCCCTGCTGCGCATTCGGATAGCCCTGTGCTTGATCCCCATACCATCCATTCTGGGATGCTGAAAAATACCCCTGCCCTTCATTACGATGTGTTTCCGCCGTATCCCCCTGCGGAGCATGATAGGTATTCGACTGCTGAAAGGGCTGCGCTTCCTGCGGCGGTTCTGGGGCAGGCGGTACAGCATCCTTGGCTTCCTGCTGTACCGGCGATTCGTATGGCGGCGTATATGGATTTACAGACGCCGGCGGAAGCGCACAGCCACAGTTTGAACAATAAAGTGCTCCATCTCCGCACTCTGTTTTACAAACAGGGCAAATTTTCATTTTCTTCTCCTCCTTAATAAAGCTAAAGCAGCTTTCTGCCTATGTCACAGTATAGCACAAACTGTTGTTTCTGTCATAAAAAAATCGAAAGTTATGTCTTCTTATCCGCATCCATTTGACTTTCTTTTCTGTTTTGTGTAGAATCACCATAGACACACTGATTGAGGTGAACCGTTTATGAATACAAAAGAAATCCTTTTTCAAAAAGCGCTTACCGACCAAATGAAAGGCGCGGCCGAATTTTTACAAATTGACCTCTCAAGGATCGTGCACCAAATCGAAAAGAATGGCGCCTTGCCCTATGTACAGCATCTTTTGCACCGCGGCTTAGAATCTCCTGCATTTCTTGATCTCGCTAAAAATGATAGATTGTCTCTGTCTCTTGAAGCTGTTGTCGTTCGCCCGGAATTTGGAGAACTGTTTTCTGACGAAGAAGTAAATCTTTGTTTTGAACGGCTGTGTGAAAACGGCTATTTTTAACTGCGAGGTGGGTAAAATGAAAAATATCGGCCTGTTGCTGGATGAGCTCCTTTCTGCCGCAAGATCCGATCCGGCCGTTAAAGCACAATTGCTTGCCACACGAGAGCAGAAAGACCCGCTTGCTGCTTTTTGCAGCACAGCCTCGTCACTTGGCTACCCTATGGATCCGGGAGAATTGATTGCCGCCGGCGAAGAATACAGCTGTAATCAGCTAAAAAGTACAAATGGCGGCGGCGTTACTCCTTATGCATACTTTGATGATTTATATGATAATTTTTTTACTGCCCTGTCCTTTTCGTTTTGAAATGGGCAACGGGATAAATAGCATGAAAACAGCAGAAGCGCCCGGATACTCCGGGCGCTTCTGCTGTTTAACCAATGAAGAAAAAGAGTAATGATGAAGAAAACGCGATTTTATTTGGATGCTTTATGTCTTCTGACAAAATATACAGCGCATCCCACCGCTGCTGCCGCAATAAATACAACAATCAGGATAATCGGCAGCGTCATATTGGTATAGTCGCCCGTATCCGCCGGCGGCGTTACGGATGTTTCCCCTTTTTCGACCAAACCGTTCAGAGCCGCTTCCAATGCGTCGTACGCAGCGTCAATCTCTTCCTGCGTTGCATTTTCATCAGCGAGCACCGCCTTAGCATCCGCAAGCGCTTTTTCAAGCACTTCTACGGTGTCTTCGGTAAACTCGTCCCGCTTGATCCCTTCGGCTGTCTCAATTAACGCTTCCAAAGCGGACTTATCAGGCTCCGGCTTTTGCTCGCCGACCTTTACAACAATCGTACCCTTGCGTTCTCCGTTTGGATTCGCCTCATTGAAATCCGTATATGTCACGGTATAAACCGCATTCTGCGCCAGCGAAATAACAGTGTCGGGATCGCCGTTGACAAGCGTCATATGGGCAATCGTACCGGTCTGCGCTTCAATGTCATAGCCTTCCGCAAGGAAATCCGCGTCTTTAAGCTCAGCCGCAGAGGTGCCGCGGATTGTCTCAAAGCTTACGAGTGAAGCCGGATCAACGGTTTCCTCGGAGAGCTCTTCATAATAAACGGTATCTGGGAAAGTCGGATAGAGAACCGGCTTCTGTCCGCCATACGTAATCCCGGCTGGATATGCCACTTTCGCATATCCAATTAATTTAAACTCGCGGACAACACCGCCTCCAGAAAGCGTATCATTCATCGTCAGCTTAAAGTAACGACCAGTCACACTGGATTCAAATGTGCCGCTTTCGACACTACCGCTCAGGCCGCTCATACTGAGAACTTCAGTATAATTCTGATTGTCATCGGATGCCGACAATGTGAAGGAAGACATACCCCAAGTTCCGCTCTGGTAATTCACAAGTTCCCATTTTTCAATCGTCTGAACAGAACCGAGATCAACAATATACTCTGCGCCCTTACTGTCCCATACATAGGTGGACTCATCACCATCAAACATGTTTTTATTGCCAGCCAGAACTGTTTGGTTTGCGGCGAGATTGCTCTCATTAGAATCAGCTTCAATAATGTCGTCTTTATCTGCTGTAATCTCTGCAACTGCATCTACAAATTCTCGCTCCGGCGTACCCTCGCTCAAATCCAGACGGCATCCGGAAACATTTACATTTACAAGACTTGTAAGCGCTGACGGATTGTCGCAGATGATCTTTTCAACAGAAGAGTTGCTGATATCCAAAATCTTTAAGCCGCTCATTCCGCTGATATTTAACGCAGACAGATTTGTCATGCTGCTGAAGGTCCCCGGCTGAATCGCGGTAATTTCTGTATTGCCGGACAAATCAACTGAGGTTGCGCCGGTCACCAGCTCAAGGCCTTTGAGGTTTGTAATGCCAAGATTCGAAAGGTCAAGCGCGCCTTCATAAGCCATCAGGTTTCCTATCGTATTGCCGCCCACAATCTCGATAATCTTTGCGCGCAGCACATCGTCCGGAATCATCTCAGCCGTAATTTCTGCCGAAGTATCTCCCAGCATCAAATTCATCGGCTCGGAAAGGTTGCCGCAGTAGTCCTCCAGCACAATTGTCAGAAGGCCGCTGTCACTGCTTAACGTGTTGTCCATCTTATTATGGCCGCGTACAACATGATCGCGTGTTTGGAAACGCCCGTTGAAATCCAGCTGTTCACCGTTAAAATAAGCGTACAGATGCCACCAATCTTCAGAATCCGGCTGCCATAGTTCAATATACTTACCGGAAACCTGTACTTTTTCTGCTTCATAAGACTGGCTCCAAACATCCTTCATGTAACCCGTGATCATAATCGGTTCGCTCTTTGTGCCATCCGCATATACTGTACGTGCCGCAACCTGATATTTTTCACCGTTGCCGCGCGGTAGAACAATCGCCGTGGCGGTAACGCCTTCTTCTACAGATTTTGTAACGACAGTGTCGTCGGTGGAATCATCCAATGTAACGGTAAATTCAATGGATGCATAGTCAACGGACGGATTTGTCCAAGTGAGGTCAATGATACCGGCTCTTTTTGTAAATACGCCGTTTCCCGTAGAAGCGGTTTCGGTATCTGCTTTCAAATTGGAAATTTTCTCGCTGTAATTATAGGTTGTAACCGCTGCAGTGCTGCGGCTGCCGTCCTTGCCGATTGCGACAAGCTCCAGCTTAACGCTGTTTTTCTCATTCTCAAGCGATTTGATGTAATGGATGCTGTCATAGTTTGTACCGACCATGACCTTTTTGCCGTTAGACAGTGTTGCATAGATCTCATACTTATCCACGACATCAAAGCTGTCGAGGTTCCATGTTGCAACCATATCATCCGTTGCATACGCTTTGCTTACCGCAAAACCTGTCGGCTGAGCCGGCGTATGGGTTGAACCATCCGTCAAACGGATTTCACCGATATTCATCTGATAGTTTTCAACTGGGTTCTGCTGCTTCGGGGCAAAAGCCAGCCCAATTGTTGCGATCTGTCTGCCTGCATATTTAGACAAATCAACCGTTGCCGTCTTCCAAGAAGTTGTTTTCGTTCCGGTTTCGGGAATTGCAATATACTCTACAGCCTTCGGTGCATCTTTGAAAATCAACGCAAGTTTCATTTCTGAGCCGTCGGATGCGGAAGGCTTCTGGTATGTAATCTGCATTTTTGAAGCAGCCGTAACGTCAAGCTCCGTTTTATAAAGCCTTACAAGGTTTTCTGCTTCCAGATCGCCCGCAACAACCAAAGAGCTGCCGCCGTTATAGGCGCCGATATGCGTATAGTCAAGGGCTCCGGTATAGTATCTTTCGCCATAATCGAAATCAACGCCTAATTTTCCATAGGCTTCTTCTCCCTCGGCTGCTTCCGGTACCTCTACCCACCATTGCCACGTGGGGAGGATATCTTGAACCGTAATATTGGTCCAGTCGTCTTCATTTGTCAAAACGCCGTTTGTCCAATAAGAACGGCCTTTTCCAGTGTTAAAATTCGAATAAAACACACTGCCGTCAATGACAGAACGTTCGCTTGTAAAGTCCGCAACACCGACCCATCCGCCTGCATCGCTGACACCAACGTCATTTCTTGAATAGTCGGGTTTTTTCCCGGTATCGGTTGGATCCTCCATTACACCGGAGAAATACATTCTTTCGCGCTCCGCTACCATCCACATATAATCCGGATCGGCAGTGGAAACGGGGTTCCCGCCTTTTACTTCGTCTACTCCGCGATGATACATATCAGACGGTGTAAACAATGCAATGCTGCCGCGCGGGTTTTTCGTCTCCGAAGCATAGAGGTTGGGCAGATTGGAAACTGATGTATGGCCGCCGCCAAATCCGCCTTGATTTGCTTCAACGCCGAAAAACACCTGTTCAAATGGGTCGTAGCCGTTCTCCAATGCAAACTGGATCTGAGAATCTACGTTGCTGAAACTTCCGTAGTTTACAAATACGGAATCCTGAATTTTTTCTTTTACGCCATCGCCGTTAATATCAGAATAAAGCCATTCGGCCTTACTTGCATCAAAGGTGGAATTTGTGTTGTAGTATTGGGTGTAAAGGCCTGCTTCTTCGAGCTGATACAGCCATTGCTTCAACACGTCGTAGCTGTACGGAGGCTCTTCACAATTGAAGAAGTAGCCGTCGTAGCCGAAATATTCCGCCATTTCGATCAGCTTGTCTGCAATGATAAAGCGGCCATCCTCATCCTGAATAAGGAGCTCGTCAACAGTCTGCCCCTCACGGAATGCCTGATCAAAGTAAATACAAGCGATCGACATAACGCCGTTTTTATGCGCTGCGTTGGTATACGCAGGGTTTGGGATATTCAGAATACCAAATTCAAACTCGCGCTTCATCCACGCATTGCTGTCTGTGATGGAGCCCTCCCAGTCCCAAAGGTTCTCCGGCACTTTTGCCGTGATAGCGCCGTGCCATGGAGAGTAGTAATCTGTATACTGCCAGAAATTCAGCGTGTGGTATAAAAACGTATTGTTGTACGGCATGCCGTCAACAAAGGCATTGCCGTAATCGCCCTGCATCAGCATAATCTGCGCGTCGGAATCCAAAGTCGGATTCGCCTGCGTCGGTTTGAATGCCTCGATGCGGCTTTGCAGCGGGATTTCAGCGCGCAAAAACTCTGCATAGGGATCCGTTTCCGGAGACCAGTCGCGCATATCCCAGATCCGGTAGCCGGAAAATTTCGGCTGTTCCGCTTTTCTCGCCTCATCGCCCAGCATCGGCAGGGTGTCGCCGGCGAAAACGGAAAACGAAGTGCCGACAAACAAGGTGGCGGTCATGATTAACGCCATTGCACCGGACAGGATTCGTTTTCTGATCGGTTTCATTCTTCTTTTCATTCCTTTCACTCTATGTACTCCTTCATGAATAAATGCTAAGCGGGATCTTATCGCTTCGCATTCTGCTATAAATAGTGAATCATAATTTTTCAAATCTTTCTAGTCAAAAAAGTATAGTTCGTAGTATAAAAACAAAAGGTTTCGTTTGTTTTCCGATCCTTTTTTCAAAATCCGCCCTTATTTTGTAGCCCTTCGCTTATGCATCCCCATTTGGGTACTCCTTTTTTAAAAAAGCACACCGTCAATGCAGGCCTATCCTACGTCAAGGGTGAAATTTTGCTTCCCGTTGACAAAATTCGTAACTTTCATTACTATATTTATTATTGAAACAGTTTTTCTAAATCGAAAAGAAAGGAGGTGCCTGATATGGATCCTGTCCAGTATCATTTTATTGTCAATCCAAAGGCCGGGAAAGGGAAAGCACCGAAAATGATTCCTGCAATCACGGCATATATGATGCAGCGGAATCTGCCTTTTTCTATTTATACCACAAAATCCCCGGGAGACGCCGAGCAGTATGTGCGCACTGTTTCCCAAACAGGCGATGCCGTCCGCTTTTATGTCTGCGGCGGCGACGGCACGCTGAACGAAGCGGTAAACGGGGCGGCATACGCGCAAAACGCCGCCGTAGGCGTCATTCCATTTGGAAGCGGGAACGATTTTATCCGAAACTTTGACCATTCCGCTTTGTTTGAGGACTTACAGTCGCAAATTGACGGCGAGCCGATCAAAGTGGACCTGCTTTCTGCAAACGGGCGGTATGCATTGAATATGATTAACATCGGTTTTGACTGCGAAGTCGTTATGCAGGTAGATAGGCTGCGGCATATCCCGCTGCTGAAGGGTTCGCTTGCCTATCTGGTCAGTGTTTTTTTGGTACTCACCCGTAAGATGGGGCACTTTCTCAGATTGCGTTTACCGGACAACAGCGCTTATTTTGGCAGCTTTTTGTTGTGTACTATTGCGAATGGACGCTTTTATGGCGGCGGGTTTTGCGCTGCTCCTGATTCCTGTGTCAACGACGGATATTTCAATTTAGCCTTAGTCCGGAAAATCGGACGGCTGCGTTTTCTTTCTATCCTTCCCTTTTATAAAAAAGGGAGCCATACCACTAAGAAGCGCTTGCAGGGACTTCTTTTCTCCCGAAAGCTTTCTTCTCTGAACCTGCATTCCGAACTGCCGGACGGGCTGTGTATAGATGGAGAGATTTCTTTTTTTACTTCACTATCTGTGAAAATCGAAAACGAGGCGCTGCGTTTTATTGTCCCCAACGGCTGCAATCCGCTTCCCGGCTTTATCCGTCCGTTATAAAATGTTTACAAAAATGCTTCAAAATCCGTGCAGGAGCGTGCTATACTAATATATGATCCGAGGTGAGATGGATGCGTTATACGGTATTTAGGTATAAGCGGGACTCAGATGACAGCAGTTTAACTTATATAGACGGGCTTGGTTTTATTTCTTCAAACAACCGCCTTTTTTATCTCCGTTCTCTGCGCCGGAGTTCCTCGTTTCTCTGCTTTCTGATCCTGCTCTATTTTATTTGCGACCGGATTTTGATTCGGCCGTTTACTTATCTTGCCTATTATTTGGGGCTGGATATTCAAATCAATGCAAATACCGGCTGGATCACGATGTCTGAATCCACTTCGCTTTCCATTTCCTTTTTCGTGCATTTCATTTCCCTGCTTTTGCCTTTGGCCCTTTGTTCTTTTTTCTACCGCGAAAGGCTGCTTGCAATGCGGATTTTCACTTCCGCACAATATGGCGTTTCAACGATTGCGATCCCGATTATGTTGGCCTTCGGCCTGTTTGGGGAGATGATCGGCGCACTGATCGGCAACTTTTCTGAAATTTTCGGCTTTTTCCTGCAAACACAGCAAGACCTTGATTCCTTGTCCTCTACGGCGCTTTGGTATCTGCTTGCGCGGACGCTCCTTACCGCTGTCCTCTCTGAAATCCTAATTCATGGGATGGCGCTGAATATACTCCGCCGTTATGGCGATGGGTTTGCTGTCGTCTGCTGCGCCATCCTTTCTGCTTTGATGTCCAGCAACACCATTTCGGCAGTTTCGATGTTTGTCTTCTCGCTTTGTGCAGGCTATTTCGCTATCCGCGGCGGCAGCTTGCGTCCGGTTTTAATTGCACGGGTCCTGCGGGATCTCATTGCCGCCGGTTTTGCCGTTGCCCCGCTTTGGTTGGGTGCGTCTCTTGCTGAAGTGATACAAGTTGTCGTATGTATCCTGATTGTCGCATCCGCCTTTCTTGCCTATGTGCATTTCATCCGTTTAGATCCCTACGCTTTCCGTTTGGTGCATCCAAACGACCACACCACCAATAAATTAAAATTTGCCAATTTTTGCTCCACCTTTTTTTTCTTTCTCTTGGTTTTCCGCTTAATTGCCAAATTGATTGAGACGGTAGAGCTGATTGGATGATGGGAATAAAAATGAAAATGCAGCATTCCGATTATATGGCGTTAGCACTGGAAGAAGCGCAGGCAGCTGGAGCGCTCGGCGAAATCCCTGTCGGCTGTCTGATTGTACAGGATGACCGTATCCTGTCGAAAGGCAGAAACACACGGGAAACAGAGAAGACGGCTTTGGGCCATGCAGAGATAAACGCGATACACGCCGCATGTTTAGAGCAGCATTCTTGGCGCTTGTCTGGATGTACCCTGTACGTTACGCTGGAGCCCTGCCCGATGTGTATGGGCGCCATTTTAAATGCGCGTATTGACCGTGTTGTATTCGGTGCATACGATCCAAAAGCCGGCTGCTGCGGTACTCTGGCTGATTTTTCAAGGCTTGGCTTCAACCATACGCCTGAGATCATCGGCGGTATCCGCGAGTTAGCTTGCTCTGCCCTTTTACAAGACTTTTTTTCCCGCCTGCGCTAAACACCAGCCCTAAGGCTGGTGTTTTTTAAACTCTTTTCTTTTGAGGCCGCCGATATTTCAGGGTATTGCACGTCCGAATCCCACCTGCAGCCCCTTTTTATCCGCTGTATCCTAATACGGATGGTAATATAGGATCAGCCGTTTTCAACGAGCATTTGGATGACATGTTGAAAACATGCGCAGATCTTGCTTTTATCGCATGATATCTTGTTGAAAACTGTGTTGAAAACGTTTAAAACCCTTTTTCTAAAGCATTTCATTTTTAACGGATTGTAATATTTTTTTCCGAGTCTTTTCACTTGCCATTCCCCATAAAATATAGTATGATAAATGTAGTCGTTATCTACCGGCTTTTATGGAGGTTATGTTATGAGACATGTTTCTCCTATCAAAATGGTTGGAAGGATCATTTTGATTTTAGGTATCCTTTGCCTGCTAAGCGGTATTTTTCTTTTAGCTGTCGCAGCTTCGACCGTTGGATTCTGGATTGTTGTTGCGTCCGTTTTGCTGAATATCGTTGGCATCTCTCTGATTACTTTGAAAAAGTATTGAGTAAGCCGCACTGCGTTTGGCAGGCGGCTTTTCAAACTTTTCTGCCGGTTTTTATAAAGGAGATTATCATCATGCAGTCGTTTTATAAGCGGACTTGGGCGGAGATTGATTTGGATGCACTTCATTTCAATTTAAAGCAGATTCGCGGCGCCCTTCCTCGTAATATGGATATCATGGCGGTTGTAAAGGCTGATGCATACGGCCACGGTGACCGTATGATCGCCAAATCTTTAGAACAGGATGGCGTCCGTGCCTTTGCCGTCTCCAATATCAATGAAGCAGTTGGCCTGCGCCGGCATGGTATCCATTCCAACATCCTAATTCTAGGGTATACCCCGCCTGAAGCTGCCGCCGACTTGGCGGATTACCGAATTTCACAAGCGGTCTTTTCGACCGGATATGCCCAGCAGCTTAGCAATGCCTGCGTTAAAAACGGTATTACCGTGAATTGCCATATTAAATTGGATACCGGTATGTCCCGTATTGGAATTTCTGCCGCGGATACCGAAACCGCCGTCAGCGAAATCTCCGCTATCTGTGCCCTTCCCAACCTCAACTGCTGCGGGCTTTTTTCCCACTTTTCGAGCGCAGATTCCCTTGATCCCGCTTCTGTCTCCTACACAAAAATGCAGGAAACGCGCTTTCTTGCTGTGCGGGAAGCGCTTGAGTCGGACGGTATTTCTTTTACATCATATCATTTGCAAAACAGCGCAGGGATCGCTTTTTGCAATATTCCAAACTGTCAATTTGCACGCGCGGGCATTATCCTGTATGGATGCCCGCCAAGCGGCGAACCGCTCCCTTTCCCTTTAAAACCGGTAATGGCGCTGCGCAGCATTGTCTCTATGGTAAAGACAATTCCTGCCGGAACTGCTGTTTCCTATAACCGCACCTTTGTATCCCAGCATCCTATGCGGATCGCAACAATCCCGATCGGATATGCCGACGGTTATCCTCGTCTTCTTTCAAACAAAGGCTATATGCTGCTGCATGGGAAGCGAGCCCCGATTATCGGAAACATTTGTATGGATCAGCTGATGCTGGACATTTCAGACATACCGGAAACCGCATGCGGTGATGTCGTCACCGTTGTCGGAGCAGACGGCGGCCAGATCCTTACCTTTTCTGATTTGGCTGCGCTTTGCGGTACTATCAATTATGAACTGATGTGTCTGATCGGACGGCGTGTCCCGCGTGTCTATTTAAAAAACGGCGTTACCTGTTCGGTTGTAGACTACCTTTCGGAAGACTAAAATCGTTTGCGGAAAGGGCGGGATTTTTTTTATAGGCCTCTTTGTTCAGGCTTGCGGATAAATTGCCTACATATTTAAGAAGGCTTCCTTGTTCTTCCTCCGCCCCCCTATATTCTGCCGCATCCATGTTTTTAAATCGGATGAAAACCATTTTTCCCAAGTACAAAGACGCCCTTTATAAGAAAGAGCGTCTTCTCTTTTCGCCGTTTCATTTTACCATAAAAAAAGAGCACCCAATGGGTGCTCTTTTTGTTCTCAAATTCAGATTAGCCTCTGTTTGCCAGATATTCATCGACCTGACTCTGAGCTTCTTCGATGACGGTATCGTAACCGGAAGCTCTCAGTTCTGTGAGCATCTGATCAATGACTGCATCCGGATCATCATAAGTGCCGCACTGTAAGCCGCTGGTATACTCAGACAGGATACCGCTGCATGCTGCAATCTGAGTGCCAAGATTGCTCTCATCCAAAGCGAAACCAATCAGTTCTGTAGCCTCAGCGCCTTCAGACATAGCTTGAATGTCTGTATACATTGTTGCCGGAACACCTTCTGTAGGTGTCAGGATCCATGTAGTGCCCCCCGCAAAAGTACCGGGTTGAAAGTCATTGTTCAGCTTCTTAACAAACTTATCGCCGTTTTCATCTGTGGTGTACTCAAAGTTTGTGCCTTCAGCACCATACGCGAGCATATCTCTATACTCTTTGTTGGTGTTGATGTAAGCAAGGTACTTAACAGCTTCTTCTTTGTGCTGAGAGTTTGCAAATACTGCGTTGGTTCCACCGAGAACCGTTGCACGGGTTGCAACCGGGCCGTATTTCTTGTTGATAGCGACCGTGTAGTTTTTGCCCTGACCCCAAGAAGAAACCTCAGCGCCTTCCCAGCCCTGAGCTGTAGAAACGATGATGTTAGCCGGTTCAGTTTCAGTCTGTGCGCAGTCCGCATTTACAAGGCCTTCTTTGTACCATGTCGCGAGCTCTCTGTAGTCCGCGCGCATGTCTTCGTCCTCGTAAGAGGATACGATCTTAATGCCCTCTTCGTCGATCTTGTCGCCGATGTGGAGAGAACCTTGAACCATATCCCAACCGGTCTCATAGCCGTTCAGACCAGATTTGCTGTAGTTGAACGGAGCGGTCAGGTCGTTCGGATACGGGTTGCCAGCATCAGCATACGCTTTGACTTTTCTCAGAAGCGGGGTAACGGAAGCAACGCGCGGACCGGTAGCTTCAAATTCAGCCTGCGCGCCAGCGCCGTCAAGAACATACTCTCTGTTTACCAGCCAGAACTGCTCAGCAGCAGAGTCTTTCATAACCGGAACCGCATAAATCGCATCATTAACGGTAACAGCATCCCAAGCCCAGTCCGGAATGAAGTCATAAAGCTCAGTCTGCGCTTTAACAAGCTCGGTAATGTCTGCCAACTGTCCGCTCTGAGCGGTGGACAGGTAATTTGCGAACCAAGAGCAGACAAATGCGAGGTCATCCTGTGCACCAGTAGACAGCGCAGTCTTCAGTTTAGAATCATCCTGTGTTGCCCAGATGAAGTTAATGGTCACGCCAATGTCCTTTGCGGATTTTTCATTGAGCGCCTTGATTGCAGCATCGCCGTTGGTCGGAGCGTTGCCCCAGTGCCACCAGGTCAGCTGGACTGTTTCTCCGCTGCCGCCGCCGCTGGTATCATCGCCGCCGCTGGGATTGTCGCATGCAACAAACAGCGTGGCAACCATAGCAAGCGCCATCAAGAGAGACAGCAGTTTGATTTTGCCTTTCATAACGAAATCCTCCTAAAAGATTTTATTTAAATCATTCCGATTTAAATACAAAGTAAGATGTCCATCAGCCTTTTACTGCGCCGATCGTCAAGCCGGAAACGAAGTATTTCTGGAAGAACGGGTAAGCACAGGCAATCGGGAGGACGATGACAACAACGAGCGCCATCCGCATGCCATCCTGCGGGAGCCGCTGCTGCAATTCATATGCTTCATAACCGATAAAGGCGGCGTTCTGCGTGAAGAAATCCATCGACTTTTCAATGTTAATCAAAACATATTGTAACGGGTACAGCTTAGCGTCGTTGATGTACATAAATGCATTCCACCAGTCGTTCCAGTAGCCGAAGCAAAGGAAGAGGCCGATGGTTGCCAGCGCGGGGAGCGAGATCGGCAATACGATCTGGAAGAAGATGCGAAGCTGGCTGGCTCCGTCAATCTTGCCTGATTCGATCAAGGAATCCGGCACCGTCGTGGTAAAGAACGTTCGCAGTATGATTACGTTGAACGAAGAAACAGCCAGCGGCAGGATCAAGACCAGGATATTGTCGCGCAGCCCTAAAAGCTGGGTATAAACGAGGTAGGTGGAAACCATGCCGCCGTTAAAAATCATAGGAATGAAAACGATCCATGTGTAAAGCTTTCTGAACTTAAAGCTCCTTCTGGAGAGCACATAGCCGATAGACGCATTCAGGAACAAACCCAAAACCGTACCGACTACAGTTGCAAAAATCGAAATACCGAATGCACGAAGGATGGATTCTTTTGAATCCCACAGCATTTCATACGCTGCAAACGACCATTTCTGTGGGACAAAGGAATATCCGATCGCCGCGATAGACGTCTTGTCGGTAAACGAAATAATGATGACGAAAATCAGCGGGATGACGCAGCACAGCGCAGCGATGATAAAGATAACCGAGAACAGGATGTTTACCGGCATGCTGACACGGTTAAACTTTGCAAGGCCTTCTAAGACCTTTTTCTCTTTCACTTTTTTCTCTTTAGCCATTAATTCGTTCACCTCCTTAGAAGAATGCACTCTCTTCATCAATCTTGCTTACGATCAGGTTCGCGATCAAAATTGTGATACAGCCCGCAACGGACTGGAAGAACGCCGCCGCCGAACTCATGCCGATGTTGTTCATCGTCCGCAGCGCATTGTAAATGTAGACGTCAAGCGTCTGCGTTACAGGATAGAGCTGACTTGTCGACTTCGGCACCTGCTGGAACAGGCCGATATCGGTGTTGAAGATCTTGCCGACCGCCATGATCGCCATGATGACCATGATCTGCTTTAACAGCGGGATCGTAATCCTTGTCACCTGCTGCCACTTGGTGGCGCCGTCGATAACAGCCGCTTCGTAATATGTAGCGTCAATACCTGTGATAGAGGCCAGATAAACAACCATGCCGTAGCCGGTCGTCTTCCAGATGTTCATGAGCACGATGATAAAGGGCCACCATCCGACCGCTTCCTCGCCGTACCAGTTGATGGCTGTCCCGCCCATCGCTTCAATCATGTTGTTGACAAGGCCTTTGTCGCCGCTTAAAAAAGCGAACAGGAAGTAACTTGCAACGACCCATGACATAAAGTGCGGAAGGAACATCGCCGTCTGACAGACTTTGCCGAGCTTCTGGCTGTACAGGTTCGAAATCATGATCGCCAGCGTAACCGGGATTACGACGCCCAGTATAACGAACAAAACGTTGTAAAGGATCGTATTCCGCAAAGATTCCATCGCCGTAGAGGTGGCAAACAGGAACTCGAAGTTTGTAAAGCTAATCCATTCTGACGAAAAGAACGTCTCAAAGAAGCCGCCGGAAACGCGCCATTGTTTAAAGGCAATCAGCAGGCCGAACAACGGCAGGAAGCTGAAAATCAGATACCAGATTACGGTCGGCAAAGATAAGAGAATCAATTCCAAGTCGTCAAAGGTAAATTTTTTGCCCTTGACTCTTGCAGCTTTAACCTTCGCCATGTCTTCACTCCTATTCTTTCATTAGAATTTACGAACAACGCCGGCCTTTGCACAGGCAACAAATCCCCTTACTATCTGCGGCTTTATGCAATATGCGCAATACGCGTCCGTAGTGTATGTATATATATTACTATACCCGAAACAATTTTGCAATACTTTTTTTGCAAAAATACTAAATGTCCGATTTCCATATTATCTATAATGACGAAAACGCGATTTCAAGCGCGTTAATCTTTTGACGAGAAACAATTTCCTGCTGTAAAACTTCACATCTTCCCCACAACTGGATGGGGAAATAGCCAAAAAGAACGTGTTTCCACTGTGTTTTTTGCCTCAAAAAAAGGTTTTATCAAAAATTCTTTTTTAAACGTAGCTAATTATAGCACAAATCACATAAAAGTCAACCTCCTTTTCTTTTTTCCTTGCATTCTGCCTTTTGACTTGATACAATGAAGCCGCAGAAATCTCTTTTTCTCATTACATCCGCCGCATATGTGATGTGCGGACAAAAGGAGGACATGTCATGCTGAACAAGGCCCAAATCGAACGCATGCTCTCAAAGCTTGCACAGCTTGAAAAGACGCTAGACCGCTACGTATTCCAAAAGCAGGGCGAACTTTCCGTTGTCAAGTACGAGACAACCGAACAGCTTTATGCCGCCCCTGCCGGCGAAGAGCTCTACACACCTGTTAGCAAAGGCGACACATGGGGCGCAGAGCGCTCCTACTGCTGGTTTAAAGGGAGCTTTACCGTACCGGCGGAACTTGCCGGAAAACCGCTTTATATCTATCCGCATTTTGGAAGCTACGAAGCCTTTTTATATGTAAACGGCGTCCCCTTCGGAAATTTTGCCTACAAAATTTCCGAAACCGACCACGGCAACCACTACTGTGACTTGCTCCGCCTTGAACCCAAGGCTGGGGAAACGATTGATATCGTCATTGAAGCATATGCCGGCCATCACGTTATCGGGACGCAGCCGTTTGAAACGAATCCGGTTCCCTCTTACCGCTATACCTTCGAAAGCATCGATATCTGTACCAAAAACCAAGATATCGCGGATTTCATCTACGATCTGCGCTGTTTAAACCAACTTGCCGAGGTGATGGATGAGAATAGCTTCCGCCGCGCGGACGTCATCAATTGCCTTGCAAAGGTCCATGAAACCGTCTACTATTCTCCCGAACATGCCGATGAGGCTGTTTGGCGCACCGCACTGGCCAAAGCCAGAGAGATCATGCGTCCCTGCCTTGACGCAAAAAATGCAGAATCCGCTCCGAAAGTTGGCTTGGTCGGGCACAGCCATATGGATACCGCATGGCTGTGGGATATTTCCGAAACCATCAAAAAATGCGCGCGTACTTACGCCAATCAGCTCGCATTAATGGAAGAATACCCGGAGTACCGCTTTATCCAAAGCAGTGCTTTCCATTTGGAGCTTATCCGCCGCCATTATCCGGAATTGTTTGAGCGGATCAAAGAAAAAGTTGCAGAAGGGCGCTATGAGCCAAACGGCGGCGTTTGGGTTGAATGCGACTGCAACATCACCTCTGGCGAATCCATGATCCGCCAGTTTTTGTGGGGACAGCGCTATACACAAAAATATTTTGGCTACCGTTCAGACTGTTTCTGGCTGCCCGACACCTTTGGATACAGCGCTGCGATCCCGCAGATCATGAAAGGGTGCGGCGTCGATTATTTCCTAACCACAAAGCTCTCCTGGAACGACACCAACAAATTCCCCTACGAGACCTTTGTATGGGAGGGGATCGACGGGACGGATGTCTTTGTCCATTTTAACTGCACGCATGTCTGGCCCGATCCCAAAACGCTTATCGGCCGTGTGGAAGGGCGCGGCGGCTCCGCAGATTTTGTACAGCAAAAAACAGTGGCCGATTCCCGTTTGATCTCTTACGGCCAGGGCGACGGCGGCGGCGGACCAATGTTTGAAATGATTGAAATGGCGCGGCGCGTGAAAGATCTGGACGGCTGCCCAAAAGCGGAGCACATGAGTGTTTCCGACTTTATGAAGCGGCTTGAAAAAGAATCTGTCAACCCCAATGTCTATTCGGGTGAATTGTATCTTGAGCTGCACCGCGGCACGCTGACAAACCAGCATCAGATCAAGCGCAACAACCGTAAGGCAGAAATCGCTATCCACAACGCCGAACTTTTGACTGTGGCAGAAGCGGTTAAAGCCGGAAAGCCGGCGTCCGATGAACAGATCCGGCCATTGCTTGAAACGCTGCTCGTCAACCAATTCCACGACATCCTGCCCGGCACATGTATCCAGACAGCGCACGAGCAGTCAAACCGTGAAACAACCGCCGTTATTGAAAAGGCAGCTGCAATCGCGGACAGCCTGACAGCGGGCGGCGACTCTTCTAAAGATACTATTATCAATTTGCTCCCGTTCGACGTGGACGATGTTATCTACTTAGACGGGAACAAAGGCTGCATCGCAGTGGACGATACCGTGTGCCAGCAATATGTCCGTGACCTTGACGACAATAACCTTCTGGCTGTCGCGCGCTTAAAGCTTCCGGCTATGTCTTCGCTGACGGTTGCACACGACGGCCGCTGCGCCTGCGACAATGAGAACTTTACCTATCAGGACAACAAGGTAACCACATATTACGCAGAGATCGAATTTGACGAAAAAGGCTATATCAAATCCTTTATCGACCGCCGCAACGGCCGCCAGCTTGTCGGCGGGCTTCCGTTCAACACTTTCCTGATGGCGGAAGACGTGCCAAGCGCATGGGACAACTGGGATATTGACGCAGATTTAGAGCCTAAATTTCAAGATTGCGCGGAGCTTTTAAGCGAAGAGGTCATTTCAAACGGCGCAGCACAGCTGCGTATCCGCAGGACCTATAAATTGTCCGAGCTCTCCACTCTCCGGCAGGACATGATTTTTAACGTCCACACCCCGCGGATCGACTTTGAGACGGAAATCGATTGGCACGACAAGCGCCGTTTCCTGAAAACAGCGTTTGACACCACCATCCTCTCCCGTCAGGCACGCCACGAAATCCAGTTTGGCTATGCTATGAAGCCTACTACACGGAACAATTCCATTGAACAAGCTATGTTTGAGGTCGTCAACCACAAATATACGGATTTAAGTGAAACGCAGTACGGCTGCGCCATTTTAAACGATTGTAAATATGGCATTTCTGTTGAAGGCGGGAAAATGCGTCTATCGCTGCACAAAGGCGGTATCCGCCCGGATCCGCGCGGTGATGCAGGCAAACACCGCGTGACCTACAGCTTCTTGCCGCACATGGGCGGATTCAGTGCAGAAACCGTTATCAAACCGGCATATATGGCAAACTACCGGCCGATTGTCCGTGAAGGGGAATACGTCCTGCCGACGCTTTTGACAGCCGACGCCGGAAACGTCATCATCGAGACGATCAAGCCCTGCGAGGACGGCGGAAATGCGTTTATTGCCCGCCTGTATGAGGCAGAGGGAACTTATGCGCACACAACGCTTCACGCAGGATTCCCTGTTAAAAAAGCGGAGCTTACCAATATGCTTGAAGAGGTTCAAGAGACGCTTCCTTCCGAAGAGGGAATCCCGTTGACCTTCCGCCCATTCGAAATCAAAACCATCAAATTCAGCTATTGATTTATCATCGCTCCATCTACCGTGCGCAGAGCGCAGGATAGACGGGATAAACCGGCTAGCGCAGCATTAGGCTGCGCAATAACAAAAAGAACACAGAAGCTGCCGCCCAATAGGCGGCAGCTTCTGTGTTCTTTTATCTGTTATAAACCGTTTGAAAGACAGCTGGTCTAAAAACCGCGGTTTTCTATAACGATCTGATCTGAATATTCCGGCGAGCTTTTTAAAACAATACCGCTGGTATCCGCCGGGATGGCGTGACCAAACGCCCCGTTGCAGGTTAAGGAAGTCAGCGCAAACTGTGCACCGCGCAGCGCCGCCTTGCTCATATCCCGGGTATTGAAATACTCCAGCAAAAACGCCGCAATATACGTGTCCCCTGCACCTAATGTGTCCACAGCCGGCTCATTGAACTTAATTGCAGGCTGGAAAATCCGCTCTTTCCCATCGGTCACAATCGAGCCGTCGGTTCCCATTGTCGTCACAACGATTTTTGTCCCGGCTGAAAGCGCCTTATGGATAGTATCTTCAATTTCCTCTTTGGTACATCCGCCGCCGGAAAAAAAGGCGATATCAAGATATGGGCAAAGCCGCGCAATACGATCATCGGTATAGCCGTCGGAAAAGTCCATGGAAATCATGATCTTATCTTTGACAAGCGGCAGCAGGTATGGTATTTCACTGTGTACACTGGTATGCAGCACATCATAGCTGCTGATGTAATCGATATCGTATTTATTGAACAAGAGCTGCACGAGCCCGCAGTCGCCGGCAAAGTTGTTGCCGGCCCACGTCCGGTCGTTTTCTTCATTCAACATAATGGCGTTTTTTGAATTTTGCCCATGAATCACGCGCACGCGGGAAATGTCGAGTCCTTCCTCTTTCAAGGAATCGTACATCAGCTTTCCCGCAACATCATCACCAAAAATCCCGATATATGCCGCTTCATCCGCTCCTGCCTTATGACAAAGCACCGGTACGTTGACCGAGTTCCCGCCCGGATACATTTTCCCTTGATGCAGATAGACGTCAACCATGTTGTCGCCCACTCCGATAATCTTCATAATGAAGCCTTCCTTTCCGTTCCCACTTTACAAATTTATAAATGCGTCCCGCATATATCTGCTGTCCCTTTAATATTTTACTTTTCCCATATATCTTCTGATCTGCAGCGGGTGGGCGCGCCGTGTTGCAAGTGCCTCTCCGTACATCTGCATTACGCGGTTCAGGATAACCGGTGCAACATATTTACGCACCCGTTCGTCGATCGCAGACATATCGAAGTCACGTGCATCGATTGCAAATACTTTTTTCGAGTAGCGAAGCAGGAACTCAAGCGCGCGTTCCTCAAGCGGACGGGTTTCATCCAGTCCCAGCACGCAGAAATACGGCGTATTCTCATCCACAACCTCAAACGGGCCGTGGAAGAACTCGCCCGCGTGGAACGCCGCAGAATGGATCCACTGTGCTTCAAGCAGAATGCATACCGTCATAATATAACACATCTGATAATCCATTCCGGCACCCGTTGTGTAAAAAATGGGCTCGTTATAATATTTATCAGCAAAAGCACGGAGCTCTTCTGCGCGCTTTGCGCGTTCCTTCGCATAGATATCGTCAAGCTGTTCCATCGCATGCTGGATCACCGGCGTAAGTTCGGTTCCTTCCAATACGTCCAAAATCGTAAATACAACTTGATAAACTGCTGGAAAAATTGTCAAAAAGGTTGGGGGCGGATTTGACGGCTCATCCTCATAAAAGACAACCTCATCTGCAATCCCGATGGCCTTATCCGGGAACATAGAAAACGCAATCGTCCGCGCCCCTTTTTCTTTTGCAATACGGCAGGCCTCCACTGTTTCCGCCGTTGTCCCGGAATAGGAATTCAAAACGACAACGGAATTTTGGGTAAAGCGTTTAGGGGGTGTATGGACAAATTCATTCGCCGTATAGATATCGACTGTCACTTTGTCTGTTTCCCGTTCCAAAATATATTTCCCGGGGTTCATCGTCGCGCGCGAGCCGCCGCACGCCACAAAATAGACACTGTCGAACGGCCTGCTCTCGAGCATGGTTTTTATCCTTCCGATAGTTTCCTTTACATTCTTAATTTTTTGATCAAACATGTGATATCCGCCTCCTGTTAGTAATGCAGTCTTATTAAGAAATCAAGTTAAAAAACGCAGTTTTCAAGCTTTTTTATTCTCTTGTGACGATCATAACACACCGCACCCTTCTTGTCAACCTTTATTTGTTAAGAAATTTAACTTTTTGATAAAAAGAAATTCCGCTCTATAGCGGAATTTCTTTTTATCGTTCAAACGAACGGGTCATTTTCACTTTTCCAATATGTTCCGGGGTGACTTCCATACGATCAATGCAAAGCATGCGGTTTCCCGGCTCTGGATCCCCTATATTCCGGCGGTGATAAACCAAAAACCATTCATCCGTTTCCGGGATATGCAAGTATCCGTGATGTCCCGGCCCTTCTGCGACAACGCCATCCCGCTCCACAACGGTAAACGGTTCGGAAAACGGCCCGAGCGGCGATTGGCCTTTTGCCGCATTTACACGGTAACTGCCATCCGTCCAATTCCCAAGGGACCACATAAAAAAATACGTCTCTCCGCACTTGAGCATACAAGGCCCCTCCACATAAGAAGGCGGCGTTATTTCATGGAACAATTCACCGTCTGCAAAAGGCACAAAACCATCCATCGTCTCATTCATTACCGCAACATTACAGTGGCCCCATCCGCCGTAATACAGATATACCGTTCCATCGCTATCTTTAAACAGATGGGCGTCGATAGGCTGCGCTCCATTGATAAATTCTCCCACAAGCGGCCGGCCAAGATAAGCGCGGAACGGGCCTTCCGGGCGGTCGGCAACCGCTATTTCAAGCCCGCCTGGCTCTTCATTGCTGTGGATATCGTTTGTGGCAAAAATCAAGTAATATTTTTTATCTTTTTCGATCACCGTCGGCGCCCAAACGGCGCGCCACACATGCGGAAAACCATCCATTTGCACAATCCCCTCGTGTTTTGTCCAATGGACTAAATCCTCAGAAGAAAATGCATCCAAGTTCATCTGTTTTTCATATTCCGTAAAAGAACGCGTGACATAAATATAATAGCGCCCGCCGTAACACCGTGCCTCTGGATCTGCATACCACCCCGGCACAATTGGATTTTGAATACGTGCCATATAACCTCGCTGCCCTTTCCGTTTGTTTCAATTTCCTGCGTGCACTGCACAAAGGCTTCCCCCAGTATAAACAACGCAGCCCCTCCTGTCAAGCAACGCATTTGACGAAGCTTCCCTGTTTATGCTATACTGGCCGCGGTGATCAATTATGAAAGAATCATTCTGCATCAAGAGCGCCTATCAAAATAACACCCCTTTGCGGCGTTCACTCTCGGCGCTCGCCGAAAAAACATTTGGGTTTTCTTTGGAGCCTTTCTACGAAATGAAAGCATGGAATGAAAAATATATTCCGTTCTCCATCGTACGCGATGGAAGTGTCGCCGCAAATGTTTCGATTAATCGTGTCTCGATGCTTGCGCGTGCTCACCAGTACCATCCGATTCAGATCGGAACCGTGATGACCGATCCTGCCTTTCAAAAGAGAGGATATGCGCGCACACTTCTTGAACATGTCCTTGAAACCACCTGTGCAGACGCATCGTTTATCTTTTTATTCGCTAATGAACACGTTCTCTCTTTTTATCCCAAATTCGGATTTACCGAACGGGAGGAACACGAGGTTGTTTTCCGTGCCGAGGATCTTTTGTCCTCACATTATTCCTGCCGGCCGCTAAACCCGGACTGCGCCGGCGATCTTTCCCGGCTGCGCCGTGCCATGATTGCCGCACAGCCTGTTTCCCCCGTCGTATCCGTACAGGATAACGTATCCCTTATTCGGTTTTATACGGAATATACCATGCGCGGGAACTGTGTTTGGCTTGAACCGCTCAATGCGGTCGCACTTGTTGAGCGGGAAGGAGATACTGTTTTCCTGCTCGACATCCTATCACGCAGCAGCATCAATCCGGAGGAAGCGGCCGCTTGTGTCTGCAAAGACGCCGCAGAGGTGGTGCTTGGGTTTATGCCTGATCTGAATGCCCTTTCCATCCCCTATACGCTGCGAAAACACGACGACCATCTGTTTGTCCGCGGGAATTTCCCGCTGGATGAACCGTTTCTTATCCCTTTCCTCGCCCGCGCATAAAGCATTTTTTGCCCTCGCTTTTACTGGACTACCCTTTCAGGTATCGTGTCAGCCGTAGACTTTCCGGATTCCGCATATCCGGTTTATCCATAAAGTGCAACTGCCGCTGCCGCAGGATTCTTTATCTAAAATCAGATTCTTAAGCTATTGATTATATTATAAAAAGTAAAGGCGTGCTGTTTGCACGCCTTTACTTTTTATCTTTTAAACGATATACTGAAAATAAGATTTTTTAATATGTCAAAAAGGAGAAGCGCTTCATGTATACCAAACAGCAAATCCTTGAAATCGCCATGTCCCAGTCCGCTATAGATTTAAACTGCAGCGCACAAGATTTTTTAAAGGAGGAAAACCGCGTCGTCCGTTCTGCGGCGAATGAGCGTGCAAGAAAATATCTCGCGCTTCCTTTTTTATGCAATCTGGTTTCTTACGGAAATAATATTGTTGCCTCCGTCTCTCAGCCGTTTGAAGGCATCACATGGGATTATATCAACCGCTTCTCCTCTGTCCATTGCTTTGAAACGCCTAATCTGCACATTTTAGACGACGCGCTTTTTAAGCAAGGGGCACGCATCTGCTTTATGGCGGAATACTTTTTGCCCGATCCCACGCTTTTAACAGAACTGCCCTGCCCATACGAAATAAAACAGCTTACGCCTGCAGATTTTCGCGGTCTATATCTGCCGCAGTGGAGTAACGCCCTATGCGAAAAACGCAAAGAACTTGACGTACTGGCTGTCGGTGCATATGACGGCAAAACGCTTATAGGCCTTGCCGGATGCTCAGCTGACTGTGAAATGATGTGGCAGATCGGGATTGACGTCTTACCGGCGTATCGGAAGCAGGGGGTCGCAAGCGCGCTGACTGCGCGGCTTGCACTCGAAATATTAAAACGAGATAAAGTTCCGTTTTACTGTGCCGCCTGGTCCAACATCCGATCGGTGCGCAACGCTGTCCGCTGCGGATTCCGTCCCGCATGGGTTGAGATGACGGCAAAGCCTATTGAGTTTATCGATGAGTTAAACCGCACATAAAAAGAAATGAATAAAAAAGGCAATGGTGGCTTATTGTCCCTTCATTGCCTTTTTATTCATTCGTTTATATCCCGCTTTCCAGATTTAAAACGCAGTTTTCTCAGCCAAAAACGCATCCAATTCTTCAATCCGAATGCGCTGTTGCTGCATAGTATCCCGATCGCGCACCGTTACACAACCATCTTCTTCAGAATCAAAATCATATGTAATGCAAAACGGCGTCCCGATTTCATCCTGACGGCGATAGCGTTTCCCGATTGAACCAGCCTCATCAAAGTCCACCATATACTGTTTCGCTAAACGATTATGGATATCCAAGGCTTTCTCAGAGAGCTTCTTCGAAAGCGGCAAAACCGCAGCTTTAAACGGTGCCAACGCCGGATGCAGGCGCAGTACCACACGCGTATCGTTTTTCTGCGCATCTACCACCTCTTCATCATATGCATCACAGAGGAAGGCAAGCACAGAGCGCTCTACACCTAAAGAGGGCTCTATGACATACGGAACGTACCGCGTATTGAGCTCAGGGTCGAAATAACTTAAATCTTTGCCAGACGTCTCCTGATGCCTTGTCAAATCGTAATCGGTACGATCCGCAATCCCCCACAGCTCACCCCAGCCAAACGGGAATAAAAACTCAAAGTCTGTCGTTGCTTTGGAATAAAAGCTGAGTTCCTCTGGATCATGATCGCGCAAACGCAGGTTTTCTTCACGCATCCCCAAAGAGAGCAGCCAGTCACGGCAAAAGCCGCGCCAATATTGAAACCACTCTAAATCTGTACCGGGTTTGCAGAAAAACTCAAGTTCCATCTGTTCAAATTCACGAACGCGGAAAATAAAGTTTCCGGGTGTAATTTCATTTCGGAACGACTTCCCGATCTGCCCAATTCCGAACGGCAGCTTTTTGCGCGACGTCCGCTGCACGTTGGCAAAATTTACAAAGATGCCCTGTGCCGTTTCCGGTCGGAGATACACGGTACTCTTTGCATCCTCTGTAACGCCCTGAAAGGTCTTAAACATTAGGTTGAATTGACGGATATCCGTAAAATTGTGCTTTCCGCATGTCGGACAGGGGATATTATGCTCGTCTATAAAAGCTTTCATTTCTTCCTGTGAAAGCGCGTCGACCGGTTTGGGGAGCATAACCCCATTTTCTGCAGCCCAGTCCTCAATCAGCTTATCCGCACGAAAACGCTCTTTGCATTCACGACAGTCCATTAGTGGATCAGAGAAGCCGCCTAAATGTCCAGATGCAATCCACGTCTGCGGATTCATCAAAATTGCAGCGTCAAGTCCGACGTTATAGGGGCTTTCCTGTACAAATTTTTTCCACCATGCACGTTTTATATTATTTTTCAGCTCTGCGCCAAGCGGGCCATAATCCCATGTATTTGCCAAGCCGCCGTAAATTTCGCTGCCCGCATATACAAAGCCTCTTCCTTTGCAGAGCGCGACAATCTTCTCCATTGTCTTCTCACTATTGAGCATGACTGTTCCTCCTGTCTGATTCAATACCCTATCATTGTAAAGAATAAATAGTGCAAAGTCAAGCGCTCTCCGTTGCAAAGGCGCTTTCCTACAGGTATAATAGAAAAAAACAAAGAAACGAGGTTTGGCCATGAATTATAAACAGGTCACGATCTACACAACTACTCAGGCCATCGACATCGTAAGCGGCTTTTTAACAGCGCACGGCGTGCGCGGCGTTATGATTGAAGATGCGCAGGATTTTGCAGATTTCCTGTCCGATACAACCATTCATTGGGATTATGTCGACGACAGCCTCATGCGCTTAAAGGAAGTGGAGACAAACGTCACCTTTTACCTTGCAGACAATCTGCAGGGAATCGAGGCGTTCCGTGAAATAGAAAAAGGGCTGCCTCAACTGCGCACATTAAATCCGGCGATTGATTTAGGATCGCTTCGTATGGCAACATCTGAAGTTGATGAAGAAGACTGGTCTACCGCATGGAAAAAGTATTACCACCCAACAAAGGTCGGTGATAAGCTGGTGGTTGTCCCTTGCTGGGAGCAGTACGGCTGTATGCCTGATGAAATCCCGATTGTTCTTGACCCAGGCATGGCCTTTGGCACCGGCACGCATGAAACGACCCGCCTTTGCATGCAGCTTTTAGAAAAAACAGCCGTCAATGGTTCCCGGGTTCTGGACATCGGTACGGGCTCTGGAATCCTCGCTATCACCGCGCTTCTTTTAGGAGCAAAGGAAGCTGTCGGCGTCGATATCGACGAGGTTGCCGTACGTACGGCCCATGAAAATGCAGCGCTCAACGGAGTGGAAAACCATTTGACCTTATTCTGCGGGGATCTGACCGAAAAGGTAACCGGAACCTTTGATGTCATCTGCGCCAATATTGTAGCGGATGTTATCATCCGCCTTTCTGCCGACGTTACCAAATTCATGCATGCAGACAGTACGCTTTTGGTCTCCGGTATCATTGAGGAACGGTGCGAAGAAGTAAAATCTGCCCTTTGCGCAGCTGGGCTCAATATTTGTGAAATGAAGACCGAAGGCGGATGGGCGGCGCTTCGTCTTTGCCTAAGCGAAAAAAACACATGAATAAAAAGCTGATTTTTTCTCGCTGCTTTTTGCGTTAACGCTGCTTTTTTCGGGCTGTGCTCCCTCTTCCGCAAACGGGCCTGTATCATCCTCTAACGCCTCCGATTCTTCTGCCCTTTTCAAGGATACAGACGGCAGCTTAGGAAGCGGAGAGCATCTTGCCGGCGTTTGCACGGCTATACCTATATTTGTTGATGACACGCAGACAGCATGGACAGAAACAGATAAAGAGCGTGCCGTCGCCCTATGCCAAAAAGCAGCCCGTTATCTGGTCAAACAGGCTGAACGATATGACGTAGCTCTCGACCTGCGCTGCAATATGGATTATGCTTTATCCTGTACGCTGGATCAGCCAGTACCTGTGGAAATGACAAGCTTTTCATGGACGACAGAAGTTCAAAAACGGGCTGGAACGGATACATTCTGTGCAGAAAAAGGACTGGACAATGTTATCTTCCTGCTTCTTGTCCCGCAAGAAGGGCGTTCTTACAGCCTTCCTTATACGCAGGGCGTCGACACCAAATATTATAATGAAAATGTCGTTATTTATATGGGGGATTGCAGCGATACCACTCTTCCTGCCACAATTGCGCATGAAATGCTGCACCCATTTGGAGCAGATGATTTATATTTTCCCTATGATTCCGATACCAGCCGAGCAGAGCTTGCTGCCACGTATTTTCCGGATGATATTATGCTTCGTGTCGATCCGCTTTTGTCAACATTGACCGTTGGGCCATATACCGCGTATAAAGTCGGCTGGACAGACACACTCGACCCAAAATATGAAATTTTCCTTGATAAAGGGGATGCTTCCCACGTTCAAAGATAGCGGCTTGGCAAAGAAAAACTTGATATAATTATACTTGTGTAGTATAATGAAAAGCAGGAAGAGTATGGAATGACGGCGATCGGACATACTGTTTCTATGTATATTAGAACTCGGCCATCAGCTGGTAAGGAGAGGTGTTTTATGAAATACAATGCCCGAAAAGTGGTCTTAATCGGGACCGGAATGGTTGGAATGAGCTATGCATATTCCCTGCTGAACCAAAGCGTATGCGATGAGCTCGTCTTAATTGACATTGATAAAAAGCGCGCGGAAGGCGAGGCTATGGATTTAAATCACGGTTTAGCCTTTTCTGCATCGAATATGAAAATATATGCCGGGGAATACCGCGACTGTTCTGATGCCGATGTTGTCGTTATTGCTGCGGGTGTGGCACAAAAGCCAGGCGAGACTCGCCTAAACCTGCTCCAACGCAACGCAGAAGTTTTCCGTTCTATTATCAACCCTGTTACAGAATCTGGATTTAACGGCATTTTTCTTGTTGCAACCAATCCGGTTGATATTATGACCCGCATCACGTGTGAGCTTTCCGGCTTTAATCCTCGCCGCGTGCTTGGAACAGGTACGGCTTTGGATACGGCACGGCTCCGTTACCTTCTCGGCGACTACTTTGGAGTGGATCCCCGTAACATGCATGCCTATGTTATGGGCGAACATGGCGACAGCGAATTTGTCCCGTGGAGCCAAGCTATGCTTGCAACTAAGCCGGTCATGGATCTTTGCAGGGAATTTCCTGATAAATACTGCGCAGAAGATATGGAAAAAATCTCAGAAGAAGTTCGTACCGCCGCATATAAAATTATCGAAGCAAAACGTGCCACCTATTACGGTATTGGTATGGCTTTAACGCGTATCACACGTGCGCTTTTAAGCGACGAAAACAGCGTACTGACTGTGTCCGCTATGCTGCGCGGTGAATACGGGCAAAACCGTGTGTATGTCGGCGTACCGTGTATTGTAAACGGAAATGGTATTCACCGCGTTTTGGAACTGGATTTAACTGAAGAAGAACGCGCCAAACTTGCCGCATCCTGTGATACACTCCGCGAGTCTTTTGACGGCCTCACCATGTAAGGGGTGCCAAAACGAGGGGTTGCCGCATTGACAACCTTTGTTGAAACCTTGCTATCTGCCAAAAGCAGCACGCAGACGTGCTGCTTTTGGTCTTTTTATTAAAAAGCCCATCCCGTCTTGGATATAGGGGCAAAACCTTTTTGTCATAAAAAACGGCGACGCTCTGTGATGTAATGCTGTTTACTAAAAAAACAATTTGAAAGGACGGCGTTTACTATGAGGCAGCTAAAGATAGCCATGCTTCAAATCTGCCCAGCAGGAAGCTTAGAGAAAAACCTTGAAAAAGGTATTGCGTATTGTCAAAAAGCCAAACAAATGGGCGCAGATATCGCGTTGTTCCCGGAAATGTGGAGCAATGGCTACAACATATACGGCAGGCCGAAGGAATCATGGTTTTCCGAGGCAATTGGTACTGACAGCCCTTTTGTTAAAAGGTTTCAACTGGCCGCTAAAACGCTTCAAATGGCAATCGGCGTTACTTTTTTAGAATCTTGCGGTACCGGACCAAAGAATACGCTTATTCTGTTTGATAGATATGGAAAATTTGTTTTTAAATATTCAAAGATTCACACCTGTGATTTCGACGATGAAAAATATCTGACGCCCGGCTCCTCATTCCACACAGCTCAGTTAGATACAGCTTTGGGTAAAGTTCAAGTCGGCGCAATGATTTGTTTCGATAGAGAATTCCCTGAAAGCGCCAGAGTTCTGATGCTAAAGAGCGCAGAACTAATACTCGTACCAAATGCCTGCCCTATGGAAATAAACCGGCTCTCTCAATTGAGAAGCCGTGCCTTTGAAAACATGCTTTGCGTCGCTACATGCAACTATCCTTCGGGTGTTCCGGATTGTAATGGGCACTCCTCTGTCTTTGACGGGATAGCGTTTAAGGAGGAGGATCCTTCATATGACATGTGCCTACTGGAAACCGGAGAAGAAGAAGGGATCTATATGGCCTCGCTGGATCTTGAAGCGCTGCGGGACTATCGCAGAAAAGAATCTTTTGGTAACGCTTACCGCCACCCGCAAAAGTATCAGGATCTAATCCGGGAAGAAAAGGAAGCGCCTTTTATCCGGAAAGACTACAGGCCTTAACCTTCTCTTCTCGTGCTCCAAACCTTTCAGCTATATGGTCCTATAAGATATGTTGGTTTTTGCATACAGTCCAATATAAACCATGCCTTTTCTTTTTGCCGTTCCGCTTTGCGGAGCGGCTTCTTTTTAGGTAAAACCACGATTTCTTGTGTCGACTTTTTTTTGCCATACAAGATATTGTGCTTTTCCAAAGATCACAATTTGTATTACACCCACAGAATTGTATCTGGATATATCTTTATTTTCGGCAATCCTGCGGTTTGAATTCCCTGTCCACACATGTTATCATTATACATAACGCAAAGAAAAAACGCTATTTATGTCGTTTTATTGTCCTGGCAGTACATACACATAAACCCGGACTCGTAAGAAGATTGCAAGTGTTATACTCTGATTGGAGGACTGAGAATGGTTTTTGTTGCTTCAAAATGGTGCGACAGCATTGATGTGCGTGACTTTATTATGAAAAATTATTCCCCTTATGAAGGGGATGAGTCCTTTCTTGCGCCGCCTACTAAGCGGACTTTGGCGCTTTGGGACAAAGTCAGCGCACTGATGAAGGAAGAACGCGCCCGCGGCGGCGTCTATGATATTGATGAAAAAACGATTTCTACCGTATCCGCACACGAAGCCGGTTATATTGACAAAGAGCTTGAAACGATTGTCGGCTTACAGACCGATGCCCCTTTAAAACGCGCAGTCATGCCGTTTGGCGGTTATCGTATGGTAAAAAATTCTCTAAAAGCGTACGGCCGGGAAACAGACCCCGAAATGGATCGTGTATTCAAACACCGCAAGACACACAATGACGGCGTTTTTGATGCCTATACCGACGAAATGCGGAGAGCACGGCATGCCGGCATTATCACAGGCCTGCCGGATGCATACGGGCGCGGCCGCATTATCGGCGATTACCGCCGTGTGCCGCTTTATGGCGTAGACCGCCTGATCGCCCAAAAGAAAAAAGCGCTTTCCACCGAACTGGTCTTTGATATCATGGATTCTCCGGCAATCCGTCTGCGCGAAGAAGTTTCGGAACAGATCCGTGCACTTGAGGATCTAAAAGTCATGGCGCAAAAATATGGTTTTGATATCTCCCGTCCTGCTCAGGATACCAAAGAAGCGATCCAATGGCTTTATTTCGCATATCTTGGAGCTGTAAAAGAGCAAAACGGTGCTGCGATGTCGTTAGGGCGTGTGTCTACCTTTTTAGATTGCTATGCACAGCGTGATTTGATGAACGGCGTTTATACCGAGGAAGAGATTCAAGAATTTGTCGATCATTTCATCATGAAGCTGCGCATGGTGCGTTTTTTACGTACGCCTGCATATGACGAGCTGTTTTCCGGCGATCCGACATGGGTAACAGAATCTCTTGGCGGAATGGCTACCGATGGCCGGACTATGGTAACAAAAATGACATTTCGTTTTCTGCATACGCTGCAAAATCTTGGCCCTGCACCAGAACCGAACCTTACTGTTTTATGGAGCGATCGCCTGCCGGTTAATTTCAAAAAGTTTGCTGCCAAAATTTCCATTGATACCTCTTCCATCCAATACGAAAACGACGAACTGATGCGTCCAAAATTCGGCGATGACTATGGTATCGCGTGCTGTGTTTCTGCAATGCGCATCGGAAAACAGATGCAATTTTTCGGCGCACGCGCCAATCTGGCAAAAGCCTTACTATATGCCCTAAACGGCGGTCGTGATGAAAAATCTGGCGAGCAAGTCGGGCCTATGATCGCTCCGGTTGGAAACGGCCCGCTTGACTATGACGATGTTGCAAAACGCTTTGACTTGATCTGTGATTGGCTGGCCCGGCTCTATATCAACACACTCAATATCATCCATTACATGCATGACAAATACTGCTATGAAAAACTGCAGATGGCACTGCATGACGAAAACATTTTACGTACCTGTGCCTGTGGTATGGCCGGACTGTCTGTTGTTGCGGACAGCCTCTCCGCCATTAAATATGCAAAAGTTACGCCTCTTCGGGATGAAAGCGGCCTCATTACCGACTTTTCGATTGAAGGGGGCTTTCCGAAATTTGGTAACAATGATGCGCGTGTGGATGAGATCGCAACAGGTGTTGTTGAAATGTTCATGAAAAAACTGCAAAAAAACCGCACCTATCGAGAGAGTGTGCCCACGATGTCAATTCTCACTATTACATCGAATGTGGTTTATGGCAAAAAGACCGGCTCTACTCCCGATGGACGCAAAGCAGGGGAACCGTTTGCACCAGGCGCTAACCCAATGCACGGGCGCGACGCAAACGGCTGCGTAGCCTCTATGAAATCCGTTGCAAAAATCCCTTACGAATATGCAGAGGACGGCATTTCCTATACTTTTTCCATCGTACCCGGCGCACTGGGCAGAGAACGCAAGGATCAAGTAAACAATTTTATTACGCTGATGGACGGCTATTTTTTAGAAGACGGTCACCATATCAACGTAAATGTCTTAAACCGCGATGTGCTGATAGATGCGATGGAACATCCGGAACTGTATCCGCAGCTGACTATTCGCGTATCCGGCTATGCTGTCAACTTTATCAAACTCACCCGCGAGCAACAGATGGATGTAATCAGCCGTACCTTCCATACACATTTTTAATCTTCCGCATTGTGAAAGGCCGCCCCCTCAGGGACGGCCTTTTTGATTTGTCCGCATGTATGTAAAAAGCAGCCAATCTGTTGAAAACACCTATAGCGAAGTTTTTGCCTATCCCTGCACAGGATACAGAGGTACATATTCGGTGAATCCCTATTAATGCTGTTCGACGCCCGTTTTCCCACAAAAAAGAAGATGTCCTCATTCAATCGCACAGCTTGCCCAAGTACAGCCCGTGCTTCTCGGCCGGTTGGAACGAAAGAAGGTGCGTTATCGAAATATGAGTATGCATACAATAGAATATATGTTGTCCTTCTTTGTGGAGCGAGTGAAGGAAACGATTTAAAACAGGCCGAACCCAAACATCCTGTTTCAAGCGAAAGATTGTTTGTTTTTCAATCCTTACGTTATCCTCCAGCCGGTTCTTTTATCATGTCTGCGCCGTATAAAGAGGGAACTTTTTGCACATACTAAGGTTGCGCGCTTACACACCGACGCATAAGGCGCGCAGACAAAACCGACGTCGGAGAAACGGAGCAGATCGTATGATAAATATTACCGATGTGAAAATTCGCAGATTGCTGCATGACGGGCGGCTGCGCGCAATTGTTTCCGTCACGCTGGATGACGCAATTGCCCTGCATGACATCAAAGTCATTGAAGGCCCGAACCGCCTTTTTGTTGCTATGCCCTCCCGCCGTGATGATAACGGTGTATACCGGGATATTGTGCATCCCATCTCCTCACAAGAAAGAAACGCAATTGAAGATCGGATTCTCTCCTGTTACCAGTCATCCCTTGCCGCGCAATAAGCGCTTATATCTGAAAGACACCGTACCGCCGGAAAGTCCGGCGGTACTTTTTGTAAAAAAGAATGCAAGGCGAAAACACCTTGCATTTAGAGTGGGGGTAGTATATGAAAAAGCGTCATACGCAAATATAAAAGGGGAATTCCCGTAAAAGAAGAAAATTGTAAATAAAAACAGAACCCTATCCCCTGCTTATATTATATCGGTGAATCTATGATATGTCAAGCATTGGTCCGACCAATTTTTTATTTTTATAAAAAAATCATAATCTCCGAAAGAATTTCGTTGGAAACCAAAAATCCTTCTGGTGTCAAAGAAAAATTGCCGGACGCAATCCGTCCTAAACCGTGATTGCATAGCATTTTGATATACTGCGCGGCTCTTTCCTTGATCTCCGGCCGAACCGCTTCCATCAACTCTCCATATGGCACGCCCTGGCTTAACCGCAGCGCAAGCATCAGTCGTTCCTCCACACTGCCGCCCTCTTCTTCGGCAGAAGCTAAATCGCTAAAATCATCTTGTTCCACTGCAGTACAGAAACGTTCCACATCAGGAGCAGAATAAAATCGTTTTCCTTTAAAATAGGAGTGAGCAGCCGCCCCAATTCCAAGATAGGGAAAACAATTCCAATATTTTAAATTGTGCCGGCTCTGAAAGCCTCTCCTTGCAAAATTTGAAATTTCATACTGTAAAAATCCATGGGAATTTAAAAACGCTACCGTCTGCAAATACAAATCAGAAAGCACATCTTCGTCTGGGCAATACGCAAGAATCGGACTTCCATGAAAGGCTGTGCCATCCTCTACTTTTAAAAGATAGGCGGAAATATGCATAACAGGTAAAGTAACAACTGCTTCTAAAGTCCTTTGCAGCGATTCTTTTGTTTGATAAGGTATTCCAAGCATCAGGTCAACTGAAATATTATCAAAACCGGCTTTTGCCGCATCGGTTACCGCTTGTATTGCTTGGGCGGCGGTATGCCGACGCCCAAGAGCCGCGAGCTCTTGGGCACAAAGGGATTGTATCCCAATAGAAAGGCGGTTAATCCCTGCGCGCCGGAATGCGGCCAAACGTGTTGGATTCAGCGTATTGGGATTGGCTTCCATTGTAATCTCCCCACACAGCGAAAAACTCCGTCGTGCAGCTAAAAGAATCGCTTCCACCTCTGTAGGCTGTAAAAGGCTTGGCGTCCCGCCTCCCAGATAAAGCGTATCCGCGCATATATCTGTGGCGGAAAACTGTTCCATACGTCGGCATAAAGCTTGCGTATAGCGGCGAACCTCTTGCTGGCAGTAATCTTTTGAAAAGAAATCGCAGTATGGGCACTTTTTGGCACAAAACGGGATATGAACATACAGGCCGATCCGCTGTTTATCCATGGCGCACCTCATACAGCGCATTGGAAAGTGCAATAAACTGTAAAAGCGTTAATTCCTCCGCACGCATCGACGGCATCAAGCCGCAGGACTGCATCGCAGCGGAGACCTGCTCTTTCTTCAGTCCCAATGCCCCAGAAAGCGGATTGGGCAATGTTTTGCGGCGCTGGGAAAAAGCGGCACGAACTACTTGAAAGAGGAATCGTTCATCCTGCACCTTTGCTGGCGCCCGGTCACGTATGTCGAGACGTATAACGCTTGAATCTACATTTGGCGCAGGCAGAAAACTGCCGCGGGAAACATGGAACAAAAGAGACGGCTCACTGTAATAGCGTACAGCCGCCGTCACAGATCCGCACTGCCGGGTTCCCATCTGTGCGCAAAGCCTCTGCGCTGCCTCTTTCTGCACCATAACCGTAATAGAGCGCACCGGGAGCCGCGATTCCAACAGATGCATTAAGATCGGGGAAGTAATATAATACGGAAGGTTTGCACACACCGCTACTTCCAGTCCAGAAAATTCCTCCTGTATCAAGCTTGGTAAATCTACATCCAGTACGTCGGCGTGAATCACCTTAATATTGTCATATCCCTTCAATGTTTCGCTTAAAACGGGAAGAAGCTTGTCATCAATTTCAATGACAACCACACGATCTGCTCGTTTTGCCAGTTCTACCGTCAAAACACCAAATCCAGCCCCAATCTCAATAACGCCAAATCCGGGTTTTGCATTCCCATATTCTGCAATCCGGGGACAGACACTCGGATTAATTAAAAAATTCTGCCCCAGCTTTTTGGAAAACACAAAACCGTATTTGCGGCACAACTCCTTCACCGTACCGATATTTGATAGATTGTCCAACGGTCCTCCCCTTCCTATATCATTAGGCAGTCACAGCAAAAAATCAACCGTTTTCTCCTGTACCGCAATAGCACTCCCCAATTGTTAAATGAAAGGCTGCTTAGAAACCTAAATTTATGTTTCCAACCTCCTACAGCCTTTTGCAGGATATCCTAAAAGTAAGGCTCTCGCATACATACCGAACGGCTTGATCCAAAACGAGTTATCCCTATTACTCTTTTTTCATGGCTGTAAATATATATTATTGTAGCACAAAGGGAAGAAAGATACAAATCATGCATCCGATCCGTTTGCAGCGAAAAACCAATTTTATTTAGGCAGATCCCGTCCAATTCGGCCCGTTTTCCGCATAAAAGCTGTTTATTTTCTTGACAGAATGCAATATAATAAAAGAAACGGATTCCTCTGTATCCGATTTTCTGGAAAGGACGGACTGATACTATGGAACATGAAATCAGCGCAGACTTGCTTAAGGATAAAAAACATATTCACTTTATTGGAATCGGCGGATCTGGTATGTTTCCCATCGCACAAATCCTGCATGCCAAAGGCTACTATCTTACCGGCTCCGACAACAACGAAACAGATACGCTTGCGCTTGTCAGAAAAATGGGAATTCCTGTAATGATGGGCCAGCGCGCCGAAAATATCAAAGGTGCGGATCTCATCGTCTACACCGCAGCTATTATGTCGGACAATGAAGAGCTGATTGCCGCCCGCGCCTCTGGTGTCCCGGTAGTAGAACGCAGCGTCATGCTCGGTGTTCTTTCGCGCTGCTTCAAAGAGGCGCTGTGTGTTTGCGGCACACACGGCAAAACAACGACCTCCGCTATGCTCACACAAATCCTTCTGGATGCCGGCCTTGACCCATCGGCTGTCATCGGCGGAAAGCTTTCTTCCATTGGCGGAAGCGGACGTGTGGGCGGAAGCGAGCGTTTTGTCTGCGAATCATGTGAATTTGTCGACACTTTTTTAAAACTAGCCCCGGACACCGCCATTTTATTAAACATCGACAACGATCATTTGGATTATTTTAAAACAATTGATAATCTGATTGCATCGTTTCATACATTTTGCTCCATGGCCAGTAAAGAGATTATTGCATTCGGTGATGATGCCAAAGTCTTAAAGGCTCTGGAGGGCATTCAGAAGCCCATTACTTTCTATGGATATTCTAACGAAAATGAATATTATCCGGAAAACATCCAAACGCACAGCGGCATTCATACCAGCTTTGATTTCATGCAAAACGGCCGGTGCCTTGGCACTGTCGATCTGTACGTCCCTGGGCGCCACAATGTGTTGAACGCAATAGCCGCAGGGATTGCTGCTATGCATACAGGTGCAACATTTGAACAAGTAAAAGCGGGGCTTTCCGCTTTCCACGGTGCAGGACGCCGATTTGAAATTCTCGGGCATATCAGCGGCATAACCGTTGCAGACGATTATGCGCATCACCCAACAGAAATCCGGGCTACCTTAACTGCGGCAAAATCCATGCATTTTAAGCGCGTTATCGCTGTTCATCAGCCCTTCACTTATTCCCGCACCAAGGCTTTGATGCAGGACTTTGCAGAGGTATTGCAGCTTGCGGATATCACAGTCTTGTCTGAAATCATGGGTAGCCGTGAAAAAAACACATATCATGTCTATGCTAAGGATCTTGCAGAAAAGATCCCGGGCTGTGTCTGGTTTAATACGTTTGAAGAAATTGCCGAACATGTTGTGTCCATTGCGCAGGACGGTGACCTTATCATCACATTGGGGTGCGGAGATATCAACAAATGTGCTAAACAAATTGTAGCGATGCTTGAAAGCAAAATGACGAAGCCCCAAATATAAACCGGTATTCTGTTTCTTTAAAGGGTTCAAGCGATAAGCGTTCTTCTTTGGTTGGTGTCTCAGATGTTGATATCCAACTTTTATATCTACATCCACAATTTACAATACGCCGCTTTATCTTAAAAAAGCAGCACGGTACTCTCTAACCTTTGGATGGGGTTTGCCTATTTGTTGATCCCTTAGAAAAGGATTCATGCACATATCAAAAAGCAAGAATCGATGAAAACATCGGTTCTTGCTTTTTTCTCAATAGGAAGCGCTTAAAATGCTTTAAATTCTGTTTCCTTTTTTAAAACAGTGCCCATTTCTATCCAAAATATCGCTGTACACGGACAGCAGTACTTTGAATGGGAATATATCTGCTTTTCCAAATGAAAAGCTATTCTTCCACAATCTTTTTGCGATACCATTTGTCACCGTGGAACCGGATACGGAAAACGATGGTCTTCACAACCCATTCCAGCCCCATTGCAATCCAAACGCCGTTAATCCCCAGTCCTAACGGCAGCGCTAAAAGATATCCAAGGCCCACACGGACTATCCACATGCAGACCAATGATGTAACAGAAGTAAAATTCGCATCGCCCGCTGCACGCAGTGTATTTGACATAACGTTTGCACCAGACCATACAAACGGCATAAATGCGGATCCAATCCACAGCAGCGGATAGATAACCGGTAATGTTTCGGCTTCCGGCGCATACAGCATTAGAAGAAGCGGCATCAGCGGAAGAATCACGATCACCGATAATAGGCAGATCCCATTGCCAAGCCATTCCATCCGCCTTCCATAATGTTTGGCGAGTGCAATTTCACCTGCACCGATACATTGGCCTGTAACCGTAAGCGTCACCGTGCTGACTGCAAATCCGGCTGCATAAATCAAACTAAATGCGGAGTTGGCAATCGCATTGGCCGCTACCGCAATATTCCCAAGCTGCACCATATACGCCTGCACAATAATGGTACCGCCATTGTAAAAACACTGTTCTACGGCAAACGGCACACCCATACGGAAAATGGATTTCAGCAGCCGCCCTTCAAAACGGAAAATATCACTGAAAAAAACACCGAGCTGGCCACGCTTGCTCATCAGAGAATAAAGCCCTGTACCGCCGCCGATAATCCGCGCCAATATGTAAGAAAGTATGGTGCCGAAAATATCAAGATGGAGAATATTTAAAAAGATCATACTCAATATTAAATGGATGACATTAATGATTACCGTTAAACGGAGGCAGGCTTTGGAATCTCCAATCCCGCGCATTGCAGCAAAAGAGGAAGAATAAAAGGAAAAAGGAATAAACGAAATGCTCATACCGATTAAATATTCCACTGCTTTATTGCAAACCGCATCACCGGCTGTGCCAAACAGCCCCCAGACAATCGGCGAGGCAAACACGATCATCAAAACCGCCACCGCAATGGCGACAAACAGCGTAGAAAGCACTGCTTGGCCAGCCGCCTGCCTCACCCTGACAGGATCCCCTTTCCCTTTGTACTGGGCAACCACAACAGTACCGCCAGAAGCTACCGAGGTAAACAAAGCCATCGCCAGATAAATGATCGGGTTTACCAGACTGACTGCAGAGACAGAGTCCTGGCTTGAAGCGCTAATCATTGCGGTGGTCAGCATACTGATCAAATACATGAAGAACTGATCGATAATGACCGGCCCTAAAATACCGAAAAACTCCCTGCTTGTAAACATGGAGCTTCCATAATTTTGATCGAAAAACCGGCCCGCCGCCCGAAACGGTTTTGTCAAAATACCTTTACTCACACAGAAAACCCCTCTCCTTGTCAAAACGCAATTTGGCATACAATCCCAATACCGACGCCTTGCAGCTTTTATTTCCTTTTAAGCCTGCATCCCCGAAGCACCGCCATTTTCTTTGCAGTACATCGGGGATATAAATGCATTATATCGGCTTTTCTTTGATTTGTAAAGCTTTTTTATTTACCGGTTCCCCTCCTATCTTCGTAACCTACAGCATCCACCTTTCATAAGATAGAACAGACCCTTTCAGAAAACAAGGACTCAGCAAAGGAGCTGTTTTACGTGCCAACACAACGATTGATCCTGATCGCAGGTGGTGACCTGCGACAGTATTATCTTGCGCAAATTCTTGCACAAACCTGTACAGTGTACACTACAGGGCTTGAAAAATGTTCTCCTGCTTTTTCCGGAGAACTTCCCCCATCTCAGATATCCTCACTTCCCGCGCCTGATTACATCATCCTTCCTGTTCCCGCAGTATCAGAAAACCAGATTTTAAACACGCCGTTTTCTTCAGAACGCATCCCGGTTAAGACGGTGCTTGCCTGTGCGGGAGAACATACTGTTGTTTTGGGCGGGCGAATGGATGCGGACTTGCTTCACATGCTCAACGAGTATGGCCTGACCGCAGCCGATTATCTGAAAAGAGAAGAACTTGCTGTCCAGAACGCCGCAGTAACCGCTGAGGGGGCAGTGTGCCTTGCAATGGAAGAGCTTCCTTATACGATTGACCGCACGCCTGTGCTTGTTATCGGCTATGGACGGATTGGTCGCCTTCTCGCAAAAAAACTCAATGCGCTTGGCGCCATTGTAACTGTCGCCGCAAGGTCACTAGAAGCCCGTGCATGGGCGCAGTCGGAAGGAAGCAAAGCCTGCCCAATAGAAGCGCTGGAATCCACGCTTCCACATTTCCCCTTGATTTTCAATACAGCGCCTGCTGAAGTGCTGAGCGAATCGCTTCTCGCACGCGTACGGCGCGACTGCCTGATAATCGATTTGGCCTCAAAGCCGGGCGGGATCGACCAGCTCTGTGCCCGACGGCTCGGCCTCAAAACCATATGGGCGCTTTCGCTTCCAGGAAAGACCGCGCCGTATACCGCTGCTCAAATCATTGCTGATACCATTGAAAATATTGACACTGAAAGGAGGAGGGCATATGGCGCGGAGTAAGCTTGGATTTGCTTTGACCGGTTCATTCTGTACTTTCCGCCGGAATCTCGACTTGATGCGGGAACTCAGCGGCGAATATGACATTATCCCCATTTTTTCTTTTCACGCCGCCGCTTTAGACACCCGTTTTGGAAAGGCGGCAGATTTCCTATCGGAAGCAGAGGAGATTTGCCATCGTCCAGTAATCCAAACCATCCAGGAAGCTGAACCAATTGGCCCTATGGCAATGACGGATTTGATGCTGGTCTCCCCCTGCACGGGAAATACACTGGCAAAATTGGCTCTTTCTGTCACAGATACGCCCGTTACAATGGCGGTAAAATCCCATTTGCGGCGGCAGCGTCCTGTCATAATTGCCGTTTCAACCAACGATGCGCTGAGCGGCAGCGCTAAAAACATCGGCACGCTTTTGAATATGCGGCATTATTATTTTGTCCCGCTGCGTCAGGATGATTGGCAAAAAAAGCCAACTTCTATTGTTGCGGATTTCACCCGCATCCCTGAAACACTATTGGCCGCCTCAAACGGCGTACAGATTGAACCGATTGTGCTCTGATTTTTATGTAAAATAAAAAAACGCCTCTCATCCAATAAAACAAGAGGCGTTTTTCTTTTGTCTTTTAGGCGTTTTCTTCAATGTATTTTACGATATCGCCAACCACTTTGATGTTCTGGAGTTGATCATCCGGAACTTCAACATTAAACTCTTCCTCAATAGACATGACAATATCGGCGATGTCCAGAGAATCTGCGCCCAGATCGTCAGTAATCGAAGCTTCCATCGTGACTTTGTTCTCATCTACATCAAGCTGGTCTACCAGAATCGCTTTGATCTTATCAAAAACCACAACTGCAACCTCCTTTATCGGTAATGTGATCTATATCATATCCCGGCTGCGCCATGGATATAATAACAAAAAATTTTTGCTCAATAATGGCACAGATTATTCGAGGCCTTCATCAAATTCCCCGATTTTTCTAAATTTATTATATCTGCTGTCGAGCAAGAATGCAACCTCTTTTCGCATGATTTTCTGTAAAGCACCGAAAAGATAATGTGAAATATTTTCAGCTGTCTGCTGCGGGTTGTTGTGTGCGCCTCCAGTCGGTTCTTCAATAATCGCATCACATACCTGTAGTTTTAAAAGATCCTCTGCCGTAATATGCAGACGATCAGCCGCTTCCCGTTCGCGGGATGCATCTTTCCAAAGGATACTAGCAAACCCCCGTGGAGAGATCACAGAATAAACTGCATTTTCCAGCATAGCAAGCTCATCACATACACCCAGTGCCAGCGCACCTCCGGAGCCTCCTTCTCCCAGTACAATCGAAATAATAGGGGTCTTGAGGCGGGATAATTCCAGCAAATTGCGTGCAATCGCTTCGCCCTGGCCGCGTTCTTCCGCACCAATGCCGCAAAAGGCACCGGGCGTATCAATAAAGAAGACGACCGGCCTATGGAATTTTTCTGCCTGTTTGGCAAGGCGCAGCGCTTTGCGGTATCCCTCAGGATGTGGCATGGCAAAATTTGACCGCTTGTTTTCCTCTAAGTTCCTCCCCTTTACCTCAGCAATTACTGTAATGGGGATCCCCCGGAAATTGGCGATACCGCCCAGCATCGCCTGATCATCGCCAAACAACCGGTCACCATGCAGTTCGCAAAACTCATCGAATAAAAGCGGAATATAATCTCGAATGGTAGGCCGTCCCTTATGATGCACAATATCAATGCGTTCAGACGCCGTCAGATTGCTCATCTGCTCGCCTCCTTTGTATGCAGGCGGATTAGCCGCGATATGGTCCGTCTCAAGTTTTTGCGCGGCACAATCATATCTACAAACCCATGCTCCAACAGAAATTCGGCAGACTGGAAATCATCCGGCAGACGCTGACGGATGGTATCCTCTATAACACGCCGGCCGGCAAAACCGATCAAAACCTTTGGTTCTGCTATAATAATGTCGCCCAAAGATGCAAACGAGGCAGTCACACCGCCGGTTGTAGGATCGGTCAAAACCGTAATATATAAAAGCCCTTTGTCGCTGTGACGGGCAACGGCAGCCGACGTTTTCGCCATTTGCATCAAAGAGACGATCCCCTCTTGCATCCTAGCTCCGCCTGAAGCCGCAAATACCACAACCGGCAGATTTTTTTCCGTCGCACGTTCAAAAGCACGCGTCAACTTTTCCCCAACGACGCTTCCCATTGACGCCATCATAAAATGAGAATCCATTACGGCAATGACACAATGTTTGTTTCGAATCCGGCATTCACCCGTAATCACTGCATCACGCAAACCTGTCTTCGCTTGCAGATCTGCAATTTTCTTTTCATACCCGTCAAACTGGATCGGGTTTTTGCTTGTCATGTTCGCATCGTATTCCTCAAATGTATCCTTGTCAATGGTAAGATCCAACCGCTCCTGTGCAGTAAGGCGCGCGTGATATCCGCAGCTTGCACAGACCTTTGATGCCCCGACAAAATCGTCCATAAACATCGTATTGCTGCAACGCGGGCACTTGAACAAGAGATCGCGTGGAATGCTGACTTTGCTCTTTTTGTCTGAATGGGTATCGTTTTCCGCACGGAATTTTACGACCTTAAACAAATCTTCAAGCAAATCCTTCGCCTCCTTCCGGCACATACGGCCGGTTTAAGTTATGATTGTTTATCTTGCTCTTGCGCAAGCTTTCTTCCAAGATAGCCAATATCGTACTGTCCAGTTTCAAAATTCTTATCGCGCAGAAGTGCAAGTTGAAAATCGATATTGGTATCCACGCCCTCTACTAAAAACTCTGCCAGTGCCCATTTCATTTTACGGATGGCCTCATCGCGCGTGGGCGCATAAGCTATCAGCTTTGCAATCATGCTGTCGTAATACGGGGATATTGTAAATCCCTGATAAACAGCGCTGTCAATCCGGATCCCCGGTCCGCCGGGCATATGCAGCGCCGTAATCTTTCCGGGAGACGGACGGAAGTGATGGGCAGGATCTTCCGCGTTGATGCGGCATTCAATCGCATGCCCCACAAGCCGGATCTCTTCTTGTTTAAATGGCAGCCGTTCACCCGCAGCAATCAGAATCTGCTGACGCACAAGATCGATGCCGGTCACAAGTTCTGTCACCGGATGTTCCACCTGAATCCGGGTATTCATCTCCATAAAGTAAAACTGACCGTCTTCTGCCAGCAAAAATTCTATTGTCCCGGCATTTTTATAGCCGCATGCTTTCGCAGCTGCAACGGCGGCTTCCCCCATTTTCCGGCGAATGCCATCCGGAAGTACAGGACAAGGCGACTCCTCCAGAACTTTCTGGTTACGGCGCTGCATAGAACAGTCTCTTTCTCCAAGATGCACGACATTCCCATAGGAATCTGCTAAAATCTGAATTTCAACATGCCGCGGATTGACAATAAACTTCTCAATGTAAACCTCATCATTAGCGAAAAAAGAGAGCGCCTCCTGCTGCGCGGAAACCATCGCTGCTTCCAGTTCCTCTTCCGTATGCACAAGCCGAATCCCTCTGCCGCCGCCGCCGGCTGAAGCCTTAATCATAACAGGATATCCGATTTCTTTTGCAACCCTTTTGGCTTCCTCTGGTGTTTTGACCACGCCGTCCGATCCAGGGACAACCGGCACGCCGGCGTTTCGCATCGTTTGCTTAGCTGTGGCCTTGTCTCCCATCATCTCCATAGATTCTGCATCCGGGCCGATAAAAGTTACGCCGCACTTTTCACAGTTGCGCGCAAATGCAGCATTCTCAGAAAGGAAACCAAATCCAGGATGCACAGCGTTTGCGCCGGTAAGTTCGCATGCGGCTAAAATTGCCTGCACGTTTAGATAGCTGTCTTTGGTTGCAGCAGGACCAATGCACACCGCTTCATCCGCAATCTGTGCATGCAGTGCACCGCGATCCGCTTCGGAAAAGACCGCAACGGTCCGTACGCCCAGTTCTCGGCAAGCCCGGATGATACGTACAGCTATTTCGCCGCGGTTTGCAATCAATACTTTATTGAACATAATAAAACACGTTCTCCTTTAAGCGCCGATCGCGAACGTAATTTCACAAGTGACGGCACGTTTTCCGTTTACAAGCGCAACCGCTTTGCCGACGCCAATCGGGCCGCGTGTCTTAATAATTTCCACTTCTAAACGAATGGTATCTCCCGGCACAATTTTCTGCCGGAACTTCGCCTTATCAATTCCGGCAAAATAAGCAATCTTCCCTTTATTCTCCGGCAAAGAAAGCGCGCAAACCGCACCAGCCTGCGCCAGCATCTCAATCGTAAGAACACCCGGCTGAACCGGTTCCTGCGGGAAATGCCCTTTAAACCAAAATTCGTCCGGTTTTAAATATTTCTGCGCAACCACGCGCACGCCCGGTTCCATCTCCAAAACCTCGTCAATAAGCAGAAACGGATCCCGGTGCGGAATAATCTCTTTGATCTGTTCTTGCGTTAAAAGCGGCATATGCCGGCTCCCCCTTTCTATCTTCAGCGGATAACCATAACCGGTTGGCCGTATTCAACACCCTGTCCATCTTCCGTCAGGATCTCCGCCACTTCACCGTCAAACTCGCTGGTTATCTCGTTCATCAGCTTCATAGATTCGATAATGAACAAAACGTCGCCCTTTTTCACTTTGGAGCCAACCGAAACAAACGGCTCCTTATCCGGTGCGGGACGGGAATAGAACGTACCCACAATCGGGGATTTCATCACATTGCCCTCGGGCTTTTCCGGTTTTCCCGCAACGGGATGCGCCTCCTGCGCCGTTACAGCTTGAACCGGCGCATCAGTTGCATAACACAGCGTCTGCGCAGGCTGCGGCGCCTCCGCCTTAAACGTAAAATCCCCCTGTGCAACCGTAATTTTTTGGAGGCCAAGTGCAGACATCTTGTCCAAAAGCTCTTTCATTTCCGAAACGCTCAATTTAAGTTCCGCCATGGTATTCTCCTTTATCCTTCGTATTTTTTAAACAGCAGGCTTGCATTGTGCCCGCCGAAGCCAAGCGAATTGGATAGCGCATACTTCGCATCCGTTTTCCTTGCGCCCTCTGTGACATAATCAAGGTCGCATTCTTCATCCGGCGTAGTATAACCCGCTGTCGGCGGCAGGATGCCCTCTTGCAGCGCTTTGGCGCAGGCAATTGCTTCTATCGCGCCGGCTGCACCCAAAAGATGCCCTGTCATAGACTTTGTTGAACTGACCGCCAATTTATAAGCATGTTCGCCAAATGCCTTTTTAATCGCTTTTGTCTCGTATTTGTCATTTAACCCGGTTGATGTGCCATGCGCATTGATATAATCCACTTCTTCCGGACGGATTCCTGCCTCTTCGCAGGCTATCTGCATGGCGCGTGCAGCTCCTTCTCCTTCAGGATCCGGGCTTGTCATATGATAGGCATCTCCCGTAGCGCCATATCCGGTAATTTCCGCATAAATATTTGCACCACGTGCTTTTGCATGTTCATACTCTTCCAGTACAAGAATAGCACCGCCTTCTCCCATAACAAAACCATCGCGGTTTTTGTCAAACGGAATCGACGCATGCTGTGGATCTGCCGAATGGGAAAGCGCTTTCATATTGTTAAAGCCTGCGATAGCAAATTCAATGACAGCCGCTTCACTTCCGCCGGTCACGCAGGCGTCAATATACCCATTTTTAATCGCGTGAAACGCCTCGCCGATTGCATGGGCTGACGTGGAGCAGGCGCTGACCGGCGCATAATTCGTCCCTTTAAAATGATATTTCATCGAAATGCTGCCAGCCGCCATATTAATAATCATCATCGGTACAAAGAAAACGGAAACCCGGCTCCCGCCTTTCTCCATAAATTTCCTGTACTCTGTTTCGATAGAATGAAATCCGCCGATCCCACTCCCGACAATGACGCCGACACGGTACGGATCCAAATCAGAAAAATCCGTCCCGCAGTCCTTCATGGCTTCATCCGCTGCAACCAGCGCAAACTGGGTAAAGCGATCCGTACGTCTTAATTCGCGCTTATCAAAATATTGAAGCGGATCGTAGTTTTTCGCCTCTGCCGCCACTTTGACCTCACAGTCTGTGACATCAAAGCCCTCTATCGGCGAAATACCACAGCGTCCATTTTTCATATTGTCCCAGAATTCGCCGACGTTTAAGCCCGATGCGGAAACCGCACCCATTCCGGTAATGACTACTCTTCTCATACGTCTCCTCCATTCCCCGTGTTTTTACATGGCCATCCCGCCGTCAATCACAATAACCTGCGCCGTGATGAACGATGCATCTTCAGATACAAGGAAGGATACCGCCCCCGCAATCTCTTCCGGACGACCGAAACGGCGCAGCGGGATCTGAGATTTAATCTGTTCCTTGTACTCTTCGCCAAGCACATCGGTCATTGGCGTTTCGATGAATCCCGGTGCAACTGCATTCACCGTGATATTACGCGGTCCCAGCTCTTTTGCTGCTGTCAGTGTCATTCCTACGACGCCTGCTTTCGACGCGCTGTAGTTCATCTGCCCAGGATTTCCGTAAAGCCCCGCAACGGAGGACACGTTGACGATACGTCCGCTTCTCTGCTTCATCATAACCGGCGTTACATGGCGGATCATGTTAAAAACGCCCTTATAATTGACGCTTGCAACCATGTCAAACTGTTCCTCGCTCATACGCGCGATCAATCCATCCTTTGTAATGCCTGCGTTGTTTACAAGCACATCGATTGTGCCGAAACGTGCTTTTACAGCTTTAACCATTTCCTCGCAGGCTGAAAAATCGGATACGCTTGCAATAAAGCACTCTGCTTCTACGCCGAACGCCTCGCAAGCTTCTTTGACAGCAAGGCCGCCGTTTTGCACCTCTGCTTCTGAACGGCAGTTAACCGCAATGTTAAAACCGTCCTTCGCCAAACGCTTTGCAATACATGCGCCGATTCCCTGCGACGCACCAGTAATCAATGCTGTTTTACTCATAACAATCTCCATTCCTCGCTGTATACCAGCATATAATAAATGCAAGCCGGCTTCTGTTCTTGCCTTACGCAACAAAAGCCGTTGCCTGAAACGCCGCTTTAAGGCTGCGGCCCGCCGGTTTACCTTTTCTATTTCTGCTGCAAATCATTTTTGGCCGACCTTTTTGCACATCACCATTCAAAGACAGCGGCCGCATATACAAGGCCGCCGCCAAATCCGACCGCACAAAGCTTTTGTCCGCGCTCCAGTCTCCCTGCACGCTGTGCCTGTGCCAAGCAGACCGGAATACATGCGCTCGACATATTCCCATATTCTTCTATATTTATATAAAAGCGATCAAGCGAGACCTTCAAGTTCTTTGCAGCCGTCTCCAATATGCGGCGGTTTGCCTGATGCGAAAAAATCCAGTCTAGCTCCTGCGGCGCAATTCCGGCCTTCCGGCAGGCTGCCTCTACCGCGCCTGGCATAGCGCGCGTTGCGAACTTGTAAACTTCCCTACCGTCCTGATGCAGCTTATGCGGCGCAGTTTCTGCAAAACCGTCCGCCATAGGATCAAACGGCGCATTTCGGAAGGGGTTCATCCCAGGGGCTACACCACGTGCAAATAGTGAATGCCCGCCCGTTGGATCGGAGCCAAGTTCACTGAAAAATGGCGCGTCCGATTTAGTCAAAACCGCTGCACCCGCACCATCGCCGAACAGTACGCAGGTAGAGCGGTCGCTGTAATCCGTCATTTTAGAAAGCATCTCACTTGAGACGATCAAAACATTTTGATATTCCGGATCGGAGAGATACCGCTTTGCCATATCCAATGCGTAAACAAATCCCGCACAGGCAGAATTAAGCTCTACACAGGCGGGTTTCTTTGCACCGATACCGTTCGCAACAAGGCAGGCCAAAGACGGCGTCAAATAGTCCGGCGTACAAGTTGTGCCGATTACCAAATCGATATCGTCCGCCGAAAGCCCTGCGTCTGCCAATGCCATTTCAGCAGCCTTTGCCCCCATCTGCCAGACAAACGTATCATCCGTTACAATATGACGCTGCTTAATGCCCGTACGGGTGACAATCCACTCGTCGCTTGTATCTACAATTTTAGTAAAATCTTCATTTGTAGCAATAAAAGGCGGTACATAATAGCCCGTCCCGATTATCCTGATTCCCATATCCGAACCCTCTTTCCCGTTTCGATGATACAGCTGCCGCGGTTGCATTCACGCGGTTCCCTATGCTATACTGAAAAAGGCGGACAGCACAGGATACGAACCGATGACAGATTGTCATCTTTATAATTTTATAGGTTTTCCTGTGCTTTGTCAACGTAAAATCAGGAGAAACATTGACACATCATGCTATTTGTGTCGATGATGCACGGATTTAAGAAAAAAGGATGTGTATTTTATGGAAAAAACGTGTTTTCTTTTTGCAGGACAAGGCTCGCAATACCCGCAAATGGGCACAGAACTTGCCGGACATTTTCCTGAGGCCAGACGGATCTTCGAAACGGGCAGCGATATTTTAGGCTTCGATTTGCTGAAAGCATGCGCCGAATATTCTGCTCAGGAGCTTGCACAAACGGAGGTTTCCCAACCTGCAATCATGGCCACTTCGCTCGCCGCCTATGAGGCGGTTAAATCGCTTGGTATTTTGCCGGACATGGTGGCCGGCCATTCTCTCGGAGAATATGCGGCGATGACGGCCGCCGGGATGCTGTCGCTGGAGGATGCCTTCCGCGTCATCCGCGAACGCGCCCGCGCCATGGGCGAGTGTGCAAGACACCAAGACGGCGCAATGTACGCCGTTTTAGGACTTTCGGCAGATGAGGTGGCTGCCGTCTGCGAAAAGACGGACGGTTTTGTCATTCCAGTAAACTTTAACTCACCTGTTCAAACTGTAATTGCAGGAGAAGCCGGCGCCGTCGATCGCGCCGTCGCCGTTTTTGCTGAAATGGGGAAGCGCACAGCTAAACTCGCCGTCAGCGCGGCCTTTCACTCCAAATTGATGCAGCCGGCAGCTGACGATTTGAAAACTGCAATTGCCGGCATTCCATTTGCTGTTCCGACAATTGATTTCTACTCCAATTTGACCGGCGAAAAAATGACGGACTTTTCCGATATGCCGGCATATCTCGCCAAGCATCTGGTTTCCCCGGTCCAGTTTGTAAAAGAGTTAAAGGCAATACAAGCAGCGGGGGCCTCCCGTTTTATCGAATGCGGACCAAACAAGGTGCTCACCGGTCTTGTCCGCAAAACCCTCTCCGGCGTTTCCTATGCCAATGTCGAGGATCTAAAGACGCTTGAAAAACTGAAAGGGAGCAGTAAATGAACAGTCCGTTTCTTGAAACCAGCCGGCTGATCCTGCGGCCGCTTGCCAATGAAGACTTTTCTTCTTTACATGCCGTTTTATCGAAAGAAAAAGTGATGTATGCTTGGGAACACGGATTTTCTGAAACAGAGTCAACCGATTTTCTCCGTAATATGTGCAAACGCTATCAAACAGACGGCTACGCCTATTTTGCAGCAGTCGAAAAAAGCAGCAGCAGCTTCATTGGTGTAATCGGTCTTTTGCGTGAAGAAATCGAAGGCGAGACCTGTATCGGCATCGGCTACATATTAGACGATACTTTTTGGGGAAAGGGTTATGCTTTAGAAGGTGCAAAGGCATGCCTTTCTTATGCCTTTTCTAAATTGCATGCCCATCGCGTGATTGCCGATATCCGTCCGGAAAATGCTGCTTCGCGCCGTGTCGCCGAACGGCTCGGCATGAAAGCGGAAGGGGTTTTTGATAAATTCTATTATGGAAAGCATATGCCGCATATCATTTATGCAGCATATCCGCCTACTACAACCGGCGATAACGGCAATGCTTCGTAGGCCCAGCCATAGATTTGCACACTTATTCCTGCATTTCTATCTATCTTCCGTGCTATAGCTATCCCTTAAACGTTTTCTACCGATGCAGGCGGTTCTTTAAGGCTGTAATACAACACAGGCAGATATCCGGGAATTGGCATCGCTATCTGTAGCAGCTAAAGGAAAATAAGGGCTGCGGATCACACTGCTGACCGGATGTGCAGAAAGAAGAGCAGGAAATCTTCAATTTGTCAACAAAAACAGATAAGGAAAACCACTATGCCGCCCAAGAATGAGGACAGCCGCTGCCTTTTACCTCGGTCCCATTTTAAAGAGATGGCAAATTAGACTTTTCTACTGTAATAAAAAGACGGTGCACCAAAGGTGCACCGTCTTTTTATACTGCCGGCTGTTCTGCCAGCTGTTCTTCCTTTTGGATGATGTTTTGCGCCCAAATCCCCTTTTTTAACAAAATGAAGCCAATGACACATTTGATTACTTCCAAAAGCTGTACACTGAGGTACAACGGGATAATCGGCATTGCGGTAAAATTGGCAAGGCAGAAGGCCAACGGGAACGACACACACCACGTAAAGCCACAGTCAAAAAACATAGTTATCAGCGTCTTTCCGCCGGAACGCAGCGTAAAATAGCAGGCATGAGTAAAAGCAAAAAACGGCATCATTACGGAAACTACATACAGAAATTCCGTCGCCATCCCCCGTACTTCCCCGCTTGTATTATAGATATAGGGCACGAACGACGCCACCAACGCCATTACTGTCCCCATCACCGCACAAGTTGCGACGGACAATGCAATCAGACGCCAAATTGCTGTTTTGGCTTTCTGTACTTCATTTGCACCAAGATACTGTCCAATAATGATGGCAATGGCGTTTCCAATTGAAAGGAATACGACGTTGAACAGGTTCTGTACCGTAGAAGAGATATTAAATGCTGCGACTACATCCAGCCCTCTGACCGAATAGCACTGCATCATCATGGCTGTGCCTAACGACCACAGGAATTCATTGATCAAGAGCGGCGCGTCTTTCTTGATGATATCACGGCAAAGGGACACCGGAATCCGCAGGCTTTGATATGCATGCCGGATAAAAGAAAAACGCTCTTTTTTCACATGGACAATGACCACAAGCAGCGCCGCTTCCGCAAAGCGCGCGATAACCGTAGCAATCGCAGCACCCGCCACACCCATCGGTGCAAACGGCAAAATGGAAAGCCCTTCATTGCCGAAGATAAAGATATAATTGAAAACAAGGTTTACGACAATTGCCAAAACGCTTGCCGCCATCGGAAGCTTTGTTTCTCCCAATTCTCGCAGCGTACTGCCGTAGATTTGAGAGACGGCAAACGGGATCAACCCAATAAGCATAATGCGGAAATAATCCAATCCATGTTGCAGCGTGGCGGCGGCATCGGCCGCCGCTGTTCCCTCAGCAAGATACATCGAAATCATTTGCTGTGGAAATGCCAAAAATACAGCGAATGCAATTACCAACATGGCAACCGCTATGTACCATTTCATCCGGAAGCAGTAACGGATACCCTCCTCGTCGTCCGCACCCGCATATTGAACCAAAAAAATACCCGCGCCGGCCAGCCCGCCGAAAATGCAAAGATTAAATATCAGCAGAAGCTGATTGACGATGGCTACCGCCGACATTTGAATGGTTCCGACGGCTCCTACCATAACGTTGTCCAATAAACTGACAACATTGGTTACCGTATTTTGAATAATAATCGGTACCAAAACAGCGACAACATGTTTGTAAAACGCCCGGTCTCCTATGAGCGTATGTTTGAGAGAATGTGCATTAAACAACCTCATATCCCCTATTCTTTATATATTTGCTTTCTGCACTTCCGGATCTTCGCCTTAAGTTAAGAAAACTTATTTAGTATTATAACGCAGCTTTCGCTCTATGTAAAGTAAAAGATACCGCAAAGACAACCCCGAAATTTCCCAGAGAATATATGGAAAAACCACATCTCCTTCAACGCAAAAGCGGCAAAGCGTTTCCTTTATTTCTCCTGCGTCTCACTTTTTTCTTCCATTTGTGTCCGGACGGCTCGGATATCCTCTGCTGCCGTCCCAAAAGTATACAGCACATTCATGATAAAAGGTGTCAAAATAGCAGCTATAGCAAACGGCAGTGCAGCATAGAGCCCAGCGGAGATAGACGGCGCTTCATAAAAACGTGTGACAGCAAGCACAGTAAATACGAGAAGCCCGATTCCCGTCAGCAGTTTCGCCGTAAACTTTACGTAATGCGCAGCGCCCGCCTCTTGAAAAAGGTATTTTCCCTTATAAAGTTTCCCATCAGGATTCCCGAACAGATAGCGCCGCTTCGTCAAAAATGGCAGGATCATCCCAATAAACAACACAAACAGGATGGATTCCAATGGCCATAGCGCAATGTTTTTCACAATACTTTTGGCAAGGTAATAGAGGTAGCCTTTCCCATACATGACAGCACTCCAGCAGGAACCCATCAGAATATTGACCAAAACGTTCACAAAAAGCTTTGCAGAAAAAATGCGCACCGCACTGATTCGTGCGCGGTATAAAAACAGTGCATACAAAAAGGCGCCCGCCATCGTTGACAGCGTGTATCCGAAAAAATAAGGGCCTGCCGGTGTAATCACATATCCCAGCAAATCGCTTAAGAAGCCGGACAGCAATGCAATAATGGGTCCATAAATAGCTCCGCCCGTCATTTTCACAAAAAAGGTAAGAAAAATATGCAGGTTATCCCCCACCGGTATACGGATCATGCCGAGTGCAACCGAAAGCGCTAAAAAAACAGCCGCTACCGTAAGGGAGCGCAAACTGTGCAATTCCGCTGCGGCGGATTTCCAATATCCGACGCAAAACGGCGAGGAATAAACGGATGTGTCTTTATTTTGCCACATAAAAAAACCTCCTCTGTGCGCGGCAATCAAAAATACTACTACTCTTGCACAAGAGAAGGCGAACCTCTGATATGCAACAGTGGGATGCGAGCCATGCACCGCAAGCGGATGTCCGCTTTTCGTCCGTCTGACAACTCCCCGTTCAGGCGGCACTTAACGCACACAGCTCTACTCTGTGATTTGTACGGGTATATGGTAACATGAAACCATATACCTGTCAAGACGGAAAGCAATAGCTTTCGACATTCTTCTGATAAATATTCCTTATCCAAATATCAGCTTTTTTAGCCTCAGTATCTATAAAAATTCGGAACAGCTCAAGGCTTATAATAATAGAATCCCCATTTCCTTTATCATATATATGACCATTCCTTTCCGCTGCGCTGCAAGGCACCAAAGAGAATGAAACAAAGTGCCTCTAACGCGGCAAGTCGTAATTTGTTAGAATATAC
>CAJFJV010000009.1:66185-68172 GCA_904384225.1 uncultured Oscillospiraceae bacterium | reverse complement strand
CTCGAGAGCGTCGTTGATGTCGTCGGTCTCCCACTCGTTGTTGCCGAGGTCGCTCCAGACGGTCAGGGCGTGCCACGAGCGGCCGGTGCGGTAGACGATTACCCAGCCGATCCCGTCGCGGATCTCGCTGGCGTACTCCCGGGCGACTTCTTTCAATGCTGCCATGCTGGCGCCTCCTCTCTGATAATGCGGACGACCGTGACGAGGTCGTCGATGTCGTGCTTGGTGATGTAGGTGTCGGCCTCGGAGAGCCCGAGGTGCCGCAGCAGCGGCTCGGGCCCGTCCAGCAGGAAGGTGTGGACGGCCACGGCGTTCAGCCGGTAGACCGTCACCTCCACGATGCAGCGGCCGCCGTCGTCCTCCAGCTCGGCCGGGAAGGAGGCCCGGCAGAGCAGAGAGGTGTCGAACTTGAAGCCGTCAGTCATGGTCGGCCTCCTTCCTCACAGGCTTGAGGCGCTTGACCTCGTCATACAGCTCGAGCCGGCGGGCGTCGGTTATGAACTCGAGCTGATGGGCCATATCCACGGCGCCGATGTACGACCAGTACCACGCTACACGGGCCTCCGGCGTGAGCGACGGCTTGCGGATCTCCCGCTCCGTCTCCTCCCGCATAGCGGTGAGACGCTTCTCGACGGTGTCGTCCATCTCCTTCCAGCTCGCTCCACAGTTGGGGCAGTATTGAAAAGGCGGGGTCATTTGCCCGCAGACGGGGCAGTCACCGAAGTTTTCGAGCGGGTAGAGGTCGAGGGCGTCGCCCTTCGGCTCCTCGTAGCCGTAGAGGCCGTTGCCGCCGAGCGTTCCCTCTGAACAGTTGAGGACGATGGCGTAGTAGCCGTTCCACTCGCCCCATCCCTCGGTGCGGAGCAGGTCGCTGACCTCCTCGAGGGTCAGCTTCCCGCGTCTCTTGGTGATCCTGACGACCGGCCGGTCGTGGTGGTCATATTCTCGGGTGATGGTGATGCCTTGCTTCACTTTTCTCACCTCCTCAGCTCGCGCACGGCCGCAGGGTGTCGTTGTAGAGCTCGTAGCTCATGCGGCCGCAGGTAAAGCGGATGTAATTCCAGTCGGTGGCATTGTAGAGGGGGGCACGATCAACTGCTCCGACTTCCCTGAGTTGGCGGTGCCGGTTGATCTCGTAGATGGGAGCGGTGCGCAGGATCACGACCATCTCCTTTGCGAAGCCGTACCAGTTGTAGAGGAGGGCCTTGGCCTCGTCGTCGGTCATCTTGTCCGTGCCGCCCGAGGTGGCGAGCTCGTCGTAGTCCGCTTGGCTGACGGCGTCAGCGTCCTCGTATGGCTTCCACTCCTGCTCTCGCTCGAGCTGCTTCTTCAGTCGCCCGATCTCGATGTCGCGGCGAGTCAGGTCTGCGGTGTGCTGGCGGCTTTCCTTGAAGGCTGCTGCATTGACTTCCCGCCGGATGCGCTCGGCGATGCCGTTGGCGTTTTTCTTGTACGCCTTGCAGAACTCGTCCTTGTCTCCATCGAACTCCATGTAGGCGGCCTCGATGGCCTTGTATTCGGCAGAGGAGGGGAAGTAGCCGGTGCGCTGCTCAAATTCTTCGATCATCATGGTGTTTTGCTCCTTTCGTCTTGGCCCGACCTCGGCCGGGGTGCTTGGCTATCAGCAGCAGGCGAAGATCGCGGCGATCTGCGCCTTGGTGGCCCGCTGGAAGCGGGAATAAAAAACACGACCGCCGACTTCTTGATTGATGGCGTAGTGGCCGTCGGCGTAGCGTTTAATAAGCCACACCTTTCGGGTGTTCCACTTGTCCACCTTTCGTGTCAGGGTCGTGTTGTTCTTTCTGCTTCTCATGCTGAGCACTCCTTTCTTCGGCCCGGCTGTGCCGGGGGTTCTTGGCTGTTTGGCTTTGCGACCGTTTTCTTGCCTCTGCGCTTGAAGCTCTCACGGAGCCGCCTCTCGGCCAGCTCTGCGCTGTACCCCTCGCGCTGGTTTGCGTCCAGCTCGCCGGTCGCGCCGCGCTGGAGC
>CAJFJV010000009.1:0-66150 GCA_904384225.1 uncultured Oscillospiraceae bacterium | reverse complement strand
CTTCTTCCTGTCCTCGAAGGTCAGGTAGCGGTATTTTCCCGTCGGTCTCACCTCCGTCTTTTGGGGTCGATATAAAAAGAAAAATGCACAGGCGACTCAGTTGAGTCTCTGTGCATTTAATAATACAGAGGGCGGAAAGGGGCTTTGAGAAAATAAGGGCTTGACTGCGCCGGCTTTTTATGCTATAGTATCTCTTGCAGTTAAAATTCTTGCTGGTATGGCTCAGTTGGTAGAGCAGCGCATTCGTAATGCGCAGGTCGTCGGTTCGAGTCCGACTACCAGCTCCAAAAAGGTTCGGATGCAATCGCATGCCGAACCTTTTTTGTTTGCAGCAGCGGGCATGGCCTATTGTTTATCGATGGGTCACAGTTTCGACAAAATAAAAAGAAAAAAGCCGTGTATACTGTAAGAGCGGGAAAATAGGCCGGGAAACGGTATCCCTTTTTGTGAAAGGCGTTTTCCGGCATACGCCGTATGGCGGAGAGAAAGCCGCTTGTCCCGCAGCGGCAAAGGGGGAATAGGCATGCAGGCAAACGCGGTGATCCGCGACATTACCGATTTTATTTTTTGTGAGGACAAGCCGGATACGGCGGATATTATCCTGATTCCCGGCGGCGGGTTCCCGGAGATTGCGGAGCGCGCCGCCGCGCTGTACCGCGCCGGTTACGCGCCGTTGGTCCTGCCGTCGGGAAAATACAGCATCACAAAGGGCTTTTTCCCGGGGGCGCTTTCAAAGGCGGAGCAGTACGACGGCCATTTTCAGACGGAGTGGGCGTTTTTGCAAAGCGTCCTGATGCAAAACGGGGTGCCAAAAGAGGCGATTTTGCGGGAAGACCGCGCTACTTATACCTATCAAAACGCGGTGTTTTCCCGTCAGGCGGCCGACGAAGCCGGGCTATGCATCAACAGGGCGATCCTGTGCTGTCAGGCGTTCCATGCGCGGCGCAGCCTTTCCTATTACCGCCTTTGTTTTCCCAATACCGATTTTCTCGTCTGCCCTGCCGTGACAAAAGGGATCGGGCGGGAAAACTGGTATTTGACAGAAGAAGGCGTCGATACGGTTTTAAGCGAGCTCTCAAAGTGCGGAAGCCAGTTTTCCGACGTAATCAAAGCGTCGCTGTCCCTGAAAGCGGACGCGGCGGCGCAGGAGGCCGGAAAGGGGCAGCATACGACATAGCATACGGCATAGGCGCCGGCTTGGCCTTTCTTGCGGCTTTAGAAGGCGTTTCGTCCAAGCAGAAAAACGCGGCTTTTTTAAGCCGCGTTTTTTTACTGCCTTTTTTTCTGCGGAAAACAGAAAAAAACAGTTGACAGGAGCAATGCTTCGTGCTATAGTTAGTTACATAAGTAATGAACCAGTTATCTGATGAAGCAATGTGCAAAAGGAGGCGCGGTATTTGCGGTTAAACGACGAAAAATCCATCTATCTGCAAATCGGCCAGATGATTGAGGACAGTATCCTGCGCGGCATTTTTTTGGAGGAAGAGCGCGTGCCTTCCACAAACGAGCTGGCGCGCCTGTATTCGATCAATCCGGCAACAGCGGCAAAAGGCGTCAACCTTTTGGTTGAACAGGGAATTTTATATAAGAAACGGGGGATCGGCATGTTTGTAAGCCGGGGTGCGGTGGAAAAGATCAGGGAAACGCGGAAAGCCGGGTTTTACGAACAGTTTGTCGTCAATCTGATTACCGAGGCAAAGGCTCTCGGCATCACAAAGGAGGAACTGGTCGAAATGATCCGCAAGGCGGAAAGCGGCCGTCCGATAGAGAAAGGGGCAGTATAAATGACGGGCACACAAAATTGTCTGATCTGTGAAAAAGTTGTCAAATCCTTCGGGAAGAACACGGTCCTAAAGGGCGTGGATCTAACGATTGAGCCGGGGAAAATCTATGGCTTAATCGGGCGCAATGGAATCGGCAAAACCACGCTTTTGAGCATTATGACCGGTCAGAACACCTGCGACAGCGGCAGCGTTACATACGGCGGCATGCGCGTATGGGAAAACGAGAAGGCGACCAGCCAAATCTGCTTTTCGCGCGAGCTGAGCCCGACGATCCTGTTTGGCCAGAATACCATGCGCGTAAAGGAGTATTTCCGGATGGCGTCGTGTTATTATCCGGCGTGGGATGCGGCGTATGCCAAACAGCTGACAAAGGAGTTCGGCCTCGACCTAAAGAAAAAGGTCTGCAAGATGAACAAGGGCATGATGAGCATGGTGACCATCACGCTGGCGCTGGCTTCCCGCGCGCCGGTCACCATCCTTGACGAGCCGGTTGCAGGGCTGGACGTCTATATGCGCGACCGTTTTTACGACCTTTTGCTTAAAGACTATGAGGAGACCGGAAGGACTTTTATCCTGTCGACGCATATCATCGAAGAGGCGGCCAACCTTTTGGAAGAGACGATCATTTTAAACGACGGGGTGATCACGCTGAAAGAGAATACACAGGAGCTGATCGATTCCTGCCGGTATATCAGCGGGCTTGCGGAGACGGTTGAACGCGCGGCGTCCGGCTTCCAGCAAATCCATGAAGAGTCGCTTGGGAGGAGCAAGACGGTCTGCGTCCGCCTGCGGCCGGGGCAGCAGCTTGACCTTTCGGCCTATGGGAACGAACTGACCGTATCGCCGGTCCCGCTGCAAAAGATTTTTGTGTATCTGACAAAACGGCAGGGGGAGGCGGTCTGATATGGGCTCGTATACAATCCGCAACGCCCGGTACATGCTCTATTTGCTGGCGAGATCCTTTTTGATCTCCGTCGCCGTCCTCTTGGCGCTGTCGCTTTACTGGGGCATGCTTGGAAGCGGCCCCTCCGAAATGTCGGGCCAACCGTTTTTTATCCTGATTGCGGTTTTGGTGCCGCTGATGCTCTGCTACCAGAATACGGCGGTATACCTGAACTTGTCGCTCGGCGCGTGCAATACCCGCCGCAGCGCCTTTGCCGCAATGCAGATTGTAAAGCTGGCTGCGGCTGCGGCTTTCGGCCTGCTTGGAACAGTGACGACGGAGCTTATCACCTATTTTGTGTCGGGGCGTTTTTCCTTTGACGGCGCGCTTTTTGGGGTAACGGCGCTTTTTGTGGTCTTCGCGATGTCGGCGGGGGAACTGCTGGGCAGTGTGACGCACCGCTTCGGGAGAATCGGCGCGATTGTTTTCGGCCTGTTTTGCGCGCTGGTCGGCGGCTGTATCGGCGTGTTTATTTCGCTGGCCCCTTCGTCTGAGGAGATCGGCTTTCAGGTGGATATGTTGACGGCGCTGCCGTTTTGGGGCTGTCTTGCTGTGCTTTTGCTGGCTGTGTGCTTTACGGCTTTGACATGGTTTTGCTTTATGCGCAGATACGTTGTAAAATAGGAGGGGATAGCGATGTTTAAACGCGCATTGAAAGCGGAGATCCTTTGCTGCCCGAAAAATATGCTGCTGATCTTCTGCGTTACACTGGGCGGGTGGCTGGCCGGAACGGCCCTGTCCTTGGCCATTGCCTTTTCCGGCCAGGAGGAGATGTACCCTTTCTTGGGCACGGTCTTCGCCTTCGCCTGCGGCACGTTGCCCGTTGTTTTTGTGATCGCGGTGTTTTTCAGCGCCGGGTTTGATACGGCGGTCAAAATGGGTTGCACCCGGCGCGTCTATCTTGCGGCGCAGTATTTGTTTTCCCTATGCACGGTCCTTTGCAGCTTGGCGTTTGCGGCTCTGCTCAGTTTGGCTGAGATGCTGCTGGACACCGTTTTGTTCGGGGACAGATGGGCGGCGGGCGTGCCTTTCTTTCTGCTTGGAAGCGTCCCGTGGTACGTCTGGGCGGCCATCCCCGCTGCGGTCGTCTTGGGAGGCGCATTCATCGGCGCCCTGTTCGCCCGCTTCGGGAAGACTGCGTTTTGGATTGCATATGTCATCTGCTTCGCGCCGTTTTTTTTAAGCGACCCGCTGGAGCAGGTGCTTGCAAGCGGGGACAAAAGCACGTGGATCGGGCGGATTGTCTTGACAGCGGCGGAGTGGCTTGCAATGGTGCCCGGATGGGTGTGGACTGCTTTGCTGTGCCTGCTTCCGGTTGCCGTTGTGGTGTTTACGGTCGTCAGCTTAATGCGCCAGCCCATCAATGCATGAGGCCGGCTGTCCGGCAGAGGAAAAGGGGGATCAGATGAAACGGATACGTTTGGCGGTTTTGTTTTGCTTTCTGCTGTGCACCGCCGCTTTATACGGCTGTTCCAGTGCGCCTGCGATTGAGGACCGGACGTGGACGCTGTCCATAGTACAAAGCGAAACGGATGGGTCGATTGCGGCCTGCGCGCCGGAAAAGCAAATGCTGTACGCGGGTGCAAAGCCCCTGCGCCTGCAATGTGAGGCGTCCGGCGGCACATACAGGATCACCGACCCGGACAGCGGCGAAGTATGGAGCGGGGGCTATCGGGTTTACAGCCGCACGCCCGCCGATACCATTTATACGCTGGACGGGAACTGGGACGGCGAGGAGAAGGAATATATCGCTTCGGTAGGGATAACGACCTATTATAATCAGGATGCGGAGTATACGCTGATTGTGAAGGGCGACGCGTACAGCGCGTATTTTACCGCGCCGATGGAGGAAAACGGCTGACGCCTTCCGGCGTTGTCCGATAAAACGACGAGAGAGGGATGCGCCTTTGTCCGGCGCATCCCTTTTCCCGTTTTGGCATTTTCCCGGCTGTCTTGAAAAAGGAGAAATCAAGGCCCCTTGTCCAAGAGGCTGTTAGGCGCAGGCCGGGACGCCGCATTTTGAGGCTGTCCGATTGCAAAAAAGCGCCGCTTGCTTGGCGTGTGTTTCTGGCTCACAGCAATTCGCAGGCTGCCGCGTATTTCTTCTGACAGCCTCTTCTCTTGAGAAAACCGGAACCCTTTTTCTTCTCGTTGGATTCTGCCTGTTATTTGGCAAGGCTTTTTTATCCCGCAGAAGCGGAGGATTTGCCATGCTGGAAGCGGCAACAAGAAAAAGCGCGGCGCATTCTTTGCGCCGCGCTTTTTGCGCGTTACCCGGCTGGCCGGGCAGCGTGTTGTTTCGTTTTCGTGCTTTTCAAACGGTTCTCCGCACGATTAACCGAAGATGGAGAAGGCGACGAAAGCAGCGGAAAGCAGGGACGATACCAAGGAAACGACCGTAATCTGTGTATTGATGGACGGTCCGGCGGTATCCTTAAACGGATCGCCGACCGTATCGCCGATAACGGCCGCTTTGTGCGCTTCACTGCCTTTTCCGCCCTCATTGCCGGCTTCTACATACTTTTTAGAGTTGTCCCAGAGCCCGCCTGCGTTGGACATAAACAGCGCAAGCAGCAGGCCGCTTACGATGTTGCCGAGCAGGAAGCCGCCGATGGCGAGCGGGCCGCCGATAAAGCCGACAACCAGCGTTGCAATGATGCTCATCAAGCCGGCCGGGATCAGTTCGCGCAAGGAACCGGTGGTCGCAATGTCGATGCACTTGTCGTACTCCGGCTTAACGCCTTCCTTGCCTTCCCGCAGGCCGACGATGGTCTTAAACTGCCGGTGGATTTCCGCGACCATGCGCTGTGCGTTGCGGTCAACGCCCAAGATCAGCATAGCGGAGAAGACGGCTGGGATTGCCGCACCGATCAGGATGCCGAAGAAAACGGTCGGGGACATGATGTCAAACCCGGTGATCAGCGGCTTCCCGGCAGCCTCCAGCGCAGTGTTGACCTCAGACATAAAGGCGCCGAGCAGCGAGATGACCGTCAGGCCGGCCGCTGCAATGGAAAAGCCCTTTGTTACTGCTTTTACCGTATTGCCGGCGCTGTCGAGCTCGTCCGCAACACGGATGGTCTTTTCGCCAAGGCCGCCCATCTCTGCCAAGCCGCGGGCGTTGTCCACGATCGGGCCGTAGGCGTCGTTGGAGATGATCATGCCGACGATGGACAGCATGCCGACTGCCGCCATGGAAATGCCGAAGATGGCATAGCCGCTGCCCATCGGCTCACAGAGCTTATACGCGACAAGCGCGGAAACCGCGATGCCGACCATGGCCGGAAGGGCGGAAATAAAGCCGTAGGAAACGCCGGACAGCACCGTAAACGCCGGGCCGGAGCCGGAAGCGTGCGCCACGCGGCGTACGATCGGCTTGGAGTCGTCGGTGAAGTAGTCGGTTGTAATGCCGATGATGACGCCGACCAAAAGGCCAGTTGCAGCAGCGCCCCAGATTCTCCAGGAGAAGCCGTCGAAAATCAGGGTGGCCAGAGCCGTCAGGACAAGGAATACAGCGGTTGTGACATAAGTAGAAGAGTTGAGCGCGCGGGTCGGGTTGCCTTTTTTGCCGATGCGTGCGGTCGCAATGCCGATAATAGAGGACAAAAGCCCGAGGATCGCATAGCAGAATACCATTGAAACATTGGCGAATTCCCCGCCGGAGAGGGACTGCGCGATAACCAGCGCCGAGGCCATTGCCGCAACGTTGGAGTCGAACAGGTCGGCGCCCATGCCTGCAACGTCGCCGACGTTATCGCCGACGTTGTCCGCAATAACGGCTGGGTTGCGCGGGTCGTCCTCCGGGATGCCCAATTCAACCTTACCCGTAAGGTCCGCAGAGACGTCTGCGGTTTTGGTGAAGATGCCGCCGCCCGCTTTTGCAAACAGTGCAAGGGAGCTTGCGCCGAAGGAGAAGCCGAGCAGGATCGAGGAGTCGCCTGCGATCATCAGGACGGCTGCAACGCCGAAGAGGGAGCAGCCGACTACCAGCAGGCCCATAACGGCGCCGCCGCGGAAGCCGATCAGGAAAGCGGGCTTAATGCCCTTCTGCGCACCTTCCGCCGCACGGGAGTTTGAAAGCGTCGCAACAAGGATGCCGATTTTTCCTGCAACAGCGGAAAGGGCCGTACCGGCAAGATACGCGATCGCCATTTCGACGTTTTCCACTGCATTTCCCATCCAGATCGGGGAGGGGAGGAACAGCAGGATCAAAACGGCCACTACAGCGGCAAAGATCGCTAAGATCTTGTATTCGCGCCGCATGAATGTGTTTGCGCCTTCTTTAATAAGAGCGGATACTTCGATGATTTTGGCGTTCTCCGTGCGTTGTTTTTTCACCCACAGATATAGATAAGCGGCAAACGCAAACGCCAGCACCGCTGTTAGGAAAGAAAGGCCGTAAAACAGAGGGAGTTGATTTTCCATTCAAAACCACCAGCCTATTCTCAAATTTCAAAATAAGCGCCAGCCGGTATAAAATACTGCACAGCCGCCTTACATCCGCTTTGAAAAAAGGGACAAAGCATCAGATTGATACCCTGCCCCTGCCGCCGCATAAGAAAAATGTTACTCCTTTGTGGAATTTTACTTATTTATGCAACTCGTCAAAATAAATAAAGCGATTGTGCAATGCTTTATGACAGACTCCACCACTTATTCTGATCGATTTTAATCATAATACATGGATATGTGGTTGTCAAGCAAGAAAGTTAATTTTTTTAACATAGAATCTTCAAAGTTTCGCGGCCGCAAAACCGCGCCTTCCGGATTAGGGAAAAAGCGGAATTTCTCACATCGCGCGCCTGCGCGTGTGAGCCGGTGCGTTGCGCGTCCGGGGAAAAGATATTATAATAAAAGACAAGATCAGACAAAAAAAGCCGCAGTGGCCGACCTGACTGACGGCGGCCGCTTGAGGGGCAGGACAGTCTATTTTCTTTAAGAAGGGCGGGCGGTGCGGCCATGTATTTTGCAGATCTTCATATCCACTCCCGTTTTTCCCGCGCTACAAGCAGGGACTGCGATTTGCCGCACCTTGACTGGTGGGCGCGCAGGAAGGGGATCGGCCTGCTTGGAACAGGCGACTTTACCCATCCCGGCTGGCGTGCGGAGTTAAAAGAACAGCTCGTTTTGGCCGGGGAGGGCGTGTATGAGCTCAAAGAGGCGTACCGCCTTCCCTGCGGCGTCAAGGGGGAGACGCCGCGCTTTGTCGTAACCGGGGAAATCAGTTCGATCTACAAGCGCGGCGGGAAGACGAGAAAGGTGCATAACCTGATCCTGCTGCCAAGCCTTGAGGCGGCGGACGCACTTTCGGCAAGGCTGGAAGCGGTGGGGAATATCCGTTCGGACGGACGGCCCATTCTCGGCATGGACAGCCGGGATCTGATGGAGCTGACGCTTGACGTCTGCCCGGACGCGGAATTTATCCCGGCGCATATCTGGACGCCGCATTTTTCCATGTTCGGCGCGTTCTCGGACTTTCCTTCGATCGAGGCGTGCTTCGGCGATATGACGCCGTATATCCATGCGGTGGAGACCGGGCTCTCCTCCGATCCGCCGATGAACTGGCGGGTCTCCGCGCTGGATGCGCTCACGCTGGTTTCCCATTCGGACGCGCACTCTCCGGCAAAGCTGGGCCGGGAGGCGGATATCCGCTCCGTGCAATGCCCCGGCGATACCGCGGCGCTGGAAACGGCGCTTCGCCTCATCTTCAAATGCCCGGAGGATTTAATCAAAAAGACTGCGGCGCTTTGCTGCGGGATGGAGCGGCCGGATTTCGCGGCGCTTGACGCCGGCATGCGCGGCTTCGGACATTTAGAGCGCTGGCTTGCCCATGCGAAGGCGTGGATGCCCCGCCTTTCCATGCGGCCGGAACAGGCCGTAAAGCAGTGGGAGGCGGAATACGGCGCGTCCCCCGCTTTGGACAAGCTGTGCGGCGCCGCCGTGTTTTACGCGTCGTTCCCCGCGCTTTTCGAAACGCTGCTTTGGGGGGAGGAAGCCGACTTCTTGCGCGCCTCAGGAAAAGGTTGGGAGTCGGGCGCGGTGCGGCTGATGACGCTGCACGCGGCAAAAGGCATGGAATTCCCGGCCGTCTTTGTCTCAGGGGTGAAAGCGGGGGTGCTTCCGCTTGAGCGGAAGGGCCGCGCCGTTGATTTGTGCGAGGAACGGCGGCTGTTTTATGTGGGGATGACCCGTGCGCAGGAGGAACTGATCCTGACCTTTGGGGAGGAGCCCTCCGCATTTTTAGCGGATCTGCCGGATTCCGTCAAAAGGCAGTGCGCGCCGCGCAGGGCACGCCCCGCCCAGCAGCTCTCGCTTTTTTCATAGGGACGCGGATGCGTCTGCGGCCGAACGGAAAGGAAGATAAAAAAGTGCCGGGAACCGTTTTTTTAATCGGTTCCCGGCACTTTTTGCCTTTTATTAAGGAGAGGGAGAAAGCTTGTGGGCTTTATCCTGTTCTATGCGCTTTATGCGCGCCGGCTTTTCCTGTTTTGATACAGCCGGACTGCACCCAAGGCGCCGGCTCCCGCCGCAAGGGACAGCGTGAGGAGGAAGAGCACGGTGTTCATATCGCCGGTATCCGGCGCATCTACATCCGCGCCGTCTTTCCGCTGCAAGCCGGCGATTGCCGCTTCGATATCCGCGGCCATCTTGTCTACCGCAGCCTGTTCCGAAGCCTTTTTGCCCCGTACTACCGCCGCAAGGGCGTCTTGGAGCGCTTGGACCGACTCGTCTGTGTAGACGCTTAAGTCGTCCGGGATGCGGGAGATGGCCTCGTCCACTTTGCTGTAGTCGGCCTCAGCCTCCAGCTGTGCGACTGTCGTATAGCCGACCGTTTTCCCCGACGCGTCTGCCAGTACGCCGTATACGGCGTCGCCGGCGGACAGGCCGTCGAGCGGGATGCGCGCGCCGTCCTCTGTCATATTGGAGGAGGCAAGCGCTTCGCCGTAGAGACCGGCGACAGAGATGTCGGATACTGTCAGGGTTTTTTCCGTCTCCCGGTCAAATTCCACCGGGAGCGCCACCACGTCGATATCGTAGTTTTGATAAGCGCCGCCGGTATAGTCAAGCAGTTCCTGCTCGTCGTAGTAGTTGACGTTGTTTAAGGACGGGGAGTAGGAGTTGATGTAGATCTTGTCGTTTGCAAGATCGAAATAGAGCATCTTGATATAGCCTTCGCCGCCTTCCGGTGCGGACTGGTAGTCCGTGCAGATCTGATAGACGGTGTGTGTTTCGCCGGTGTCGCTGGTGAGCTCGACGAAATTTAAGGAAGAGCCGTGATAGTGCCCGTTGATGATTGCCAACACGTTCGGATTGTTGCGGCAGACGTTTTCAAGCAGGATGTTGCTGGTGTAGCTCTGCTGCGCCGCCGCATTGATGCCGCAGTGGGTGGCGATGATGGCCTTGGTGTCCGGATGGGCAGCCAGCACGCTGTTGATCCAGTCGGTCTCCGGCTCATAGACGTCCCAGCTGATGTAGATCATCAAAAGCTCTTCGCCGTCGACCTCTACGATGTCATAGTGGCCGAGGTTGTTCTGGTAAGAGCCGCCGTACCAAGGGTTGTCCTTGTAATAGTCCTCGCCGAAATACTTCCAGTAGAGGTCGTAGTACATGTTGCCGTGGCCGACGTCGTGGTTGCCGCCCAAAACGCCGCTCGGGATGCCGGCCTGCTCTAAGCGCTCCTGCTGAGAGCGGGCGAAGGCCCACTGGTACTCCTCGTTAAACTCGTCTACGATGTCGCCGGTGTGCACCACATAGTCGATGTCAAGCGCGTCCTCGTTTTTAATGATCCAGTCTACCATGTTCTGGTAGTGCCAGTTGTAGCGTTCGGAATAGTACTGGGTGTCTGTATACCATGCGATGGCGAAGTCGTAGTTTTCCGGTGCGGCGTACGGGTTGTTCTCCGTGGATTTGCCGTCCCATCCTGCGTTGTCGCCTTTTTCGGTTTGGAAGGTGTCTTCCGCTGTGTAAGGGGTATAGGCCGTGGTGCGCGCCTGAACCAGCACGCGGACGGTTTGCTCCTCGCCCTGTTTATCGGTGTAGCCGGATACCGGGCAGAGCGCCGTCAGGACGCTGCCGTCTCTTGATACGTCCAAAAGCTCCCACGTATCGTCCTGCGGGTTGCGCACATACATCTGCACGTCTTTCCCGTAGCTGCTCTCCGCCGTCAGCTGTACGCGCACGCTTTCTTCCTGCCCGGTGACCGGGATTTCAAGGATTTGGTACGGGTACTGTCCGTTTGAAGAGGTGGTGACGCCCGTTTTATCCGTTTTTTCTTCAGCGGAATAGGTGCTGTCGCCTGCGCCCTCCAAAATGGTGACGCCGTCGATGACGTCGGCACGGTAGAGGGTGACGGAAGAAGCGTCCTGATTGCCTTCCACCTGTGCCGCAACGCCGCTGCCGCTTTCGTCAAGCGTGAGGCTGACAGAGAGATCCATTTGCTCCTCTTCCTCTTCGACAGGCTCGCTGTTGTTGACGGTAAAGGAGACGGTCTTGCTGTTCGACGCAGAGGAGGCCGTCAGCGTGTGCGTGCCGTCGGAAAGCGTGGTGGTGTCAAGCAGGAAGCTTTGTGCCGCAGTATCCGCCTTGTCCGCCGGGATGGTGAAAGTGGTCTCCACATTGATGTATTGGTTTGCAGAGTCGCCGACCTTGATCGTATCGGTGGCGTTGAGCGCGACGTCCTCGCCGGTGGTGATGTTTTCCCCCGTGCAGGTGTCGGGCATGATCTGCGTGCCGTCAGCCAGAACAAGCATTAAGTTGGAGACGGTAAAGTCGTCGTTGTTCTCGCTTGTGTAAGCCTCCCAGCAGGAGCCGTAGGTAGCGGTGCGCAGTGTCAGAGTGATTTTGACGGAGCCGTCTGCTTCATAGGTGAAGTACTGCGCGCCCACCGGGATGGCGAGGCGTCCGTCGGAGGGCAGGGTGCTGCATTTTGAGAAGGTGTCGATGATGATACCGGTCTCTTCTGTGTCCCCGCCGGTGGTCAGCGCATTTTTAAAATAGCTGTCGATCCCGGTGTGGTCGAAGACGAAGTATGTCCCGCGCTCCAGCGTGCTTTCGGTGGAAACGGCTTTCCCGTCCAGCGTAATGGAAGGGGTGAGGCTGCCAAAATCCTTTGCCGTGACATAGACGCTGCCCGAATAGGCGTTTTCCGTTACGTCCTTGCCGTCAAAGCTTACGCGGATCCCCGTCTGGTCCGCGCCCTTGTTTAAGATGTCGACGCGGCGCACCTCCGTCTGCGTGGTGCGGTATGCATTATGGAATTTCACATAGTAGTCCACATAATTGGCGCCCGCCAGATAGCCGTTTTCTACAAAGGCATACCATTTGTTGTAAATGGCGAAGGAGGTCGTCTCAGACGCCGCGTAGCTCTCCATGGTATCCGTCTTGTAAAAAAGCTCCGCATAGGTGACCGGGAGGGCCGAAGTACCCGCATAGGAGTACGGGATGTGCAGGTTTTCCCCTTCGGCAAGCCCGGTTTCCAGCACCGCAATGGCGTCTGCGTCATAAGGATCGGTGGAAAGCGTCAGCGTGGGGGATGACCCGTCGTCTTCCGGGAAGGAGATCTGGCCTGCGGCGACCGTACCGGCGCTCGGATTCTGTGCGGCCTTGTAAAGCCCCATTCTCGGGCCTTCCGCGCTGATTTTCAATTCGCCGCTCTTTTTGTCTTTTAAGTCGGTCACGCCGTTCCAGTAGTAATACGACTGCATGACAGTGTCGCCGTCTTCGTTGATCCGGGTGACAGCAACGCCGCGGTCGGTATTGCCGAGGCCGTTTTGGCCGTACAGCGCATATACCGGGACGTCGTCCGGGATCTCATAAGCGGCGCGGAAATCCTCTTCGGTCGGGAAGGTCTCATAGGTGGTCTGGTTTTCGCGGTAACACCATAAGACGGCGCTTTTCCCGGCCGGGATGGTGATCCCGCTTTTGCCGATGAGGTCTTCGCTTGTAAGCTCGCCGGCCGCTAATTTCTTCGCGTCGGCACAGGTGGCTACGACAAGCTGCTTTTTACTGGTCTTGTAGAAGTAATAAAACTGATAGGACTCGTTGAAATCGATGTCTTGGCTTGTGGTGTTGGTGATTTCCACGAATTCCATCATATCGTTTTTGCCAGAGCCGAACTGCGCGTCGCGGTTTGCGTCGTTCGGATGCACTTCGGTGACATAAAGCCCGTCCGGCGTCAGATCGTCCGGCGCATAGCTGTTGCCGCCGAGCTGGTCGCCGTAGACGAATCCCGGGTTTGCAAAGCTTTTCTTGCCCGTCGCGATCATGCCGCTGCCGATGTCCGGGATGCCAAGGTCTGCGCCCAGCCCGTCGCAGATATCGCCGCCGTCGTTTTTCGAAATGGTCCCGTTTACATAGGTGTACGAGGACACGACAGCCGCATCCGACGTCTGGCGAAGCGCAAAGTAGCCGCTGTTCGCCCAGCCGCTGTTGTGGTGCGTCATAAAAATGGTGACGTCGTCGGAGATCAGGTAATTTGCCCTGAAGTCCTCAACCGTCGCGTTGTTTTCAAGGGTTTCGCGGCAGTTCCAGATAACGGCCGTCTCGCCGGCTTTGATCGTCACATCCGACGAGCCGTCCAGCGTCAAAACCGGATCGACCGCCGCGTTTGCCGCGCTGGAGCCGTACAGGAGCTCGTACTCTTCGTTGAGGGAGATGTCCCGCCCGGTCGTGTTGGTCAATTCAACAAACTCCATCCGGTCGTCTTTGGTGCCGTAGGCGTCGTTGTTGGCTGTGTCGTAGTCGTTGGGGAAAATCTCCGTCAGCCACAGCCCCTCGCGCACGCCGCCGGACGAAGCATCCGCTGCGTCCGTGCCCTGCGCGGCTACAGGCTGGACCGACATGGTTGCCGCAGTCAGTACCGCGAGTGCCAGCGCAGCGGCGCGCTGTTTTCGTTTCTTCATTACATAATCCTCCTTTTTCTTTTTACAATTTTTATTATACGGCCCGCCGTGTAAAAAGCGCCGGGGCTTCTGTGTATTTTCTGTGTAAAATGTACGCAGGGTGGCCGTCTGGAAAAGGAGGATGCGTAAAGGCTGCACGAATTATCTGAAACGGACGCTGCGGCCGCCGGCATGCTTCGCGGCGTGCGGAGGGAAAGGAGGGCGGCAGCCGCACCAAACGCCTGAAGGCCCTATGGCTTTCAGGCGTCAAGATCAAAAGACAGGAAGACAGGCGCAAGGCCGGGACGGGAGCCCCTGTCCGGCCCGCTCTTTGCCGCGGCGTTCAGCGCGCCCTTTTGCGGAACTGCGCCGGGGTCGTCCCCGTCTTTTCCCGAAAGGCCTTTGTAAAATAGCTCTGGTTTTGGAAGCCGCACGCGGCGCAGATATCCAAAATCGGCAGATCGGTTTCAAGGAGGAGCTGCTTTGCCTTCCGGAGCCGCAGTGCGATCACATACTGGATGGGGGAGGAGCCGATGACGCTTTGAAACGAGCGCAGGCACTCCCTGCGGCTGATAAAAGCGCTGTCCGCAATTTGCTGGACCTGTATCGGCGCGGTGTAGTGCGTCTGGATAAACGACAGCATTTGCCGGACCCGGTCGATCTCCGACTGCTGGCCGGCAGAGCGCTCCGTCCCGCACGGCATATTCCGGCAGAGCTGCAAAACGAATTCGGAAAGGGCGCTGCGCACGCGGAATTCGTATCCGTATGCCTCAGCGGTCAGGAGGGAAAAAGCGCGCCTTGCCTGTTTTAGTGCTTCGGCCTGCCACAAAACTGCGTCCGTCAGGATAGCGCAGGAGAAGGCGCTCGACAGGATCAGCGGTTTGATATAGCGCTTCCAATAGACGCTCTCCTGCGAACCGTACAGCAGGGACGGGCGGAAGAGGATGTTCGGCATTTCCGCCTCAGTGCCGCAAACAGAATATGCGTGGAGGACGCGCCGCCCGATAAAGACGCCGTCGCCCTCCTTGAGCCGGAATGCTTTGTCGTTTATGCGGACGGTGACCCCGCCCCGTTCGACGTATGCGATCTCCCATTCGTCGTGCCAATGCCACGGATAGCCCTCCATCTTAAGGGAATATCGGTCGAGATAGCTTGTGCAGGGGAATTGTTCGTCGCCGTGCGGAAAGGTCTCACGGCGGTTTTCTGATATCGACGATAGCAGGATGTGCGCCGCATCTGCTTGGTATTGCTTCACCGGTATGCCCCCTTATCTGATGATTTTGGCGTTTTTGTTATATCATATTCCTTTTTTCTGATAGAATCAACCGGTTTCGGGCTGATATAATGGGAGGTAAAATGAAAAAAGGGAGAAGTGAAGAAGATGGCGACCCTGCTTTTGATTGTCATATATATTGCGTTTATCGGCCTTGGCATCCCGGACTCCCTGTTCGGGGCGGCGTGGCCGGCCATTTATGCCGAACTGAATCTTCCGGTGTCCTGGGCGAACTTTGTCACCATGATTATTTCCGGCGGCACGATCGTCTCAAGCCTGCTGTCGGCGCGGCTGATCAACCGTTTCGGCACGGCCGCCGTGACGGCGGTCAGTACGGCGATGACAGCGCTGGCGCTGTTCGGCTTTTCTGTTTCGGGCAGCATGCTGTGGCTGTGCCTGTCTGCCGTCCCGCTTGGGCTGGGCGCCGGCGCGATTGACACGGCGCTGAACAATTACGTCGCCTTGCACTATAAGGCCACGCATATGAATTTCCTGCACTGTTTTTACGGCATCGGCGTTTCCATGAGCCCGTTTTTGATGTCGCTTGCGCTTTCCGGCGGCTCGTGGCGGGGCGGATACCGCAGCGTGTTCTGGTTCCAGCTTGGGATTGCCGTCTTGACGGCTGTGACGCTTCCGCTTTGGAAGAAAGCGGGCCATGCCGCGCCGGACGCGCAGCAGGCGGCCGCACGGACGGACAGCCTGTTTTCCCTGATCCGCCGGCCTAAAGTGCGCAGGGCCTGCATGGTGTTTTTCGGCTCCTGCGCGCTGGAATATACCTGCGGGGTGTGGGGAAGCACGTTCCTCGTCCGGGTGAAGGGCGTCTCTGCGGATACGGCCGCCCTGCTGATCACGTTTTATTATGTCGGCATAGCGCTCGGGCGTTTCCTTTCGGGCGTGCTCGCTTCTAAGGTGACGAGCGATAGGCTGGTAAAGGCGGGGCAGTGCGCCGTGGCCGCGGCCGTTTTCCTTTTGCTTTTGCCGCTGCCTGCGCCGGTGTCGGCGGCAGGCCTTTTCTTAACGGGGCTTGGGAACGGGCCTGTTTTCCCCAATATGCTGCACCTGACCCCGCAGTATTTCGGAAAGGAAGCGTCGCAGTCCGTCATGGGGATCCAGATGGCCGCTTCTTATGTGGGGACCCTGCTGGCGCCCGCCGTGTTCGGTGTGATCGCACAGTATGCCGGCGCCTCCCTTTTCCCGCTGTACCTCCTGCTGTTTTACGGGGTTATGGCAGCCGGCAGCCTATTGCTAAAAAGGGCGCTGCGCCGGGAGTAAGCGGCTCTTTTGATGCGGCGGGCAAAAAAGGGCAGGGGACCGAAACGCCTTCGGCCCTCTGCCCGGATATACTGATATTGTTTTATCAAAAAAAGGGATGCAGGCGCATCCCTTTTTTTACTGGGCGGCCTATCCTTCCGCCGGCCGCTCCGCCTTTTTTAACGGGAAATAGACGGACAGCAGCATGGTGGCAAAACAGGCTGTCCCGCCGATAAAGTTGGAGATCGGCTCCGACAAAAACACGCCGTTTGCGTTTAAGCCGAAACAGTGAGGAAGGATCAGGATCAGCGGGGTGACGATAACCGCTTTGCGGAACAGGGAGAAAAAGATGGCGTGCTTTGACTTCCCAAGCGCCGTAAACACCGACTGTCCGCAGAATTGCAGCGCCATCATGAAATAGCCGAAAAAGTAGATCCGCATGGCGGGGACGCCGGCTTCCACCAAAGCGGGCGTCTGGTTGAAAATGCGGATAAAAAACGCCGGGAAAAACCAAAGCAAGGCCCATATGGCGGCCGTATAAAGGATCACGATGACCGACATGCAGCGGATCGCCTGCCGCACGCGCGCCGGCTCCTTTGCGCCGTAGTTGAAGCTGATAACCGGCTGGGCGCTGTTGGTGACGCCGTTTACCGGCATCTGGGCCACCTCCCGCACGGAGTTGATAACCGTCATCACGCCGACATAGATATCGCCGCCGTAGGCCTGCAAGCTTGCGTTGCAGGCCATCTGTACAAGGCTGTTGGTGATCGCCATGATAAACCCGGAAAGGCCCAGTGCAAGGATTTTCCCAACGCGCCTTGCGCCAAGCCGCATGTGCTGCAAAGAAAGGCGCACGAGCGTTTTCCGCCCGGTCAAAAAGCGCAGCGTCCAAGCGGCTGAGACTGCTTGGGAAAGGATGGTGGCAAGCGCCGCACCCTGTACGCCCATATGGAAAACCATAATGAAAAGAGGGTCGAGGATCAGGTTTAAAACGGCGCCGATGGCGACGGTCAGCATGCCGGTGCGTGCGAATCCCTGCGCATTGATAAAGCTGTTGAGCCCCAAGCTCAAAGAGACAAAAACGCTGCCGAAGAGATAGACCGTCAAATAGGCGTCGGCATAGGGAAGGGTTGCATCGCTTGCACCCAGCGCCCGCAGGAGCGGCGTTTTCACCGCCAGCCCGGCCGCCGTCAGCAGCACGCCGAACAGCAAAAGCAGGGTAAAGGAATTGCCGAGGATGCGCGCCGCCTCCTCATCGTCGCCCGCGCCGCGGGTGATGGAAAACAGCGGCGCGCCGCCCATGCCGATTAGATTGGTAAACGCGATGACGATGGTGATAACGGGGAAGCACACGCCGAGGCCCGTCAGCGCCAAAGAGCCCTCCCCGCCGATTTGCCCGACGAAAATGCGGTCTACAATATTATATAGTACGTTAATCAGCTGGGCCAGCGTCATCGGGCCGGCCAGCCGCAGGATATGCCGGAAAATGCTCCCCTTTGAAAAGTCGAGCTGCTGTGCAGATGTCAAAACACCACCTCCCTGTCTGTCTGCTGTGCTGAATGTGGTGCAAAGAGGATGTCAGCGCATCGAAAAATAGCGGGCGGCCGCAGGGAAGGCGCCGTCCCCCTTGCATTTGAGCGCGATCTTCTGCACCACAAAGTTGTAATCGTCCCATGAGCCGGACGAGACCATGAACAAAATGCGCCCGTCCTCGGAAAACCAGCGGGTGGGAAAATTCGGCTGGTAGTCGCCGTACGTCCCCCAGTCGTCGTCGCGGTAAAAAAGCTTCCACGGGCCCCACGGCTCCTCCGCCTCGTAAAGCGTCAGCTGGCTGATGTGCGATTCCGGATATTCCATCTGGTGGATGGGGCGCGGATGAAGCGCTTCGTCGATGAAGCTGTAATTCCCCATAATATAGCGCTTTAAGCCGGGGTTGTAGGCGACGTGATTGGATCCGGTCATCTTGCGGTAGGTAAAAACCGGCACAGCCAGACTGTCGTCGCCGCTCCACTGCGGTGTACCCGGATCGCTTGAACAGAAAAATTCCCACGCCTCACGGTCTAAAATACGCGCCTTCGGCACGCGCCCCAAAAGCAGTGCGTCGTTGTTTTCCCAGTAGCTGCATCCGTCGTCCAAGTCGCAGGGGAAATAGGCGTAGACATATCCGTCCCGTGCGCCGCGGTAGCCGCGCCCGAACTGGAGGAAGTGGCAGGAGGAGAGCCGCCCTTCGAAAAAGTGCGTGGGCGTCGCATCGCAGTCAAAAGACCGGCCGCCGTCTTTTGAGGTGACGATCCACCCGTGGTAGTTTTTCTGGCGGCAAAACTGCGGCGCTTCGCCGTAATTCTGCGCCTCTACGGCAAAATAGAGCGTGCCGCCGATATCCAAAAGGCCGGAGGGCTTGATAAACGGCGCTTTGGGGTCGGTGCAGTATTTGGATACGTCCACGGGGCTGGGATTTACAAGGTCGAGCGTCCACGCGCCGGAGTTCGTGCGGCAGCAGGGCTCTACCCTGCCGGTTGGGTTCCAGAAATTCTTTTGCGTGGTCACCCTCCAAAGGTTCATCGGGCAGCCGCGGTTGTCGCCCGCGCCTGCATAAATCGCATCGTCCTCCGCCCATGTGAGCGGCCACATATCCCCTTCGGCACAGTGGTAGCGGAAGCGGTCGAACAGCACGTCTTCGATCAGCTCCGAACGGGGGAAGGGCGGTATGGCCTTGTCGTAAAGGATGTAGTCCCGGCGGTCGCCGTCGATGCCGGTGCATGGCTTGAGCTGTGTCACAAAAACCCCTCTTTCCGGGCGCTTGGCCCTTTTTTCCCATTATAGCCCTTTTCAAAGCGGAACGCAAGGAAGCGTGCCCCCTGCTTAAAAAAGGGAAAGGCGCTTTTGCATCCGAGGATGGAAAAGCACCTTTTGCGGGCTTTATTCTGCAAGGAGCTGGCTGCGCACCTGTGCGAGAAAGTCCAGTACCTCTTCGCGGTTTAGCTCGTAATAGGTCCGGTAGCTCCGCTTGTCCACGGTGACGAAGTGCGCGTTTAAAAGCGCCTGCATGTGGTAGGCGATTGTGCCGGTGCTCAGGTTCAGCTTTTTGGCAAGCTCCCCGCTGTAGTACCGGCGCTGCGACAAAAGCGTCAAAATGTCGAATTTGGATTTGTCGCCGAGCAGCTTTAGGTTGTTGCAGAGGTAAGCGCTGCTGTTTTGCTGCAGCCGGTTTGAGAAGATCGTCTCAAAATGCATGCCCCAAAGGATATTGCTGCACTTTCCCGGCTCGGCGGCAAGATATTGCAGCCGGCAGCAGCCGAACAGCGACGGCTGGATCAGGATTCTGTCGGTTTCCGGCAGGATGAGCTGCATCTTCTGCGCCATATGGCGGTAGAGCGTCTCTTTGTTGATCTCCTGCGTAAAGCGGGAGTAAAAGGGCTCGGTCCAGACGCTGAGGGCGGGAAGGAGGGGGGAAAAGGCATCGATCGCTTCGCGCAAAACGTCGATGAAGCGGGAAAGATAGAGCGCGAAATCGTGGTAAAAGGTGAGAAGCCGCCATTTTTCCTGATCGGTGAGCGAGCAGGTCTCCATCAGCTGGAGCAGGTTTTGGGGCTTGACGGCCTTTTTCCCCGTGCCGAGGTTTAAAAGGTTGTAGTTGTCGAGCGTGCTGTAGAGGAAACGGAAGGGACCCTCTCGGAACATGCTTAAAACGCCGTCCCGGATCGTGAGGGGGTCTTGTTCGGAGAAGTCGCCGTAAAATTGCAGGATCGCTTCCGCAGGGGTGGATTCCTGCCGGCCGAGCGGGCGGAAAAGGAAGGCGGCGGCTTCGTCGTCTATGCGGATCCCTTTTGTCACCTGCGAGGCGATCTCCTGCAAAAAGTCCAAGAGCGCTTCCACCTCCGGCACCCGGATATCAAGCCGTGATTTCAGTTCCTTTTTGAGCATCGCATACGTGTGGCCGGAAAAATGGCGCATTAAAATATCCAAGCATTCAAATACGGGATTGACTTGTTCGGCAATTCGGATTTCCATAATAAAATCATATCCCTCCTTTCGCAGAGTCATGCCTTAAATTTATCATAACAGACTTTTTTTCTCTTGTAAATGGCTAAAGCGCGGCTTTTTACAGCTGGAAATTTTCAGGAAACGGAGAAAAACTGCCAATTAGCAGATTGACATTATCAATTTAACGTGCTACAATAACGTTTGATGTACTTGATATATCTTGCTCGAATATTGTCAAGTATGTTTCGGCGTTGATGTCAATCAAGTAAGGAGGAAAAAAGATGGTGAAAAAACATCTCTCACGGCTTTTGTCGGTGCTTGTAGCAGCCGCCCTGGCGTTTGCAAGCCTGCCGCTTGAAGCCGTGTATGCGGCCGGCGCGTCGGACAGCAACGGCAGTCCGACGCTGCAGGATGCGGTAAACAGCCATTTGCAGTCGTTTGAAAGCTATGCTGCGGACGACGAAGTGGAGTTTATCGTGGAGCTGGAAGGAAAATCCCTTCTGGAAACCAAATCGCAGAATGTGACGCTTCAGTCGTTTTTAAATACGGCGAAGGGCGAAGCAGCGGTAAATTCGATTGAAAAGGAACAGGCTTCTGTGGAGCAGAAGATGATGATAACCCGTTCCAGCGGCCTTGAGATTGAGTTTACATATAAAACAGTGCTCAACGGCTTTGCCGTCAGGGCGAAATACTCTGAAAAAGAGCGCCTTGAAAGCATCCCGGGCGTCAAAAACGTCTATGTTGCGGCAATGCACGAGTATGTTGAGCCGGTTGACGGCTATACGCAGGCTACGCATACCAGCGGCGCTTTGATGGACAGCGACCGTGCAAATGCGGAGGGCTATACCGGAAAAGGGACCGTAACGGCCATCCTTGACACGGGTTTGGACGTCAACCATTCGGCGTTTGCCAATGCGCCGGAGGATCCGCGCTATACGCAGGACGACGTGGCACAGATCGTTGCAGAGGGCGAGCTGAATGCAACGGGCGACGTCTCCGCGCTGTATAAGAGCGAGAAAATCCCGTTTGCCTATGACTATGCGGATAAGGACAACGATGTTGCGGACAGCGAAGGCCACGGGACGCACGTCACCGGTTCGGTCGGCGCGGATTCCGCTGCGCTTACAGGCGTTGCGCCGGACACGCAGCTGATGATGATGAAAGTGTTCTCCGACGTGCAGTCGGGCGCAAGCGACACTTGGATTTTAGCGGCTCTTGAGGACTGTGTCCTTTTGGACGTTGACGCGATCAACATGAGCCTTGGCTCAGCCGCAGGCTTTACCGAAAGCGACGAGCTGACCAATCAGGTCTATGAGCGCGTAGAGGCAGAGGGCCTCAACCTGCTCTGCGCGGCGGGCAACGACACAAGCTCCGCCTATTCGAACCTGCTTGGGACGGATATGAACCTCATCACCAATCCGGACAACGGCGTGGTAGGCTCTCCGTCTACTTATAATGCGGCGCTCTCTGTTGCAAGCATCAACGAAGAGAGCGTGTACTCCGTCTACTTTATGGCAGGCGGCAATAAAATCAAATTCAACGATTCGGCGGCAAGCGACGATCTGAAGTTTGAAAAAGCTTTGGACGGGCAGACGCTCGAATATGTACAAGTTCCAAACTTCGGCGACGAATATGACTTTGATGAAGTAGATGTAAGGGGCAAGATCGCGCTGGTTGAGCGCGGCTCCATCGCCTTTACTGAGAAAGAGCAGAACGCTTACGACGCAGGCGCGGCCGGCGTTATCGTTTACGACAACGAAGAGGGCGAGCTTCCGAACATGCAGGTCAACGGCCTGCTGCCGATGATTATCGTCACGAAAGCCGACGGCCAGTTCCTGCGCGGCCTTGAGGATAAGACCATCACGGTTTCTGAGGATTTTGCAGAGGATATGCCGGATGCACAGGGCGGGCTTATGTCCGACTTCTCAAGCCTCGGCGTTTCCCCGGATCTCTCCTTGAAGCCGGAGATCACAGCCCCGGGCGGCAATGTCTACTCGACGCTGCCGGGCGATACGTTTGGCAATATGAGCGGCACCTCGATGGCTTCCCCGCATATGGCGGGCGCTGCGGCAGTGATGAAGCAGTATGTCAACGAGACGTTCCCGGAGCTTTCCGCTACCGAGAAGCAGCAGCTTATCAATCAGCTGATGATGAGCACGGCCGTGCCGGTACAGGACGAAGACGGCGTGTACTATACGCCCCGTAAACAGGGCGCAGGCCTTGCCCAGATTTACAACGCCATCCACACCGGCGCATACCTCACGGTAGAGGGCTGCGACCGTCCGAAGGCGGAGTTGAAAGACAATGAGAACGGCACGTTCTCCTTTACCTTTACTGTTCACAATATGACCGATCAGGCGCTTTCCTATAATCTCTCGGCTGTCCCGCTGACGGCAAAGGCGGAAACGCTTTACGGCTATCGTTGTGTTTCCGAATCCTCCCGCGTTTTGCCGGAGAGCGAATTTACTGTAAGCTTCAGCGGCGATACGGTAAATGTTCCGGCCAACGGCACCGCTACCGTTACGGTAAATATGCAGCTGACGGAGGAAGGCAAGCAGCAGCTTGCTGAATTCACAAACGGCACCTTCCTCGACGGCTTTGTCATGCTGGATTCCAACAATGAAGACGGCATCGATCTGTCTCTTCCATATCTTGGCTTCTACGGCGACTGGGCGGACGCGCCGATCTTCGACGAGACGCTGTATGACGACGGCGAAGCTTCCAGTTATGATATGAGCGGCCTCTACTTGATCAACTATGCCGACTACACCGGCTATCCGCTCGGCATCAACATGATCACAGCCGATATGGAGAGTGCGAGTGCGGATAAGATTGCGGTCGCCAGCCGTTCACTCGGCTATTATAGGGTAACGCCGGTACTCGGCATGCTCCGCAATTCCAAAGAGATGACGTATACCGTCACCAATCAGGACGGCGAGGTTGTATTTACCGGTACGGGCTACAATGCGCCGAAATCCTACTATTATGCAAACGGTGACTTCTTTACCTATCACCTGCCTTCAACAGACTTATGGTGGAAGCCGATCTACGACGGCGGCGACGGGTACTATTATTACCTGCCGGACGGCGACTACACCTACACGGTGACCGGCCGCGTCGACGGCGAGGAAGAGACCCAGTCTATTTCCTTCCCGATCGAGATCGACAACACCGCGCCGGAGGTTACCTCACACCGGTACTATGAAGAAAACGGCACGCCGTATCTTGAAGTGACGGTTCAGGATAACCACTACATCATGGCGGCGCAGCTTGTGGATACGAATGACGAGCCGCTGTCCGACATCATCGCGACAGAGAGCCAAGAGGCCGGCGGTGCGGTAACGTATACCTTCGATTTGACAGCAGCAAGGGCATCAGGGGTAAACCTTGGCAAGGTCTTGATTTTGGACTATGCGCAAAACATGACCGAAAGCCCGGTTTACAGCCTGATCAGCCAGAACATCGACCCGATGGAGGTTCAGATCAGCCAGCAGGATCTCCACTTCTCTCTGGGCACAGCACCGTTCCAGCTGACAGCTGTGGTCTATCCGGAAGAGGCGGAGAATAAGACGATTACATGGTCCTCCGATGATCCGAGCGTTGCGGCCGTTTCCGAAACGGGCGTAATGACGACGGTCGGCGCCGGCACGACGACGATCCGTGCGACGGCATACAACGGCGTGCAGGGCACGACCACTGTTACGGTCGTTGCGCCCACCACCACATTCCCAGAGGACTTTGTCATCCGCGAGGACGGCCGTTACGTCATCCCGGCGGATCTCAACCGCGAAGTGACGATCACCGACAATGCGCACAATGTAACATTGGTCGGCAATACGGCGAATACGAAAGAAAATCCGTATGAAGGCCTGTCCTTCGTCAGTGAAAATACGGATCTGAACCTGACGATTGAGAATCTGAATGTAAACGCAGACAGTTCGAAGCCAGTCATCTCCTTCAAGGGGACCGGCAATACGCTGGTGCTGAGCGGGGAGAATACGCTGTCGAACGCCAGCTATAGTGCAAGAGCGCTGATCCTTGTTCCGCAGGACGGCGATGTCACGGTAAAAGGCTCTGGAACGCTGAACCTTCAGCTTGCAGCAGGCTCCTATGGCGCAGGCATCGGCGGCAACACCAGCGCACCGGCCGGCACCATTACGATTGACGGCGGCGTGATCAACGGCACCTCCTACGGCGCAGGCGCGCTCATCGGCGGCGCAGGTTCTTCAAACGGCGGCGCGACCGTTGTAGTCAACGGCGGCACGCTGGATTTAAACCTTTTGCTGAATAGTGGTTATAACAACAGCGCTTCATGCGGTGCGGGTATCGGCGGCGGCTCTTTCGCTTCCTCCTCTAACGCGCAGGTCTCCGTTACAATCAACGGCGGCACCATCACCGGCCGGACGGATATTGGCGCATCGGTCATCGGAACCGGCTATGGAAGCAGCGTCCGCCCGAACATCACGATCAACGGCGGCAAGATCGACGTTGCAGCGACCGGTGACGGTGCGGCGATCGGCACAGGTTCCCGCCAGGTTTACAATGATTTTGCCCCGGCAAGGGTTACGGTAAACGGCGGCGAAGTAATCGCATCCGCATCCGGAAACGGCGCGGCCATCGGCGGCGGCTACGGCATCGGCGGTTCGATCGTCTTTGTAAACGGCGGCACGGTGACGGCTTCCGCTACCGGCGCGGGCGCAGCGATCGGCGACGGCGGCTCTTCGGATACCGGCTCTGTCGGCACGCTCCGTATCAGCGCGGGCTCCGTAAAAGCTACGGCCTCCAACACCGGTACGGCCATTTCCGATCAGTCTGTTGACAACAACAACAGTGACAGGGTGTTTGAGACGCTGGTTTACGCACCGAACGTCAAGAATGTGACGATCGACGGCGTGGACTGGAAGGTTTCGGAAAACCATCCGGACGACAACAACCTCCACCTGTGGCTTGCAGCAGGCACCCACGACATCCAGGTAACAACAGAGGATGGAACACTGAAATATGAGGCTGTTGTGACGCCGACAGGCAGAGTGACAGTAAGACAGTACTTCAATGTAACCTATGTCCTGACCGGTTTGGAGACAAACGGCGCGGATAAGGTATACGCAGGGGAGACGCTCAGCGGGACGCTTACGGCACAGGACGATAAGCATCTTCCGGAGAGCATCACCGTGACAATGGGCGGCGAAACCGTTACGGCCGAATACAGCCAAGAGACCGGCGCGTTCTCTGTGGCCAATGTAACCGGCGATATTATCCTGACGGCGTCGGCGTCTGAAATCCCAGTTGACAAGTCTGCCCTGGCGGCAGCCATTGCAGAGGCGGAAGCGCTCGTACAGGACGACTATACTTCGGATAGTTGGAGCGCCTTTGCCGAGGAGCTTGCAGACGCCAAAGCTGTTTTGGCTGACGACGATGCAACGCAGCAGGCGGTAAACGATGCGGCGGCAGCTCTGGAAAGCGCAATGGAAGCTTTGGTAGAGCGCGGCGACAAGACGGCGCTTGAGGCTTTGATCGATGAGGCGGAGGCTTTGAAAGAGGCCGATTATACTTCCAGTACGTGGGCGGCGTTTGAAGAAGCGCTGAATGCGGCGCAGGAAGTAGCGGCTGATGCGGACGCACTCCAAGGAGAGATCGACGACGCGGCGGATGCGCTGCGTGCGGCTATGGATGCACTGACGGCCAACAGCGACAAGAGCGCACTGGAAGAGCTGATCAGCGAGGCGGAGAACATGCAGCAGGATTCGTATACCGCCGACAGCTGGTCGAAGCTGGAAGAAGCGCTCGACGCGGCAAAAGCAACAGCGGCCGATAAAGGCGCGACACAGGCAGAGGTCGATGCGGCGGCAGAGGCGCTGCGCGCGGCAATTGACGGTCTGGAAAAAGTACAGGTGACGCCGCCTGAGACGACCGATCCTGAAAAACCGTCCCCGGATACGGGCGACAATACGGCAGTGGCAGTACCGCTGGTACTGGTACTTGCAGCAGGCGCTTGCGCGGTTGTATTCTTCAAAAGGAAGAAAAGCGCACGCTGAGTAACAAAAGCAGTGCAGGCAGAGCGGCCGCTTGCTGAAAGCACAAAAGGGCTTTCGCGCGGCTGATCGCCGGCAAAACGAAACGCGGATGAAAGGAAAAGGCCTTTCATCCGCGTTTTTGCGCTGTCCGCTTTGCACGTGCAAAGGCGCGTTTCTCCCCAAGGTGCGCCCTCCTATTTTTGTACAGCCAAACAAAGATTTTGGATATTTTTTCGTTTGGTTCTGTTGACTTTTACCTGTTATTTATAGTAAACTGAAATCAACAGTTTGCAGGAGGGATTCCTATTACCGCACAGATGCTTCAAAAGGAAATAATGGACGGCGCATGGGACGCAAAGCTTTGCGCTTTATATGGGGAAGACCGGCTTTCAAAACAGCGGCAGCGCTATGCCGGGCTTGTCGGGACGTTTGCCGCGCAGTTTGGCGGAGAGACAGCGCCGATGCTGTTTTCGGCCCCCGGCCGGACAGAGCTTGCCGGCAACCACACGGATCATCAGAACGGCCGGGTATTAGCCGGGGCCGTCACACTGGACGCCGTTGCGGCCGCGTCCTTTTCCGCAGCGCCTGTTATAACGCTTTGCTCCCAGGGGTATGCGCCGGTTCGGATCCCCATTTGCGACCTGTCGGTCCATCCGGAGGAAAAAAATACGACGGCCGCCCTGCTGCGCGGCATTGCGGCCGCCTTTCAAAAGCGGGGCGCCAAGCTGCGCGGCGCAGACATCTGCTTGACGTCGGACGTGCTGGCGGGCTCCGGGCTGTCTTCTTCCGCCTGCTTTGAGGTGCTGACCGGCTGTGTATTCAACGAACTGTTTTTTGAAGGGGCGTGCTCTCCGCAGGAGATCGCCCGGATCGGGCAGTATGCGGAGAACGTCTATTTTGGAAAGCCGAGCGGGCTGATGGATCAGATGGCGTGCGCTGTCGGCGGGTGCGTTGCAATCGATTTTGAAAACCCTGCCACCCCGCAGGTCGAGCCGATGGCCTTTTCCCCTGAGCGGCACGGCTATGCGCTGGTGATTGTGGACAGCGGCGCGGATCATGCTGATTTGACTGAGGAGTATGCCGCAATCCCACAGGAGATGGCGCTTGCGGCTTCCGTGTTCGGCCAAACGGTTTTAAGGGGGATCGGCGCGGATTCGCTTTTTGCACAGGCGGACGAGGTGCGCCGCACTGCGGGCGACCGGGGCTTTTTGCGTGCGCTGCATTTTGTTAAAGAAAACGAACGCGTGCTGGATATGGCAAAAGCGTTAAAGCAGGATGATATGGCCGGCTTTTTGCGGCAGGCGGCTGCGTCCGGACATTCGTCTTGGGAGCTTTTGCAGAATATATACAGCAGCCGCTTTCCCCAGCATCAGGCTGTCGCCGTGGCGCTTGCGTCGGCCGCCTGCGCCTTAAACGGGGAAGGCACCGTACGTGTGCACGGCGGCGGCTTCGCCGGAACGATCCAAGCATACGTCCCGGCGGCCAAGCTTTCGGCGTTTGTCTCGTTTATGGAGCATACGCTGTTTCCCGGCTGCTGCCATATACTGGGCATCCGGCAGGCCGGCTGCCTGCGTGTCCTATGAATTGTGAAAAACAGGCCGGACGGCATAGATTGCCGGGATGCGGGCTTGTAATTTAAAAAAGAGAGAGGGAATCTTTATGAAAAAACACATTTTTGCTCCTTATATCATGGAGAATACCGTAAACGATCTGCGGGTATACGACATTATGCGGATTACGCATCTCAACATCGCCTTCGGCCTGATCCGCGACAATGTTGTAACGGTCGATCATTTGCAGTATTTGGACCGGATTGCGGTTTACAAGCGGATAAACCCGCAGCTAAAGGTGATCCTGTCCATCGGCGGATGGGGCGCAGACGGCTTTTCACAGGCGGCCATGACCAAAGAGGGCCGCAGCACGTTTGTCTCCTCTGCGCTGGAGATCATCAAAAAATACGACTTTGACGGCGCTGACATCGATTGGGAATATCCCTGCATCGATACGGCGGAAATTGCGTGCGATCCAAAGGACAAACAGAATTTCACATATCTGATGCAGGATCTGCGCGACGGCCTTTCTGCGCTCCAGAAGGAGACGGGGAAGGCATATCTCCTCACCTGTGCGGTGGGCGGCGGCGAGTCGTTTATTGAAAATACGGAGATGGACAAGGTGGCAAAGATCGTCGATTACGTCAACCTGATGACATATGACCTGCGCGGCGGCTTTGAGGATCATGCGGGCCACCACACCAACCTCTATCCGCAGACCGGCGATCCCGACGGCCCGTGCGGGGAAAAGACCGTCCGCCTTTATCACGAGGCAGGCGTTCCCTACGGGAAAATGGTGTTCGGCGCAGCGTTTTACGGCCGCCGCTGGGCGGGCGTAGTCGACGGCGGGACGCACGGCCTTGGCCAGAAAGCCTCTACCGTCGGCAATATCCGCACAGAGTTTGACTTGCAGGACGACAAGGCCGTGGAGGCAAACCGCTTCACCAAGCTGTGGGACGACAACGCCAAGGCCGCATACCTCTATGACGGCGCGGACTTTATCTCGTACGAGACGCCGGAATCCATTCAGGCAAAGTGCGATTTTATCCGCGAAAAGGGGCTGGCCGGCCTGATGTATTGGGCGTATGGGAACCATACGCTGTTTGAAGCAGTTGACAAATATCTCGATTGACGGCCGTCCGGCCGAATAGGCAAGACGGCCGCGGAAAGGAAGAAGCAATATGATGTATCGTCTGCATATGGGGATGTGTGCCATTGTGCCAACCGGGAGGTTTGCGTAAACACACACCGCAGCGCCTCCCAAAAGGACAGCAATATGGCTTTTAGGAGGATTATCCCCATGAATCGGGAAAACAAAAGGATACAATACGAAAAAGGATACTATAAAACACATGCGTGCAACGACACGTTTACCTGCAAGCTGTGCGGACGCCCCGTGTTCCCGCAGGGGGCGGGGAGCGGCCACCGCAACCACTGTCCGAACTGCCTTACAAGCCTGCATGTAGACGATGAGCCGGGGGATCGTGCCTCTGCGTGCGGCGGCATTATGGAGCCGGTCGGCGTTTGGGTGCGCAAAAACGGCGAATGGGCCGTCATCCACCGCTGTAAGCGGTGCGGCAAGCTCAGCTCGAACCGCACAGCGGCGGACGACAATCCGATGAAGCTGATGTCCATTGCGCTAAAGCCCCTGACGTCGCCGCCCTTCCCGCTGGAGCGCATTGAAGAACTGACCGCCCTGATGGGCGGCGATGGGAAAATAAAATAGCCGGCCGTTTGACGGCAGGCAGAAAAAGGAAAGAGCGCCGGGGCAAACGCCCCGGCGCTCTTTCCTGCCGCTTTTCGGCATAAATTCCGCATGATAAAAAATTCGGTAAAGAAAACGGCGCGGGCCTGCAATAAGGCGGACCGGCCGTTTCCCACAAGATAAAATTTGATACGGGGAACGCACATAGGCCAAAACTTCCTGCAAGCCGCAATTTGGCCGGTATGGCCGCTCTTCCAAGGCAAAGCAGCACTGCTGCGGTATCTTCCAGCGCCCGTTTTATGGGGCGGGAGCTTGATCCCGGCCAAGCGGAAAACTCCTGCTTGCCTTTTGGCACGGCGGGCCGTATAATAAACAGCGGAAAAGGAAAACAACTGAAATGGGGAAAAGACAGCTTATGAAGATTGCTTGTTTTGCCCGTCCGCCCAAGTTCTGGACGCGGATGGTTATGATGCTGATCGGGGTTTTAGTCCAAGGGTTTGGGCTTTCCCTGCTGATCCAGATCGATTTGGGGACCGACCCGTGGACATGCTTTGTCATGGGGATATCAAACCGCCTTCCGCTTACCTACGGGACGTGGCAGCTTATTTGTGCGGCCGTGCTGTTTGTCTTTGTCGTGATATTCGATCTGGGGAAAATCGGCTTTGGCACCATTGGCAATATGGTGTGCGTGGGATATATCGCGGATTTTTTCGGCTTTATTTGGTCTAAGGTATTCCCTGCGGGCTTTTTTGACAGCCCGCTGGTCTGCTGGCTCCTGCTTCTTCCGGTGCTGGCCGTCTTCATCTCCGGCGCCTCCGCCTATCTGTGTGCGGATTTGGGCGGCTCGCCTTACGACGTACTGCCGTTTATCATCTCCGCCCGTCTTCCCCGCGTCCCCTTTAAGGTGATCCGCATCGCATGGGATACGGCCTTTTTGGTGCTGGGCTTTGCTATCGGCGGGACAGTGGGGATTGTCACCATCCTGATCGCCTTTTTCTTAGGGCCGGCCATATCGTGGTTCAAGGCAAGGCTGGCGGTTTTCCTGCGGTAACGCGGCGCGGTGCGCTTTTGCATGTTGAAAAAAAGCGGGAGAACCCGCTTTAAAAAAAGCCGCGTGCAGCGGCGGGAGGAATTGGTATGTTGTTTGAAGATTATGACAGGATCGTGTTCGCAGGGGATTCCGTGACGGACATGGACAGCGCCCAGCCGGTCGGCGAAGGGCTTTTTGACAATGTCGGGAGAAGCTACGTCCGCATTGTGGAAAATATGCTTTCCGCATATTATCCGGAGGTGCGCGTCCGCGTGACGAACGCCGGCGTAAGCGGCAATACAAGCCGGGACCTGCTGGCCAGGTTTGAGCGGGATGTTGTGGCGCTCGATCCGGATTGGGTTTCCATCTGTATCGGCATCAACGACGTGTGGCGGCAGTTCGACACGCCCGCTATGCTGGACTGCCAGGTCATGCCGGAGGAGTATGAGGAAAACATAGAAAAGATGGTCGCGATGATCCCGCAAAAAGTAAAAGGCGTCTTCCTTTTGACGCCTTACTATATAGAACCGAACCGTGCGGACAAAATGCGTGCGCGCATGGATGAATACGGGGCAATCTGCAAAAAGATCGCTTTAAAGCACCGTCTGACGCTGGTCGACTTCCAAAAGGTGTACGAGGACTACTGCAAGATCCGGCATTCCTCATATATTGCATGGGACCGCGTCCATCCGAATCAGGTCGGCGCTACGCTGATGGCGCGCGCCTTTTTGGAGGCCTGCGGCTTTGACTATCAGCACAAACCCCCGGTTATGGCGTAAGCATGGTTTTGACGCCGGTCCGGATCATCCGGTCGGCAAGCTGCGCCATCTCCTCAGGCGTCTCCTGCATGCCGCCCTTCAGCCATTGTTCAAAAAGCCCTACACAGCCGGAGACGATGTAGGAAGCGAAATAAGCCGCCCTGTGCTCGTTTGGCTCGTCCGGACGGAGCCGCTTCCAGTCCCGGACACACTTGTCCCGGATGGGGGCTTTGATTTGCTCGATAAACGCAGGGTCGCCGCGCTCGCTTAAAAGGGCGGCACACATGGCGCTGTGCTTTTGCAGGAAACGGAATATATCACAGAGAATAGAAAAGGGGCGTTCTGCGCTTTCCTCCTTCTGATGCATTTCCAGCACAGCGGCAAGGTCCGAAAGGATTTCGCGGTATATATGGCCGAGCATATCGTCGATATCGTGGTAATGGATATAAAATGTCGCGCGGTTGATCCCGGCGCGTTCGGCCAGCTCGCGGACGGTAACGCCTGCAACGCCCTTTTCCCGGATCAGGGCAGCGAGCCCCGCGCGGAGCGCGGCCTTTGTGCGGCGGGTGCGGCTGTCCTGCTCGCATTTAATCATGCGGTTTAACCCCTTTCTTTTTGTCTGCCCGGTCAGCTTCCCAAGCGGATCATTTCGTCGATGGGGCGCTTTGCCTGTCTGCACAGCGCCTCGTCCAGCTCAATTTCAAGGCCGCCCGAGCCGTTGAGCGCGTGGTATACGTCGGAGAGGTTGGTGATGCGCATATCCGGGCACATCAGCTTTTTGGAAAGCGGGTAATAGCGGTGCTCCGGCCGGACAAGGGAGAGGTAATCCGCGATGCTTTTTTCCGTCCCGATAATGCAGTCCTCCTCGTGCGTCATGGCGTAGCGGAGGATGTCCGCCGTGCTGCCGACCACGTCTGCGAAACGGACGGCGTCTGCGCTGAGTTCCGGATGCATAAGCAATTTTGCGGAAGGGTGCGCCGCCTTTGCCGCCAAAACCTCTTCCAGTGTGACGGCGTTGTGCACCGGGCAGAAGCCCTCCCAAAGGACAATATTTTTCTGCGGCAGCTTTGCTTTGACAAAGCTGCCGAGATTTTTGTCCGGAATAAACAGGATGTCTTTTTGCGGAAGCTTCTCCACGATCTGAAGGGCGCTTGAAGAGGTGACACAGACGTCGCAGACGGCCTTTAACTCCGTCGAGGTGTTGATATAGGCCACCACGGCAAACTCCGGGTGTTCCTTTTTAAATGCCAGCACGCGTTCAGGCGCAATCTGCTCGGCCATGGGGCAGGTCGCATCCGCCACCGGGAGCACAACCGTCTTTTCGGGGCACAGCATTTTAAGCGTCTCCGCCATAAAGCGGACGCCGCAGAGGATGACAGTCTTACATGCGTACGCCTTCGCCTTCACGCTCAGCGCAAAAGAATCGCCCGTCAAATCGGCGATTTCCAAAATATCAGGGGATTGGTAGCTGTGTGCGAAAATGCACGCGTCCTTTTCCTTTTTCAGCTTGAGGATTTGCTCCTGCAGATCTTTTGTCATCATAAAAACTCCTGTCGTCACGCAAAAGCCGCCTTATAAAAGGAAAGCCCCTTTTATAAGGCGGCTTTTCAATTTTTACGGCATGCCCTGCGCTTTATGGCCGTCTGCCGCGCCGGGCGGAAAAACGCCGCAAAACGGCTGTTTATCTTGTTTTAATCATTTTAAACAGGAAAAAGCGCTTTGTCAAGCGGCCGGAAGGCTTTACAAGCGGGCGGGTTTTCCGTATAATATAAAAAGAAGACGTATGTGCCGATCAATTTAACAGCAAACCGCAAAACGGTCTGCTTTACAAAAAGGGTGGTTTTTTTGTTATTTTACGATGAAGTAAAAGTTGAGCTTGCGAACTTAAAGCCGCAGCTGGATGATTTAAAAAGTGCGCTTGGTATAGATAGAAAGAAAATGGAAATCAGCGAGCTGGAGGGACGCGCCGCCCAGCCGGAATTTTGGGACGATATGGAGGAATCCCAGAAGGTGCTGCGCCGTACCAGCCAGCTCAAAGACGCGGTGGAGTCCTATGAAAGGCTGTGCAGCCAGCATGAGGATCTGGCGACGCTTGTGGAAATGGCGACTGAGGAAGGGGACGAAAGCGCGGCGGAAGAGGTGCAGGGCGAGCTTGACGACTTTAAGGAAAAGCTTGAATCTATGAAGCTGAAAACGCTGCTGACGGAGGAATATGATGCGAACAACGCCATCCTGACCTTCCATGCGGGCGCAGGCGGGACCGAGGCGCAGGACTGGGTCAGCATGCTGTTTCGCATGTACACCCGCTGGGCGGAGCGGCACGGCTTTTCTATGAAAACGCTCGATTACCTGGCCGGCGAAGAAGCGGGTATTAAAAGTGTAAGCGCCATTGTGGAGGGGGAAAACGCCTACGGCTTTTTAAAGAGCGAAAACGGCGTACACCGGCTGGTACGGGTGTCCCCGTTTGATGCCTCCGGCCGGCGGCATACGTCCTTTGCCTCTTTGGAGGTAATGCCCGAAATCGACGACAGTATCGAAATCGATATCCGCCCGGAGGACTTGCAGGTGGACACGTACCGTTCCGGCGGCGCAGGCGGCCAGAACGTCAATAAGGTCTCCTCTGCGGTGCGGATCACACATATCCCGACCGGCATCGTCTGCGCGTGCCAGACGGAGCGCAGCCAGCTGCAAAACAAAGCAAACGCGATGAAAATGCTTCGTTCCAAGCTGATCCAGATCAAAGAGCGCGAACACCTTGACAAAATTGAAGATATCAAGGGCGTGCAAAAGGAAATTGCATGGGGCAGCCAGATCCGCTCCTATGTCTTTATGCCGTATACGCTTGCCAAAGACCATCGGACCGGTTTTGAAAACGGCAATATCCAAGCGGTCATGGACGGGGATATCGACGGCTTTATCAACGCCTACCTGAAGGCGAAGAGCCGCGGCGAGCTGTAAGCGCGTCCGGCGGTAACACATCTATTTTTCGCCCATATACTGTCATTGAGGTGACTGAATATGGGCGAATATCTTGGTCTGTTTTTTTTCATCGCAACCAGCCTTTTGGGGATGATTACGCTTTTGTCCCGGCTGTGCACGGCCTTTCTGCGGGAAAGCGGTGCCGCGGGGGAGCGGGTGGTCTTAACGGTGCGCGGCCATGTGGAGGAGATGGAATTCCTGCTGCGCAAATACGTGCTGTTTGGGATCCGGGATGTCCTGATACTGGACGCGGGAATGGACGAACAGACTGCGGCGGTTGTTGCGCGCTTTTTAAAGCGGCATCCGTATATAGCTGTACAAAGCGCGCCGGACGCTTATCCGGCGGGGGGACAGGAAGAATGGCGCAGCAGCGCGAGTACATAAAAATAAGCGGCAGTGTGGAAGACGTGATCTTTAAAAACGAAGAGACGGGATTTTGCGTGCTGGATTTGGATATCGGCGGCGAGCTTGTCTGTGCGGTCGGCGCAATGGGCGCGGTCGAAGCAGGGGAAGAGCTGGAGCTTACCGGCTATTATGAGACGCACAGCGTACACGGCGTGCAGTTCCGTGCACAGATGTGCGAGCGCAGGCTGCCGGCAACCGCCGGGGCTATCCGCCGGTATCTGGCAGGCGGCGTGGTCAAGGGCATCGGCCCGGCGACCGCGCGGCGCATTGTGGACAAGTTTGGCGACGATACCCTTCGGGTCATCGAAGAGGATCCGATGCGTCTTGCCGAAGTGCAGGGCATCAGCCGGGCAAAGGCGGAAAAGATGGCGGAAGCGTTCCGGCAGCTCTTCGGCGTGCGCTCGCTGATGCTGTTTTTGTCCCAGCATGGGATTGACCCGGTAAAAAGCGTCGCTGTCTATAAAAAATGGGGGGCTTCGGCCATGGAGCGGATACGGGAAAACCCGTATATCCTGTCGCTCTCTGATATCGGCGTGCCGTTTTCTACATCGGACGCCATCGCGCAGACGCTCTCCCTTCCAAAGGATGCCCCGGAGCGCGTCTCGGCAGGGCTGCGGTATGTGCTGTCGCACAACACGTCGAACGGACACACGGCCCTCCCGCGCCGTCTTTTGCTTCCAACGGCGGCAAGGCTTTTAGACCTGCCGGAAGAAGAGGTTGAAATCGGGCTGGACAACGGGCTTGCCAGCCAGGCCTTTTACACCATGACGGAGAATACGCCGCTCATTTTCCTTCCCGAATACTATACGGCGCAGCAGTATATCACCGGGCGCATTCATGTGATGCTGTCGGTCTATTCGGAAAAGCCGCAGGGCGTGGAAAAGGCTATCGATTTAATTGAGCGGGAAAAGGGGATCCGTTACGCCGCGCTGCAAAGAAAAGCGATTGCGCAGGCGGCGGAGCACGCGCTGTTTATCTTGACCGGCGGCCCCGGCACAGGTAAGACCACGACCTTAAACGGGATCATCGAGGTGCTGGAACAGCAGGGAAAGCGCGTGGCGCTGACTGCGCCGACCGGCCGCGCCGCCAAGCGCATGGCGGAGGTCACCGGCCGTGAGGCGAAGACGATCCACCGCCTTTTGGAGGTGTCGGTGGGCTATGCAAAGACGGGAAAGCTGACCTTTGTGCACAATGAGCAGGACCCCCTTGATGCGGACGCCGTCATTGTAGACGAGGTGTCGATGGTGGACACCCTGCTGTTCGACGCGCTGCTGCGCGGGATGAAGCCTTCGGCAAAACTGATTTTAGTCGGGGATTTCCATCAGCTTCCAAGCGTCGGCGCAGGGAATATCCTGCGCGACCTGATTGAAAGCGATACGGTGCCGACGGTGGAGCTTTCCGAAATTTTCCGGCAGGCCGCCAAAAGCCTGATCGTCACAAATGCGCACCGCATTGTGGAAGGGGAGATGCCCGAACTCTCGCGGAAGGACAACGACTTTTTCTTCCTTCCCCAAAGCGATACCCATGCGGCGCAGCAGTTGATTTTAGACCTCTGCGGGCGGCGCCTCCCGGCAAGCTATGGCTTTTCCCCTACGGAGGATATCCAGGTCCTCTGCCCGCAGCGAAAGGGCGACCTTGGCGTAATTGCGCTCAACAGCTTGCTGCAGGAGCGGTTAAATCCCCGGGCAGAGGGAAAAACAGAGTATAAGGGAAGCGTGTATACGTTCCGTGTGGAGGACAAGGTCATGCAGGTGCGCAATAATTACGATATACCGTGGACACGCGGCGAGGAGAGCGGCGCGGGCATTTTCAACGGCGACATTGGGATTATCCGTGTGATCGACCGCGGCTCCAAAACCATGGCGATCGAATTTGACGGACGCGCCGCCTACTACACCTTCGATATGGCGGAGGAACTGGAGCTTGCCTATGCGGTGACGGTGCACAAGAGCCAGGGCAGTGAGTTTGAGGCGATTATCCTGCCGGTGATGGGCGGATATGACAAGCTGTATTTCCGCAATCTCCTGTATACGGCCGTTACGCGCGCCAAAAAGATCCTGATCTTGGTCGGGCAGCGCGGGCGCATCCAGTACATGGTGCAAAACGACAAAAAGATGCTGCGCTACACCGGATTGAAAACCATGCTGAGGGAGAGTATCCTCGGATGAACTGGGCGGCGTTAAAGAAAGGGGTGGGGCACGCCCTGTTTCCGGAACGGTGCCTTTTTTGCGCAAAGCCGGTTCCATGCGGCACACTGTTTTGCAGCAGCTGTGCCTGTGAGGATCATCAGCCGTATGTGGAAGCGGGGCGGTGCGCGTTCTGCGGCAGCGCGTACGGCGACTGCACCTGCGGCCTGACCACCGTTTCGGTCTATTACTATGAGGAAGGGGCGCAGCAGGCGGTTCACCGGATGAAATTTGAAGGGGAACGGCTGTGCGCCGAACAGCTCGCCGTCTTGATGGCCGGACGCTATCGGGAGTCCGAGCTGATGCGGCCTGATTTGATTGTGCCGGTCCCGCTTCACCCATGGGATCGTTACCGGCGCGGCTTTTCCCAGACGGACTGGCTTTGCCGGGCGCTCTCAGCACAGCTTTCCGTCCCGTGGGAGAAAAAGGCGCTGCGCAAGATACGCCGCACGAAAAAGCAGCATGCGCTTCCAAAGGAGGAGCGGCGCGGAAACCTTGCCGGTGCTTTTTGCGCGCCAAGCCCCAAAATGCTTGCGGGAAAATGCGTGCTGCTGGTCGACGACGTGTTTACAACAGGCGCGACGCTCAAAGAATCGGCGCTTGCCTTAAAGCAGGCCGGCGCGCGCCGGGTTTTGTGCCTGACAGCGGCAAAAACACGGTTTACAGGCACGGGCAAGCTGTGATACAATAAGTGAAACCGCATCCGGCGCGCGCCGGATGCGGAATCAAAACGAAACCGGGTGATGCAAAATGGGAGCATTGGATATCGGCATTGATCTTGGTACGACCAAGATCATTATTTATAAATCAGGTGAGGGCGAGCTTTTGCGCGAACCGGCCATCGTTGCCGTCAATACGCGGGACGATACGCTGATAGCCGCTGGAAGCGAGGCGCTCTCCATGCTCGGCAAGACGCCGGGATATATTAAAGCGGAGTTTCCGCTGGAAAACGGCGTTATATCGGATCATGTCCTGACGGAGATGATGTTAAAGGAGTTCATCAAGCGCGCGTGCAGCAGCTTTTTGGTGAAGCACCGCGTTGTAATCTGCGTGCCTTCTTCCGTCACAGAGGTGGAACGCCGCGCGGTTGTGCGCACGATCGTCCACGCGGGCGGCAGGAAGGTCTATCTGATTGAAGAACCGATTGCGGCGGCCATTGGTGCGGGCATCGACATGACAAAGGCCAACGGATCGTTCGTAATCGATATCGGCGGCGGTACGGCGGATGTGGCGGTGCTCTCTCTGGGCGGCGTTGTCCTGTCGGAATCCATGCGGTACGCCGGCAACCGGATCGATGAAGAGATTATCAAGATGATGGCGCAGAAATACCATCTCTCCATCGGCAGGAAGATGGCCGAGCAGCTTAAACAGCAGATCGGTACGCTGTGGAAGCCATCGCACGAAAGGACGGCTGTGGCAAAGGGCCGGAACCTGTTAAGCATTTATCCGCAGCAGATCACCGTGTCCGAGCAGGACCTTTACGATGCGGTTGCGCCGTTCGGCGAACTGCTGGTTGCGGCAGTCAAGCGCGTCTTGGACAAGACCCCGCCGGAGCTCGCCAGCGACATTTATGAAAACGGGATTGTGATGACGGGCGGCGGCTCGCTTCTAAAGGGTGTTGCAGAGCTTGTCGAGCATGAAACCGGCATCCGGACCCATGTAAGCGAAAATGCCGTGGAATGCGTTTCCATTGGAACCGGCAAGGCGTTCGATTATATCGACCTGCTTCAGACCGGCTTCAGCGAGGAGTCCACGCACGACTATTAAAGGAAGGAATCATAATTTTTAGATGATAGGGTGTTTTAGGCTTAACACGGTATAATCTTTCTATAAAGGAGGATATTTGAGAAATGGTTGTTAGGAAAATCAAAGATGCGGAATTGAAGCGCTGCGGCGAGGTCATGGCGCTTGCGTTTGAGTTTCCGTGTACGGAAGAGCGTTCGAACGAAGAGATCCTAAAGGATGCAAAGGAGCATCCAAAAGGGCGCGGGGAACGCTTTTATACGGAAAAATGGGCGGCCTTTGAAGACGACGACGAGACGATGATGGGGTTCATGTTTACGATCCCTTATGTTGTAAACTTTGACGGGCACGCCTGCAAAATGAACGGGATCGGCGGCGTCTCCACCCTTCCGCAGTACCGCCGGGGCGGCGTGATCCGCTCCTGCTTTGAAAAATGCCTGCCCGCGATGTATGAGGAGGGGTATGCATTTTCCTATCTCTACCCGTTTTCGTCCGCGTTTTACCGGAAGTTCGGCTATGAGATGTGCGGCGAGCAGGTGCAGTATGAAGTAAACCTCCAAGCCTATCACCGCTTTGATGTAGGCGGGCACACAGTGCTTGCCGAAGGGGACTGCTGTTTTGAAGATATCAAGCGGGTGTACAAGGCGTTTGCCCGCGGCATGAATATGATGTGCGTGCGGGAGGATGACGACTATCCGTGGGCCAAGGGGCTCAATCCGGCGAAGGACTGCGTCTACACATTTGTCTATTATAGCGCTGCGGGCGAGGCAAAGGGCGTTATGACCTTTTCAAAGGAACAGACGGACGGCTTTTATGCAAAGCTGAACTGCAAGCAGTTCTTTTTCTCGGATGTGGAAGGGCTGAAAGGCCTTTTGAACCATGCGCTCGCCTATACCGCTTATTACAGCCACATCTGCTTCCGCCTGCCCATACATATGGATTTGCTGTCCATCGTGCCCGAATGGCCGAAATTCCCGTACCAGCGGACGCTTGCGCACGTTGGGATGGGCCGGGTCATTGATGTAAAGCAGGTGCTTGGGCTTGCGAAGTACCGCGGGCAAGGGACAGTCCGCATCGGGATAACCGATCCGCAGATCCCGCAGAATAACGGCTGTTTCACCGTATCCTTTGCGGAGGGGAAGGCGCTTTCCGTAACGGAGGAAGACGCGTCCCCCGATATCTCGATGGGGATTGCGGATTTTTCACGGCTGATTATCGGCACGCACGATCTCTCCCAGCTTGACTGGCTAACGGGCGTCACAGTGCATACGCCGGAAAACCCGGCGCTCTCCGGCGTGTTTTACAAAAAGCCGATCTTCATTACAGACGGTTTTTAATGGGAAAGCGGGCGGCTCCCTTTTTGTCTTTCGCAATGGGAGGCGGCGGCCGGTGTTTTGTTTTTTGTTGCGGGAGCAATAAAAACGCTTGCTTTTTTACACGGGATATTGTATACTTATAATAAGTAAATTTTGTTTACAATCCTATGGGAAAAGGAGAAATCAAAATGAATGTTTATGGCGTACAGGTCGACATCAAAAACGTACCGGAGCTCGATCCGACATTTGTCCCGCTGCACGTGTTCAACCGTGAATTTTTAAAGACAGCGAAAAAACCGATCGCTGTTGCGGTGGAGAGAAGCGGCGGGCTTATCTCGGTGTACGACACCTTTATCCACGGCACACCGGAAATGGCGGAGGCGGACAACTATTATGTAGACCGCCTTGTGAAATTCCTGCTTTGGGCAAGGGGCGGCTTTAAGGTCTACATCTGCGGCGATGAAAACGTCTATGAATATGTGAAAAAGACCTATAGCCCGGACGGCGCGCGCGCATTCGATTACGACTTTATGGAGCAGGTCTATGAGCGCAAATTTGAGGTTGTCAACGTGCCGAACCTTGCGGACAAGCCGGCGGCAAACGAAAAATCAAAGGCAATCGGCAAGCACTTGGACGGCAACCGTATCGGCTTTGATGCAGGCGGATCCGACCGGAAGGTTTCCGCAGTCGTCAACGGCGAGGCAATCTTCAGCGAAGAGACCGTATGGCTTCCGAAGGTCAATCCGGATCCGGATTACCACTTTGACGGCATTGTCGAATCCATGAAAATGGCTGCTGAAAAAATGCCGGACGTCGACGCCATCGGTGTAAGCTCCGCCGGTATCTACATCGACAACCGCACCATGGTTGCCTCCCTGTTTTTGAAAGTGCCGAAAGACGCATTTAATGCAAAAGTAAAAGACATTTACCTGCGTGCTGCCGACGAGATCAGCAAGATGGTCGGCCACCCGGTTCCGATTGAAGTTGTCAACGACGGCGACGTTACCGCGCTGGCCGGTGCGATGAATTTGAACGACGTCGACGTTTTGGGCATTGCAATGGGCACTTCCGAGGCGGTCGGCTATGTTGACAAAGACGGCAATATCACCGGCTGGCTCAACGAGCTGGCGTTCGCCCCGGTCGACGCGCAGCCGGACGCTATGGAGGACGAGTGGTCCGGCGATATCGGCTGCGGCGTAAAATACTTCTCTCAGGACGGCGTCATCAAATTGGCGAAGCCGGCCGGCATTGAGCTTGACGAGAACGCAACGCCTGCGGAGAAGCTCAAGGTTGTACAGGGCCTGATGAAAGACGACGATCCACGCGCAGTCAAAGTATATGAGTCGCTCGGCGTGTATCTGGGCCATACGCTTGCACTGTATGCTGATTTCTATGAGATCCGCCACTGCCTGCTGTTGGGCCGTGTCATGTCCGGAAAAGGCGGCGACTTGATCCTGAAGGTCGCAAAAGAGGTGCTGGCAAGCGAGTATCCGGAGATCCAGATGAACGCGCAGACCCCAGACGAGAAGATGAAACGCGTCGGCCAGTCTGTTGCAGCTGCAAGCCTGCCGGAGATCCGGAAATAACCGGCATACCCAGCGGGAAAAAGGGAATATAGGGTAGGATGACAGGGAAAACATCCTGCCTGTCATACAAACAGAAAACGAGAACCCAATATAAATGATCCATTTATATTGGGTTCCTTTTTTGCTGCGAAATACCCCGCTGGACAGACAGCGGAGGAACCTCGTCAAAGCTTTGGCCTTTAGCGGCGCAGGCGGGCGAAACGGGAGGACGCCCGCCCGAAAAGATCCGGGAAACAAGAAAAAAGCAAGGATTGTCTTCGTGTACGGCAATATTTTTATGCTATAATGAAAATATTGAGAGGTGAAGCAAATGAAAGACGGCAAGGCGATTCATCAGCGGGTTCTGTACTATGCGCATATGGAAACGGACGCATTATACCGCGATTTTGAAAATTCCGAAAATGGATATGACGAAGATCAGGCAGAAAAAAGCCGTCGGCAATACGGTGGCAATGTACTGTCCGGCCGGGGCGGCGATACCGTATTATATCGTTTGCGGCGGGCCTTTGTGAACCCCTTTACAATTATCCTGTTCATTTTGGTGGTTATTTCCTTTGTTACAGACGTACTGCTCGCTTCAAATTTCGGCCGGAATATGACCACGGTGTTCATTATCCTTTGCATGCTGTTAATCAGCGGCTTTGTCCGCTTTATACAGGAAATGCGCTCAAAGCATGTTGCGGATCACCTGACAAGTTTGCTGCACTCCACGGTAACGGCAAAGCGCTGCGGCGAATGGGCTGAGGTCCCCTCCTCCGAGCTGGTGGTCGGCGATATCGTCCGCCTGTGCGCCGGGGACCATGTCCCGGCTGATATTCGTTTGACGGCTGCGAAAGATTTATTTGTCTCCCAGTCTGTGATTACCGGCGAAAGCGCTGTATTGGAAAAAAACGCCGCAGTTTTGCCCGTCGGAAAACCGCAGTCTTATGGGGAATATCACAATACCGTATTTATGGGATCTGCTGTAATTGGCGGGACGGGGGAGGGCGTCGTCTTAGCGGTTGGCCGGGACACCGTTTACGGCGGGTTTTCCGAAGCGGTATCGAGCCGCAAGAATAAATTTGACCAAGGGGCGAATTCCATTGCGTGGGTGCTGATCCGTTTCATGTCTGTATTGGTTCCGGTGGTATTTGTCGCCTGCGGCTTGACAAAAGGGAACTGGTTTTCCGCTTTTTTATTTGCCTTGTCGGTAGCGGTTGGGCTGACGCCGGAAATGCTTCCTATGGTCATCAATGCCTGCCTCGCAAAGGGCAGCGCCGCTATGGGGCGGAAACAGACCGTTGTAAAAAATATCAACGCGATGCAGGGGTTCGGCAGTATGGACATGCTTTGCGTAGATAAAACCGGGACGCTGACAGGGGATACAATCCTTTTAGAGTATTACATGGATATATTAGGAAATGAAAGCGAAGCTGTACTGCACTTTGCGTATTTAAACAGCCTATATCATACCGGTGTTTCCAACCATTTGGATACAGCTATCCTCAAATACCGTGAAATACCGGAATGCGGGCCCCGGTTTGCCGCACTTGCCGCACAGCATCCCAAATTGGACGAACTTCCTTTCGACTATGAGCGGAAACTTGCCAGCGTCCTCGTAAAGGGCGACGGACATAACCTTTTGCTTGTCAAAGGAAGTGTAGACGAAGTTTGCCGGCGCTGCCGCTATATTGAATACAAAGGGAAATACAGCTGTATAGATGAAGACGGGCTCGCCAGCGTCCATGCCGTTGTGGACGAAATGCTGGAAGACGGCATGAAGGTTCTGGCTGTCGCCTGCAAGCGGGTTAACTGTGCGCATTTAAGCACAGAAGACGAACAGGATCTCGCCCTTATCGGATATTTGGCTTTTTTTGACGCGCCCAAGAAGACAGCTGCCGGAGCGATTCAAAAGCTTGGAAATCTGCACGTAGGGGTAAAGGTGCTGACCGGCGACCAGCGTGACACGGCCGTATCCGTCTGCCGCCGTCTTGGGATTGATACGCAGGAGGTATTGACCGGCCGGGAACTGGACATGCTGACCGGCGACGAGCGGGAAATCCGCATAGAAAAGGCAACGGTTTTTGCGGAATTGTCCCCAAAGCAAAAGGTGACCGTCGTGCAGAACTTACAGTCGAACGGGCATACGGTGGGGTTTCTGGGTGACGGAATGAACGATTTGCCAGCCATTGTGGAATCTGATGTTGGGATTTCCGTGGATACAGCAGCGGACGCTGTCAAGGAAAGTGCGGACGTCATCCTGCTCAAAAAAGATTTGAATGTATTGGAAGAAGGAATTTTAGAGGGACGGAAGGCGTTTGCCAACATGTCCAAGTATATCCGGATTACCGCTTCCTCGAATTTTGGGAATATTTTATCTGTTGTAGCCGCCAGCGTGTTCCTCCCCTTTTTCCCGATGACCTCTGTACAGCTCCTGCTGCTGAACCTGCTTTATGATACGCTTTGCCTTGTGCTCCCATGGGACCGTGTGGATGAGGAGACTTGTTTGCGCCCTTTGGAGTGGTCAGGCCGGACGTTGGGGCGCTTTATGCGGGTTTTCGGGCCGATCAGCTCAATTTTTGATATTTTGACTTTTGCCTTTTTGTTTTTTGTCCTTTGCCCCGCCCTTTGCGGCGGCAGCTTTTCGTCTCTTCCGGGGGGAGCGCAGGCGGAATTTATTGCTTTGTTCCAGACGGGGTGGTTCTTAGAATCTATGTGGACGCAGATCCTGATTCTGCACTTGCTCCGGACAAAAAAAGTACCGCTTTTTCAAAGCAGGCCGTCTGTTTGCGTCATGGCAGTGACGGGCTTTGGGATCCTGCTTTTTACTGTTTTGACTTTTACGCCTATTGGGCGGCTGATCGGCTTGACCGCACTGCCGGCGGCTTATTTTGGCTTCCTGATTGTTGTCGCCGCGCTGTATTTACTGCTGATGACGTTGGTGAAAAAGCGGTATATCAGAAAGTATCGCCAATTGCTTTAGAAAGGGGGAATCTTTCTTGAAAAAGAATGTGCTCCTGATCGGCGTGGATTCCTCCTTAGCCAAATGGCTTCAGGAGAAACTGCGGGCCTCTGCACCGGATGTGCAGGGAAGGGCGGAATTGTCGGAGGGCCTTGAGGACTTAATGCGGGGGACGGCTAATTCGCTTATGCTGGAGCTTGGAGGCGGGGAAACGCCGGTCCCTTCCGACAGCGTCATCCGGTGCGGGAAGCTTTTTATCGATATGAAATCGAGAAGGGTGCTTCAGGAAAATAAGGAGATTTCTCTGACGCCAAAAGAGTTTGACATTTTATATTTTTTGGCACGCAATCGCGGGGAAGTGTTTACAAAAGAACAGATTTACCGGGCCGTATGGGAAAATGATTATCTCTTGGACGACAGCAATATTATGGCCTTTATCCGGAAGCTTCGGAAAAAGATCGAACCCAATCCGGATGCGCCGGAATACATCCTGACGATATGGGGAATCGGATATAAGTTTAACGATACGCTTTGATCTGGATTCTTGTCAAACCGCAAGGAAATCGCAAGGTTTTAAACATGTGATTTTCCTTGCGTTTTTTTTATACTGGTATAGGGGAAAGGAGGCCGTCCAAGGATTACACGGGTTTTGTCCTGCGGATCCGCCTTTATCTCCGGCGCTTGGTTTTCCCGAACGGTTTAGAGTGGTATTCCGCAGCTCATACGGCGTCCGGATCAGAATGGCCGGTTGCGCAAGCACTGGCAATTTAGGCGCCGGCCGGCGCAGGCTGGGAGGTGCTGTAGATGAAATCGAGACGGGGAATAAAGAAAAGGGCGGTATACCTGCCCCTTTGCGGATTTTTTTGCATTGCTTTAAGCGCCATAGGCAGGATGTTTCCCGAATGGGATATTGTATTGCTGCAAATTTGGAGCCGGATCATTGCGGCAGTTTGGCTCGGCCTTGCCGTCAATATGGTTTTTCAAATGTTTAAACTGTTAAAATTGCGCAGATTAAAAAAAGAGATGGAACAATTGAGGAGGTAGGCCGCATGGATTTTACTTGTATCTTTTTTGGAATTCTTTTTACAGCTGCAGGTCTTCTATTTGCCTGTGGAAAAGGGCACATACATCTTTCAATGTGGAAAAATATGCCGAAAGCGGAGCGCGACAAAATAAAAATTGCACCGCTTTGCCGCAACATCGGGGCAATGGTTGTTTTAAGCGGCCTTATTTTTTTGATAAAGGGATTTTCCGGTCTGACAGGGCCTTGGTTTACTGCCGCTATGATTGTGTGGTTGGTGCTTGCAGGCTGCGACGCATGGTATATTGGGAAAAGCAAACGCTATTACAGCTGATAGGCCGTTTTGGCGGTTTCCTATAGATATTTCATAATAAGGCGAGGTGAAAGGCATGGACGCTGACGGTGGACGAAAAAGGTATAGGGCAGAATATGGAAGCAGGCGTTTTATGCCTTTCATATCGCTGCGCTTGCCTCTATTGATGATAAGGGAGGTAAGGACTGATGAATCTGAAAAAAAAGCAGGCGGCCCGTATGGCCGCAGAAAAGGAAAGGATCCGCGGCGAAGAAAACAGCCGTATCCAATTTGCGGCGGCGAATCCTGTCAAAACGGTACTCAAAAGCCTGCATACGACACTGAGCGGGCTGGATGAAGAGGCGGTTTCCTACAGCCGCGCAAAATACGGGAGCAATAAGGTCACGCACGAAAAGAAAAAATCACTGCCAAAACGGCTGGCTGGGGCATTTGTCAACCCGTTTACCGCCATCCTCTTTTGTTTGGCGGCAGTCTCCGTCATGACGGATATGGTTTTCCCTCATTTTTCACTGTTTGGCAATTCCCCGGAGGATTTTGACTGCTTGACGGTGGTCATCATCCTAACGATGGTATTCATTTCCGGGACACTCCGGTTTGTGCAGGAATCCCGCAGCGGCAGTGCGGCAGAAAAACTGCTGGCAATGATTACGACAACCTGCACGGTTACCCGCAAAGCGCAGGAAAAAATAGAAATCCCAATGGACGATCTGGCCGTCGGCGACATTGTCCACCTTTCCGTTGGCGATATGATCCCCGCCGATGTCCGGATTTTAGATGCAAAAGACCTGTTTGTCAGCCAGGCAAGCCTTACGGGAGAAAGCGAGCCGGTTGAAAAGACGCCAAGGAAGGCTTGCGGAGAACTGCCCGCAATCACAGATTACAGCAATATGGCCTTTATGGGAAGCAATGTGATTTCGGGAAGCGCAACGGCTGTTGTTGTCTGCGTAGGCGATCACACCGTATTCGGCTCAATGGCGTCTGCGGTTGCCGGGGAAGCGGTGGAAACCAGCTTTACCAAGGGTGTCAACGCCGTTTCTTGGGTGTTGATCCGTTTTATGCTCGTCATGGTTCCGCTGGTGTTTTTCATCAATGGGATTACAAAAGGCGATTGGCTGGATGCGTTTCTGTTCGGCATTTCCATTGCTGTTGGCTTAACGCCTGAGATGCTGCCGATGATTGTGACAACCTGCTTGGCAAAAGGCGCAGTATCCATGAGCAAAAAGCAGACGATTGTAAAAAACCTCAATTCCATTCAAAACTTCGGTGCAATGGATATTCTCTGTACCGATAAAACCGGGACACTGACGCAGGATCAGGTCGTACTGGAATACCACTGGAATGTGGATGGAGTGGATGACGCCAGAGTTTTGCGGCATGCTTATCTTAACAGCTATTTTCAGACAGGATATAAAAATCTGATGGATATGGCGATCATCCATAAGACGGAGGAAGCAGAGGCGGAAAACCCGCAATGGACCGATTTATCTGAGACGTATACAAAGGTGGACGAGATTCCCTTTGACTTTACCCGCCGTCGCCTGACAACCGTCATACAGGATCAAAAGGGAAAGACGCAAATGGTGACCAAGGGAGCTGTTGAAGAGATGCTGTCCGTCTGCACATTTGCAGAATATGATGGGCAAGTACGGCCCCTGACCGACGATATCCGCACGCAGATTCTGAAAACCGTAGACGGCCTGAATGACAAAGGTTTCCGCGTATTGGCCATTGCACAGAAAAGCGACCCTTCCCCGGTTGGCGTTTTCGGCGTCAAAGATGAATGTGACATGGTGCTGATCGGATATTTGGCGTTTCTCGACCCGCCGAAAGAATCTACCGCAAATGCAATTCGGGCGTTAAAAGAGCACGGCGTTACAACCAAAATTTTGACAGGTGACAATGATAAGGTAACGCGCACCATCTGTAAGCAGGTGGGCTTGAAAGTGCGCAATATGCTTCTTGGCACGGATTTGGATAACATGTCTGATGCAGAGTTGGCAAAAGCGGCAGAAACCACGGACGTGTTTGCGAAATTGACGCCCGGCCAGAAAGCGCGCGTCGTAACGGCCCTCCGTGAAAACGGGCATACGGTCGGATATATGGGGGACGGCGTAAACGACGCGGCGGCAATGAAGGCAGCGGATATCGGCATTTCCGTCGATACTGCCGTAGATGTGGCAAAAGAATCGGCGGATATCATTCTGCTGGAAAAAGATTTGATGGTTTTAGAACAGGGGATTATTGAGGGGCGCAAGACGTATGCCAATATGATCAAATATATTAAGATGACGGCTTCGTCTAATTTTGGAAATATGTTTTCCGTGCTTGCCGCTTCCGCACTGCTCCCGTTTTTACCGATGACGAGCGTACAGCTGATCTTTCTCAACTTGATCTATGATCTTTCCTGCACTGCCATCCCGTGGGACAATGCAGATGAAGAATTTTTGCGCGTGCCGCGTAAATGGGATGCTTCCTCAGTGGGCAGCTTTATGATTTGGATCGGGCCAACCAGTTCTATCTTTGATTTTACCACCTACATTTTTATGTATTTTGTGTTTTGCCCGCTGTTTGTGTCCAACGGCGTATTATATAACGACCTCGCCAACCATTTCAGCGGCGCCGAGCTTGCCCAAAAACAGGCCGCCTATACCGCCATGTTTCAGGCCGGCTGGTTTGTGGAATCCATGTGGAGCCAAACGCTTGTTATCCATATGATCCGTACGCCGAAGATCCCGTTTATCCAAAGCCATGCCTCCGCGCCTTTGACACTGCTGACGTGTACGGGAATAGCCGTCCTTACGATTATCCCGTTTACGGCAGCTGGGGCAATGCTGGGATTTGTGCCGCTTCCGCTTTGCTACTTTGCGTATCTGGCCCCTTGCATTCTGCTTTATATGGCGCTGGCGACAAGCTTAAAAAAGGCATATGTGCGCCATTATGGCGAACTGCTGTAAGAAACGGAGGAAGCGAAGATGAAATGGGCTGATATTTGGATGCATTTATTTGGTACCGTGACACTATGGGGGATCGACATGGGCTTTTGGGTCTCAATGGCGGCCGTACTTCTCATTGTTATTTTAATGCATATCATATTTTGGAGTATGAAGCCAAAAAAGCGGCCCCCGCTGCTTTAAAAGCAGAGCGTTTGCATGCGGATAAAAGAAAACAAAACAGAAGATAAGGGGGAGGACACCCGCCTTTCCGGCTAAACGCGGGGAAGAGGGAAGCGCCCAGCGAAAATGCCCATCTGTAGCTTTTGAAAATGCAAAGACTACAGATGGGCATCCTTTTTGCGTCAAAGGCTGTGAAAATCGGTTTGCTTTACAGGTGTTTCCTAAAGATTAAAATTGGCAGCGGGATTTTGAGCCCGCTGCCAAAATACGGTTTTGTTTATCCGGAACGGCCGGACAGAAGGCGCGGCCTCCTGCTATTGGATGGCGGATACGGCGGACTGTTCCGATGTGCCGCCGCCGCAGGTGGTACAGACGCCCGGGACATTGTCAGACTTATAATACCCCCATTTGGTTGAAGCGCAGCTGTCTGACGCCAGCATCCCCGATACGGTACAGTATTCCTGACGCACAACGCCGTCCATATTCAGCTCAAACTTAGCGGCGGGCTTTCCTTCCTGCACCGCTTCCATGACCTTTTTCCAAAGGGAAATATCATGGCGGCCGATGCTTCTGCTGATTTCAATCTCATTTCCGTCTTCGTCCACCTCGTCGTCGTAGCCGTAACGGATTGCCGCAACGTAGTAAGGCGTAGCGCCGGCAAAGCCCAAGTCCTTATAGTTGTTGGACGTACCGGATTTTCCGACGACTTCCCACGTGCTGGATGCGGCGCGGGAACCCGTACCGCCGTTGTTGACGACCTCCCACAGCAGACGGTTCATTATCGTCGCAGTCTGCGAGGACATGACCTGCGTTTTAGAGCGGTTGGTCTTGTCAAGCAGAACCTTACCGGTACGGTCTGTAACCGTTGAATACAGCGTCGGCTCAATGTAATAGCCGCCGTTGCCGAAGATCTGGTAAGCAGCGGTCAGCTCCAGCGTGGTGCACGCCGCGCCGCCGAGCGCAAGGCCGTCCGGCCCGACCTGCGAGGAGGAGATATTGCTGAAGCCGAGCTGATAGCGCAGGTAGTCGTAAGAGCTTTCCGGCGTCAGGGACTGGATCAGTTCGACGGGGATGGTGTTGATAGAGGTACGCACCGCGTCGACAATGGTCATGGGCCCGCTGTACTTCTTCAGGTAGTTACTGGGCCAGTCGCGCATTTGTCCGGTTTCCTCATCTTCGATCTGCATGACCGGTTCGTCGATCATGACCGTCGACCAAGTGATCAGATCCTGCTCGATGGCCGGCGTATAGACGGACAGCGGCTTGATTGTAGAGCCGAACGCCCGCTTGGCTTGGGTTGCGCGGTTAAAGATACGGGCGCCCGACTTTTCGCCGGTGCCGCCGATCAGGCCGCACACGTTGCCGTTGTAATCCATAACAACCATAGAAGCCTGCGGCATGGTATCGATGGTATAGCCAGCCACTTTGAAGTTGTCAGGGCTTTCAAAGATCTCTTCCATGGTGTTCTGCGTCTCAATCTCCATCGTGGAGTAGACGACTAAGCCGCCGCTGTAAAGCAGCTCTTCCGCGTGTTCGTAGGTATAGTCGTATTCTTCCTGTAAATCGGCGATCACGCTTTCAATCAGGGCGTCTACAAACCAGCTTTGCACCTTCTTGCTGGAAGAGCTGCTCTCCTCATCGGTCGTAACGGGCGTCGCCACCGTCTCGACAGGGGTGTTGACAGCCTCCTCATACTCTTCCTGCGTGATACGGCCGAATTCCAGCATCTTTTTTAAGCAGTTGTCCCGGCGCGTTTTGTTTTTGTCGGGATGGTCGATGGGGTTGTAATTCGCCGGCGACTTGGTAATGACGGCCAAAGAGGCGCATTCTGCAAGCGTAAGCTCGCTGACGTCCTTGCCAAAATAGTATTTGGCGCCGGCCTGAACGCCCACGTTGTTGTAGTGCAGGCCAATGCAGTTTAAATATGCCTCAAGGATCTGCTCTTTTGAATAGTGGCGCTCCATATTCATGGCCTGCATAATCTCTTTGATTTTGACTTCTACACTGCGGTTATAGAGGTCGCCGTTTATATTTTTGATCAGCTGCTGCGTAATGGTCGAGCCGCCGAACCGCTCCGTTTCCGAACCGATGTGCAGCATATTGAGCAGCTCGTTTAAAACGGCGCCGAAGGTGCGCTTAAAATCAACGCCTTCGTGCTCCCAAAAACGCTCGTCTTCGAAATAGACGAATGCATCCTGAAGATTCTGCGGGATCTGGTCCAGATCCACCCACTCCCTGTTCTCGCCGCGGCTGAGGGTCTGCACCAGCTCGTTTTCCCCGCTTGCATTAATCCCGTAAACCTGGCCGGAGTTGCTCATGGAAACTTCAGTCAGTTTGATTTCAGGTTCAGAATCCACATACTGCATGACATAGATGGTCAAAGCCGTGCCAACGATGCAGCCGGTAATCACCATGACCAAAAACGAGGTGAGAAAAACTTTCCCGATCGCGGCAAAAATGGTTTTGGCAATACGCTGTCCTTTTGTAAGCGGCTTTTTCCGCCGCTTGCTCGGTTTCCCTTCCCGGACGACGCGCGCAACGGGCTTTTTGCTGTTTTTGCGCTCCATCACAAATGAAACCTCCTTTTTCCTGTTTCGTTGCATTCGGTTGTTTGTCTATTTTCAAGTCAAAACGAATATACGCTTACGGCATATTATGGCTTATTATAGCACATTTGTTCCCGTTTGTTAAGCAGAATTTGTGTAAGAAGTATTCCAGTGTGTGAATAAAGCATGAAAAAGACGTGCAGAATAAGGAAAAATAGTAAAAAAGGAGGATATACCGTGCCGCTTAAAAGCTACCGTATTTTTTTGGCAGGCGTTCTGGCAGCCGTGTGCGTTGCCGCCGCAGCCGCCGTCTTTTTTTATGTTTCCCCGCAGCAGGAGGCCGATACGGTGGAAGCGGACCGCTTTGCCTATTATTTAAAAGCGTATGATGGAAAAGTCGGCGCGTTTTATTCCGGCGAAAGCGCGCCGTTTTATACGCTGACCGTCCCGCTGAACGTCCTTCCGGAGGTGGATCAGCAAGAACTGCGGGAGGGCATATTCGTAGAGGACGAGGCGCGGCTCCGCCAGATTATCGAGGACTTCGAGGGATAAGGGGTTCCAAGGCGTATCCAGCACCTTGCCCGGCAATCGGGCCGCTTCTTTGCCCGCTCAACTCCTCCTCTGTTTTTTAAACAGAGGGTTTTTTCTTTTATAAATAATACGATTTGGAATAAAAAATATCTGCCTAACCCGACCGGCTCCGCCGTGGGAGCCGGTCGGGTGGTCGCTTTCTGCATGGCGCCGTCTGCGGAAAGAGCATGTGAGTTGAAATTTGTCATTTTTTTCGCTAAAATAAAAACAAATTATTCCAAACAAATTGGCAGGTGAAGGAAATATGCGGCGGGAATATCTGTCACAGAATGTATATGAGGCATTGCAGCAGCGCCTGAAATGCCTGTTTGAAGAGTTTGACAATCTATTTGTTTCGTTCTCCGGCGGGAAGGACAGCGGCCTGTTATTGAATTTGGTTTTGGATTTTAAGAGAAAGTACTATCCCAGCAAACGCATCGGTGTTTTCCATCAGGATTTTGAAGCGCAGTACACCGTGACGACGGAGTATGCGGAACGAACCTTCCAGCGCATTGAAAAAGAGGTGGAGCCGTATTGGGTCTGCCTGCCCATGGCGACAAGGACGGCACTGAGCAATTATGAGATGTACTGGTATCCGTGGGACGACACCAAGGAGGACGCATGGGTCCGCCCCATGCCAAAGCATCCTTACGTTATCAATTTGCAGAATAACCCCATGATTACATACCGCTATAAAATGCATCAGGAAGATCTCGCCAAACAGTTTGGCCGGTAGTACCGCATTGCCCACGGGAATAAAAAGACCGTATGCCTGCTGGGGATCCGGGCAGATGAATCCCTTCAGCGATACAGCGGCTTCCTCAATAAGAAGTATGGATATAAGGACGCCTTTTGGGTCAGCAAGCAGTTCAAGGACGTCTGGTGCGCCTCTCCCTTGTACGACTGGTCCTCCCGCGATGTCTGGCATGCGAACAGCCTTTTTGGGTACGACTACAACCGGCTGTACGACTTGTACTATATGGCCGGGCTGACAGTGGATCAAATGCGCGTGGCTTCGCCTTTTAACGACTGCGCCAAGGACAGCCTGAATTTGTACCGCGTGATCGACCCGAAGATCTGGGTAAAGCTGGTCGGCCGTGTAAGGGGAGCGAACTTTACATCGATATACGGCAAAACCAAAGCGATGGGATATAAAAACATTACGCTGCCGGAGGGCCATACATGGGAGTCGTATACGCATTTCCTGCTTGCGACGCTTCCGGCGAGGCTGCGGCAGAATTATATCAAAAAATTTCAGGCTTCCATTAAATTTTGGCACACCGTCGGCGGCGGGCTGGACGAAAAGGCGATACAGGAATTGTTGGACCATGGCTATCAGATCCGCCGCAACGGAGTCTCCAACTATACGGTGATGCGGCATTCCCGCGTCATATTTATAGGGAAAATCCCGGATCATACGGACGACATCAAAACGACAAAGGATATCCCAAGCTGGAAGCGGATGTGCTTTTGCATTTTAAAAAACGACCATATCTGCCGCACGATGGGCTTTGGGCTTACCCGGGAGCAGCAGAGGAACATCAATCTGCTGAAACAGAAATACAGTAAGGTAGGTGAGACGTAATGGCGTTTACAAGCCCTGTGTACCACATTATTTCCGTGCCGATTGAAAAGATTGAGCCGAACGACTATAATCCCAATTCGGTGGCGCCGCCGGAGCTCAAGCTGTTATACGACAGCATCAAAGAAGACGGCTATACGATGCCGATCGTCTGCTATTACGATAAAGACCGCGACGTCTATATTATAGTAGACGGCTTCCACCGGTATCGCATCATGCGGGATTATCCGGATATCTATGAGCGGGAGGATGGGAAACTCCCCGTTTCGGTGATCGATAAGCCGATTGACTGCCGGATGGCGAGCACCATCCGGCACAACCGCGCGCGTGGCTCGCACGACGTTGACTTGATGAGCAACATCATCAAAGAGCTGCATGAGCTCGGCCGTTCGGATGCGTGGATCTCCAAGCATCTTGGGATGGAAAAGGATGAGATCCTGCGGCTAAAGCAGATTACCGGTTTGGCGGCGCTGTTTCAAGATGTGCATTTTGGGCGCGCTTGGCGCACGGTGGAAAGCGCCTTTGAAGAAGAGGACGGCGAATAAAGCGGCCTGCGGCTCCACCGGCTGCGGGCGGTGTCCTGCATTGTAGGAGGAAAGCGGATGTATTACCAGACGGGCTATGTTTCCCCGATCGGGAAAATCCTGCTGGAGTCGGATGGGGAAAACCTGACGGGGCTTTGGCTGGAAGGGCAGAAGTATTATGGCGGCCGGAAGGGCAAAGCGGCTGCCGTGCAGGAGAAACTGCCGGTTTTTGATCAGACGAGGAAATGGCTGGATCAATATTTTGCCGGAAAACGGCCGGAGGTTTCGCCGCCGCCCCTTTTGCCGGAGGGCAGCGGCTTCCAGAAGGCGGTCTGGCGCCTCCTTTGCGAAATCCCGTACGGCACGGCCACGACATACGGGGCAATTGCGGAAAAGCTGGCGGAGATGGGGGAGATGTCCGGTGCGTCGGCCCGCGCTGTCGGCAGTGCGGTAGGGCGGAATCCCATCTCGGTTATCATCCCCTGCCATCGCGTCGTGGGAAAGGACGGCACACTGCGGGGATATGCCGGCGGGATCGGGCGGAAGCTCCAGCTTTTAATGCTCGAAGGGGTAGACGTGTCCCGTTATATAGAAAGGGAGCAGAGGCCGGACACGCGGTGCTGATGATTTTGGGGCGTCCCCAAAAAATAAGTTTGGCTTCGAAGCCGGAAAAGGGCGGGGAGGGCTGTATTTTGGCTTGCGGAATACAGCCCTCCCTTGTTGCTGTTTCCTGCGCTTGCCAAGCGAAAGGACAGCTTCCGCTTTTTTATTGGGAAGCGGCCGGGGTTTGCTTTTGTAAAAGGCCGTGAGGGGCTTAGCGCTGCCTGAGGGATGATTGCTTCATCATGGGGGCCGCTTTAAAGCTGGCTGCGCACCGTTTTTTTACAGCCGCCTTGAAAAAAGGGGCGGGATATGCTAAGGTAGTGTTGTCTCAATCTGAAATGTATATATAGGAGACGAGCGGGATATGGAAAAGGACAGCCATCGTCGTGATGCGGGCAAGGCCGGTGCACGCCTGACCGGAGAGGATGTCATCAATATGGTGCAGTTTTCCCACCATGATCTGGGGTGGCACAAAAACTCTTTTGCGGCGGAAGCCGCAGCGTCCAATGCGGAAATCAATTTGGCTTTGGACTTGATGCAGTCTAATCCCAGCCTTACCTGGACGCATGAATATGCGCGGTTTTTGGCTGAGTATGTAAAAGCGCATCCGGAACGGCTTGAAGAGCTGAAAGAACGGATCCGAGAGGGCCGGTTCGACGTGGGGGCGGGATATTCCCAGCCCCAAACGTCGTTTGTGACAGGTGAAATGCTGGTTAGACAGTTTGTCTATGGGAAAAAGTGGGTGGAAAAGCAGTTCCCGGACTGCCGGTGCGACGTGTACTACAACACCGATATTCCAGGCCTTGCTGCCCAGATGCCGCAGATCCTGAAAAAATCCGGCGTGGATTATTTGTATTTGAGCCGTTCTTGGGACTTCGCGGATTACCGTGTCAACGAATTCAAGGAATATAAAGCTCCGGACAGCTCCTCCGTCCACACCCTTTTTATGAACCAGTATCCGGATAACGCGGACGCCTTGGGCGGCGCGAAAACATTTACGGAACAGACCGTTGAAGTTTTGCTGGACAGGATTGCAGAATATGAAGTAGATGTCGGCCGGGAAAACTTAGGCCGCGCTTTGCCGTTGATCCTCTCCTCTGACTGCCGCCTTCCGGAGGAATACCGGAAGCAGATGGATGTCTGGAACCGGTATGCCGGGGAAAGGGATCTGCCTAAGATCCGGTATAGCACGATGAAAGACGCCCTGCGGCAGGTGTTTTTGCAAACATCTGATTTCAGCTGGAAAGGCGGCGCTTCTCAAGAAACCGGGACGCTGTCCGGAGAATGGCCGAACAAGTGGTTTTATGAAAACGGGGCTTCCGATTATGCCGCCTTTACAAACCAGCGGGAGGCGGAGCGCTGTCTTCGGGCGGCGGAAACCCTTGGGGTTCTGCGGGCTGTCTTGACGGGCAGTTTTGCACATTATCCGGCGGAAGAACTCGAGCGGGGCTGGCGTCATTGCAGTTTTGCCTGCCACGGCTATGCCCCGGCCGCAGGAATGGAGGAATTCCGTCAGGAATATCAGAAAGCTTTCCGGATTGGGAAGGCTTTGTATGACCAAAACCTAGAGTGGCTGGTTTCGCAGGTAAAAACAAATGCGAAACAGGGAGAATCCGCAGTTGTGGTTTATAACAACCTGTCTTGGCGACGGGACGATGCCGTTTTGCTGGATATCAAAGCAGGGTTTGGCACTCACTTTCGCATTGTCGATTGCAGCGGCCGGGAAGTCCCTTACCAGCTTGCCTATGATGGGAAAATTGTGTTTACAGCGCAGGACGTCCCATCCATGGGGTACCGGACTTATTTTATCCAAAGCAACGCGGCTCCCTCTGCCGGTCATATCCCGATGGAACCCGGAAGCATATGGACCGCGCCCTTTGAAAACCAGTTTTATATGCTGTGTCCTGCGCCGGAGGGCGGGGCCCTTGAATCGGTTGTAGATAAAAAAACCCATGGGCAGAGCCTTTTTACCGCCAAAGACGGCCTGCATATCGGCGAGGTGTTCAGCTATACCTATGACGGCATGGGCGCCGGTGAGCAGCTGTATATCTGGCAGCCGCACAACGCCGTTTCCCACCGGGAGAGCTTCGGCCCATGGAAGTGTGTGGAATCCGGCCCTGTCCGGACTGTGCTGGAAAGCCGCGCCCCGTCAGACGCCGTCATTGGCCCGGCGGTGCTGCGCGTCATCGTTTATGAGACGGTTAAAAAAGTGGATTTTGAGATAGATTTGGAAGATGTACCGGATACCGACCGCCTTCAGATCCGCATGATGTTCCCGGTGAATACCGGAAGCATGTTTGGAGAGCCGCAGCCGGACGGCTATTGCTATGCGGACGCTTCCGACGTCCGGGTGCAGTATGAGACGCCCTTCGGCATTACCACAGTGGGGGATGAAGTGCTGGATCAGTACTGTAAGTACAACGACAATACCGCGCCGAACAGCGTCGGCTGGAAACGGCGGGGAGGCGCCAATGTGGAAGGCAGCAATACTTACGGGGAAAAGGACAGCATCAATTCCGCCATCCGGCCCCGGGAAGTCCAAAACTGGATCAGCGCTTCCAGCATAACGGAAAATTTCAATGTCATCATCAGCAGCTGCAATTTGGGGTGGGATTATCAGGATTCCCGGAAAAACGCAGTGAAGTCTCCTGTTTTACAGCCGGTTCTCCTTTGTCACAGCCGTACTTGCCATGGCGACGGATATATCTGGAACCAGCCGGGGATGCATCGTTTCCGCTTTTCCATGACGTCCGGCCATGCCGGGGAAGAAAGCGGACATCGGATGGGCATTGCGGCCAACAATCCATTGGACGCCCGGGTACAGGGGAAACAAGAAGACGGGGCTTCCCTCCCGAAAAAATTTCAGGGGATTGCTGTGGATAAGCCCAACGTCTTGCTTTCTGCTGTGAAAAAGGCGGAGGATCAGGATGAGAAAATCGTCCTGCGCCTATATGAGTCGGAAGGCCGCCGGGATACCGGGCCGGTTCGGGTGACACTGCCGGAGGGCTGTACGATTTCTGCTTCTAAGCAAGGGAATTTGCTGGAAAAAGAAACCGGAAAAACGTATGAGGCTTTTGGCCACAGCACCAGCATAGAGCTTCCGGCATGGTCGATCGAAACGGTCATGCTGACGCTGGAAAAATAGCGGGGCGCTTCGATTGTCTGGGTGCTGGGAAAGTTGCCATAGACGGGAAAATGACGGCTTCTCTATAGGAGCTCACATAGGCAGATCATGCCCCAAGCGGCCGCTTGTATGCTGAAAAACCGCGGTATAGCCTAAGGGTGATATACTGAAAAAACGCAGTATCAAAATCCATTCGATTTTGATACTGCGTTTTTCTTTTCTTTATAGAGCCATAGAGGGCGGTGCGCAGCCCTGCCCCGGCCCATAGACCGGCTTGGGTAGGGAAGGCTGCCACAGCCCTGCCCAAAATCTGCTCTCGGAATGATCCTTTGCCATTCCCGCAAGCAGGGCTTTTGCACCGCGGCGGACACAAACGGCCGCATTGCCGCAGCGGATAGCCCCGCCCCTTTTCATCCCTTCTGCAAAAAGCTTTGCAGAAGCCTTGCAGCAAAGGGCTTTGTGAGATCATAGACCGAACGGCGGGTGTACTGCACGCAGGCCTGCTCCATTGCGTCCAGCTGCTTTTTTGTGTGGGAAGTATAAGGATATACGCCGAACAGAAACGGGAAAAAGGCATAGAGGAAGCCTTGGATATCATCCGCCGCCATGGAGGGGAAAAACTTTTCAAGGCAGGCTGTGACTGCCCGGAGCGCAGATGCATACGATCTTTTGAAGTCTACTAAGTTTTCCAAACGGCTGTTCACTTCCATGTCGTAAAGGTTCATGGACATAAGCTTGAGCATGCATCCGCGTTTTTCGAGCGTGCGGGCCAGCGCATCCGCAAAATCCCCGGCAGACAGTTTTTCATGCTGCCCGGCGATACTATCCAGATCCGCGGCCCATTCTTCGTGCTCCCGTTGGAGCAGGGCCAGAAAAATTTCCTCCTTGGTATGGAAGTAATTGTAGATGGAGGTGCGGGTAAACGAGGTTTTCGCCCCTATGTCCCGGATGGTAATCTCCCGGAATCCCATGACCTGATAGAGGGAAGCGCAGGCGTCGACAATTTCTGCTTTTCTGGCGTTGGTAAGCCCTTTGGAACCTTTTGGCATACTGCCGCCCCTTTCTTTTGGAATTTAAGCGCCCGCTGTGCGCTTGGCCCAGTCCGCCGCGCCGCTGTTTACCAGCTTTCCCGGCTTCCAATTGGCTTTGGGGCAGTGCTCCCGCAAGCTCTGTTCCGCCCTGCCGATCCCGCTGCCTCCGGAGGTGGCAAAGGGGATCAGCGTCTTGCCCGAAAAGTCATAGCTCTCCAGAAAGGTATCTACAATGCGGGGCTCTACATACCACCAGATGGGGAATCCCACCATGACGGTATCGTACTGACCCATATCCGGAACCGGTGATGCAATCGCCGGGCGGCAGGCCGGATCGTTCATCTCCGCCGTACTGCGGCTCTTCTTGTCCCGCCAGTCCAAATCGGCGTCCGTATAGGGCTTTGCGGGGCAAATCTCATACAGATCCGCGCCGATGGCCCCAGCCATTTCTTTCGCCGCCCCGGCAGTCACGCCGCTGGCGGAAAAATAGGCGATTAATGTCTTTTTCATGCCAAACTCTCCTTTAAAATTTGTACGATCTCATCGCGGTCCAGCACCTTATATCCGCCTTTCATCACGAGGGTGCCGTCTGCAATGCCCTCAATCATTTCCGCCGTGGCGCCCAGCTCGGAAATATGCATCGCCAGACCAAGCTCTTTCATCCAGCTTTCCATGGCGGCAAGGCCTTCCTCCGCTATCTGCCCATCGGGTTTGCCCGCCGGGTCTACGTCCCAGACATTGACTGCGAAGCGCTTGAATTTCGGCATGCCGTAGGGCAGGATGTGCCGGTAATAGGGAAGGGAGACGGCGGCCAGCGTCATCCCATGGGTTGCATTGGTGTAAGCGCCTACCGACTGGCCCAGCATATGCACCATCCAATCGGTGGACTTGCCTCGGGAAACCAGGGTGTTCAGCGCCCATGTGGCCGCCCACATCAGGTTGCTGCGGGCCTCATAGTTTTGAGGATCCTTGTTGGCGATGCGGCTGGCATGGATTACCGAGCGCATCAGCCCCTCGCTGATATAATCGCTTACATTGTCGTCTTCGCCGGAGAAATACTGCTCGCAGATATGGTTGAAAATATCGTAGATACCGGCTGCCATTTGATAGTGGGGCAGGGTCAAGGTGTATTTCGGGTTTAAGACAGCAAATTTCGGCATAATCTTTTCATCTGCAAAAACGTGGCCGATTTTCTGATGGGTGTGCGGGTTGGTGATTACCGCCCCGGCGTTCATCTCGGAACCGGTGCCCACCATCGTCAGCACGCAGCCTACCGGCAGGGTTTCACAGGAAGGCTCCTCGAAGCGCACATAGTATTTCTCCCAAGGATCCTCCTCGCAGTTCACCGAAACGGAGACCGCCTTGGCGTAATCGCATACGGAGCCGCCGCCTACTGCCAGCAGAAAATCCGCCTGATGCTTCCGGGCGATCTCCACGCCTTCATAGAGCTTATCGACAGTGGGATTCGGCATAACGCCGGAAATTTCGGCTACGTTTTTGCCGCCGGCGGCCAAAAGCTTTACGACCTCGTCGTAGATGCCGTTTTTCTTGATAGAACCGCCTCCGTAAATCAGCACGACATTTTTGCCGTATTTAGGCAGTTCGGCGCTGAGGCTGTCCAGTGCATCTTCACCGAAATACAGCTTGGTGGGATTGCAATACGAAAAATTGCCCAACATAAGTCATTCCTCCTATGATGTTGGCTGTAGATTGTTTCTGTTTTCCCGGCTTCCCGCCGCACAGGGGACCGAAGCCGGGCGGCGCAGCCCTGATATATCCTGTTCTGCAAGGGCTGGCCTTCGCCGTGCAGGATGTACCGCGCACGGCCGCTTCATTGCGGTGTTGACACAGTGTCAGTATTTATAGCATAGCATCGTTCTGACACTGTGTCAATATAATTTTTGCAAGCCTTATTTTTCGCAAAAAGGGGCCGGGATTGGAATCTCAAAAATGGGAGATTCCAATCCCGGCCCTATTGCAGCAGCGTTTTTTGCGTTCAGGCATCTTTTCCCTCTACCTGCGGTTCCTGAATACGGCCGATCACAAGCATCGCGGTGACAAATAGCAGGAATGTGAAAACGAAGGGCAGGCGGCGGTCTATGCTGGAAAGCCATCCGGCCAAATAGCCGAAGGGAGAGGAGAGGGCAATGGTAGAGGCCATAATAAGGGCGTTCAGGCGCGCCCGCTCTTGGGCAGTGATGTTAAGCTGGAGAAGCGCGTCTTTGCGCGGATTCACCAGCGCAGCGGCGACCGCGGCAACAAAGACATAGAGCAGTACAAACCCTAAGCTGTCCGCAGGAGAGAAGACCAGCACAAGGGCTGCCGCGGCGTACAGCGCCAAACCGGCCCATAGCGGGGCGCGGAATTTTGTGGCGTCCATACGGTGCTGGAACCCCACCATGAAGACCAGCATAACAGCGGCGTTTAAAATGGGGAACATGGCTAAGAAGTTCTCTGAAAGCCCAAGCCGCTGTGTCACATAAAGCCCGAAAAAGTTCGTGCTCACCATATTGGTGATATATAGGATTACCGAGACGGCCACCGCTTTGAGCACACCCTTGTCTTTCAGCAGGCTGGGGATCAGCTGGCGGTATTCCCCCAGCATACGGGCGATGGATACCCCCTTGGTCTCTTCCCGGCGGATTTTCCCCTGCTTTGTCTCGCGGCAAAACCGAAAGGTGATCAGTATTTTGGTCAGCATCGTCAGCGCAAAGAGAAAATACAATACCCGTACGACCGGTACAATGGAATAGGAGCTGACGAACAAGCCGGAAAGCGGCGCAAAAAAGATCGCAACCAGTCCGCCGATATTGACCCAGGTATAGATCCCAACCAGATCCTTCGGACGGGCGTCTTCGATAAGCAGGCAATACCATGCCGTCTGGTTGATCTGTTCAAAGCAGTTCAGCAGCGCGGCGGCCAAAAAAAGCCAGAAATTATTCGAAACAGACCACACAAGGCATGCCAGCGCCCAGCCAAAGAAATCCCCCATCATGGTGGTAAATTTCCGGCCCAGCTTGTCGGATAAAATGCCCCCAAAAAAGGAGAACAGCACCTGAACCACCATTGTGATGGAGAGGATCAGGCCGATCTGTACGTCTGTAACGCCCTGCGTGTACATATAAAGGGTGGCAAACGGTGAAATAAGATTATAGGGAATGCCCCATAGCGGTTCAATCAATACAAGCGTCCGCGGATTTCCCCCGTTGTTGGCCAGCACTTGAAGAAGGGGGTGCGCCTTCAGGCCTTTTATTTTTTCTTTCAGGTTCATATGCAGTATTCCGGCTTTCTCTTTTTTTCACCCTATTCTATCATACTTTAAACGATACGGAAAGCGCTTTTTTGTACCTTTTTCCTTCCTGAAAACGCCGGTTTTGGGAAATGCTCATGCGAAAAGTCCGGCATTTTCGGATTCATATGATGGAAGCACAGTCTGCTGCAAGCTGTATTTTACAACCCGCGCTCCCCGCGTGGGGAGCGACTGTTTTTCGACTACCCGCAGATTACGCCGGGCATGTTTCAATCCACACTCCCGTATGGGGAGCGACGTCATAATGGAATGAGGTGCATCCGGCTCTTGATAGTTTCAATCCACACTCCCCGTGTGGGGAGTGACCGAGGCATTATAGGACTGTGGTTAGATGGGGAAGAATTTCAATCCACACTCCCCGTATGGGGAGCGACTCGGGACAAGCTGCCGAAATTCAATAACAATGGGAATTTCAATCCACACTCCCCGTATGGGGAGCGACTCCCGGAGGCAGCGGCTGGCCGGATTCGATCAGCATTTCAATCCACACTCCCCGTATGGGGAGCGACATATCCTCCGGATACTCGAGATCAAACAGCTTATCATTTCAATCCACACTCCCCGTATGGGGAGCGACCACTTTGTACAAGGTTGACATGCAGCACTTTATATTTCAATCCACACTCCCCGTATGGGGAGCGACTATAGTATCCGGAACCTTGCCGCGCATGGATGGGATTTCAATCCACACTCCCCGTATGGGGAGCGACTTTTTTATCTTGCAGATTTTTTTGCCCCAACTCATATTTCAATCCACACTCCCCGTATGGGGAGCGACCTGACTTCCACGCCCCTTGCAAGCTTCATCCCGCCTATTTCAATCCACACTCCCCGTATGGGGAGCGACAGCACAAATACATAAAAAGATTTTTGCAATAGACAAAAGGCTTCACATATTACACAAAGTGCAAATGGCGTATCTCGGTTTATCCCCTTGTTTAGATCAATATTTGCTGCGCTTTGCCAAAAAACCGGCGCGAACCCCACCGAAAAACAGCGGCAGCTATCCTTTCGCACCATTATAAAATCATCGGCTCCTCCGGAAGATACGTATGTTTACAGCCGAAATGCTCTATTTTTTTCTCGTATTGATTTCCAAGATAATAAAACCGCAGGCTGTCCTTTTCCAAATCCATAATAGAACACAGCTTAGCCTGAAGCGCCCGGCACTGCGCAGTGTCCAGCAAGCATTCAAACACCGAATTCTGTACGCGCTGTCCATAATTTACACATTGCTTGGCGATCTGCCGCAGCCGTTTCCGGCCGGCGGATGTCTCCGTATTGACGTCGTAAGTAATTAACACAAGCATTTTTTCTCACTTCCACAAAAATGGCGGATATTCCGCCAAATCCTCTCGCAGCGTGCGGGCAAGCAGCAGTGCCTGGACGTACGGAACCAATCCCCATGGTATTTTCTCCCCTAAATAGGGGTGGGTAATCATATCCCGCTTTTTCTCCTGCCAAGTTTTTAGAAAAGTCCGGCGTGCGCCGTCTTTCATCGAAACACTGCCGTTTTCCCGCCAGTCAAAATCCGCCGGTTTCATCTTTCGGTTATTCAGCATGGTCAGGACAAAACGGTCCGCCATACAGGGGCGCAGCTCCTCCATCAGATCCAGTGCCAGAGAACTCCGGCCCGGCCGGTCCCGGTGCAGGAATCCCACATAGGAATCCAAGCCCACGCCTTCCAGAGCGGAAACGCAGTCGTTTGAAAGCAGTGCATAAGCAAAAGAAAGCATCGCATTGACCGGATCCAGAGGCGGCCGGCGGCTGCGGCTTTGGAAAGAGAACGCGCTCTCTTGATTTAGGATCATCTCGTCAAATACGCTAAAATAGGCTGCCGCCGCTATCCCTTCCAGCCCGCGCAAGCTGTTTAGGCTGGTTTCCTTCAACACATCCGGGAGCAGGTTTTGAATTTTATGAGAAGCATCCGACAGCGCTTTTTCATCCAGACGCAAGCCGTGATCCCGCCGGGTGCGTTCTATGCTCCAGCGGGCGTTATACAGCTTCCCAAAAATCATATTGCGGGCAATGCGGCAGCTCTGTTCGGGATTATCTGCAATCCGGTACTGGGTGCGGCGCAGCAGGACGTTCCCGTTGTTTTCGCCGCTGACTCTCGCCAGAAATTTCCCGCGGGGCGTACAGAAGGAAAGGGAGAGGCCGCGCTCCGCACAGGCGCCCATTAGCGCGGGAGAAGCGCCCGGATAGGAAAAACTGATAATACCGGACAAGGTATGCAGCGGATAACGGGCTAAGATTTCGTTTTCCTGTTTTGCCACCACATTTTCCCCATCCAATGTCAGATAGACGTTTTCAGATGTGACAAACAGTGTGTTCAGAAGTTGTCTCATGCTTCTTCCTCCATGGCGGCTTTAAGATATTCCGCCACATCTTTTTTTCGCATCAGCACAGGAAGGCACAGCTCTTTTAAGGAGCAGGCATTGCAGGACTTCGTGGGCTTCACTTTGGGCGTATGGCCACGCCGGAGCATTTGGTGCATTTCTGCGGCGGTGAGCCGTACCGTCTCCCGCAGCTCTTCTGTGAAGAAAACCTTCGTCCGCCGCCGGGTTTCGCCGTAGAACAGCGCCCCCTCCGGAATGGAGCAGCAGAGCATCTCTTCTAAGCAGAGGGCCTGGGCGCAGAGTGCAATTGGTCGGCGGGATTTTCTTTGGGCGCACCCCGCTTGTATTCTACCGGAAAAGGAATCCAAAGCCCTTCTTCTCCATGGAGGGGGATTCCGTCAGGGGAGGCATGGAACTCCACCACGTCGCACTGGCCGGATAGCCCCAGCGTATGAGATACAATGGGAAGTCCCCGTAAAATGAGAACGCCGTCCCGCCGTTCCCGCTGCTTTTCGTCGTGGGCGCGGCTGTGGAACAAATTCCCTTCTACTGTCCGGAGGTTCTCGTTCCACTGGTTTTCCACATGGATCAAGGCCCACTGGCGCCGGCAAAAGGAAAAATGCTGCAATCCCGAAAGCTGGAGAAGCTCGTCATCCTGCATGGACATGGGAAAATCCCCCCTTATATTTTTTGAATAAAGCCGCAGTTTTTCCTATCGTGAAACAGCCCTGAAAGCATCCCGCTTTTTCTGTCATGCGTATTGCAGCTCCTGCGCAGCGCACAGTGTTCTCTTTTTCAGTGTGCGGGATTTTAAACAGCACGAAAGTAAAATATTTGACCGAATTTGTTTAATCTTGTCATATTGTATTATATCACAATTTTTCGTGTTTTCAAGTAAGGAAATATATAAAATTTGAATGATAGTCGATCTTTGTTGTTCAGCAAAAGGGGAATCATGCCTGAACCGGCGGCAGCCGGTAAAGCCGTGTGCGATTTATTGTTTTGGAAGTGTTCTTGCGCCGACGCCATCCTCAAGGCGTATCCTGCATTTTGGCATGGCGGTGATATAAACCTTTTGGTTAAAGCTTCATAACAAATGGATACTTCTGCTGCCCTTGAAAACCCATTAAAATAAGAGAAGAAAGGAAAAACGGGAGGACTGACCAAATGAAAAAGTTCTTAGCTGTCTTTTTAACCCTTGTACTGGCCGGCAGCCTTGCCGCATGCGGCAATACGCCGTCCGATTCGTCCGATGTCCCGGATACGCCGGATGCTTCGGCCGGTACGCCCGCATCCGGAGCGGAAGAAAATGCCGGAACAGAAGGGGCGGCGCAAGCGGACGGCTCCAATATCCTCATTGCTTACTTTACGATGCCGGAGGACGTAGATACAGCGGGTGCGGATGCCGTTGCGGGAGCCAGCGTTGTGGTAAACGGCGGTGAAACGATGGGAAACGTGGAATATATGGCTGGTATCATTCAAAATACGGTGGGCGGCGGCCTGTTCCGGATTGAAACCGTCCAGCAGTATCCGCTCGACCATGATGCCTTAGTGGATCAAGCTGCTGAGGAACAGGACGCTGGTGCACGGCCGGAGCTTTCCACCCATATCGAAAACCTCGGCCAATACGATACCATTTTCTTAGGCTATCCTAAAATGGAGCAGGGTTATATCTGTGTATAGCGGTGTATTGCGTAGAGGAAGGAGGGCGAATAGGTACAGAAAACACAGCAGAAAGAAAAAAGTGTG
>CAJFJV010000008.1 GCA_904384225.1 uncultured Oscillospiraceae bacterium | reverse complement strand
TTGGTGTTCCCTTTTTGCCGCCTACATAGTGCTTTTCCCTACGCTTTTCTTCATTCTTTTCTTCATCACCTACTTGACTTCATACCATTGGACTTTTTATCTAAGCCTTCTTCTTTTATTGTATTCTGGTTATATTAAAATCTATAAATAAAAAACACCGGACTTCTGCCGTATTCTATGCAGCAGAAATCCGGTGTGTCCCTTGTGTTTCGGGACTTATTTGTTATTTAAAAGACATACACTATGTGCAGCAATCCCCAGCATTGATCCGGTAAAGCCCAAACCTTCCTCTGTCGTTGCTTTAATATTCACCTGCTCTATTGTAACATGGCAAGCATTTGCAATATTTTGAATCATTTTATTTATATATGGGCTGAGCCTTGGCGCTTGTGCAACAATTGTAGCATCGATGTTACCAATGACAAATCCCTTTTCAGAAATCATCCGGCATACTTCACGTAATAATGCAATACTGTCAGCTCCCCGATACGTCTCATCCGTATCGGGAAAATGCTGTCCAATATCTCCTAAAGCTGCCGCTCCCAACAAAGCGTCCATGACAGCGTGCGTTAAAACATCTGCATCAGAATGCCCTATCAATCCTTTATCATATGGAATTACAACACCGCCTAAAACGAATTTTGTACCTTCGCCTAATTGATGCACGTCATAACCATGTCCAATTCTCATTACAGTTAAAATCCTTTCAAGAAAACCCCTTACTATAATATAAACGTCCTGTTAAACTTAAATTTCTTCTTCCTTTTTCATCAATTTAAATTCAAAATAAGGATCTGCTCTCCACATCTCCCATCCTTTTTCAACACGCTTTTCTTCCGATTTTTCCCCGACTGTGTCGCCGCGATATATAAATTGGGGGGCAATCGGCGCATGGATTGACGAAAAATATCCACGTAAATTTTCCAAGCGCCTCTCAAAATCATCATAATTTTTATTTTCTGCGGCAGTCCAACCTACTTCCGACATTGCAACCAGACGGGCAAATGTATTCATATCGAGTTTTTGTGTATCGCGGATATACTCTGTCCACTGCGGCGCCTCTACTCCAAGAATATTGGATTCATCCTCTACTCCAAAGACTTCAGGCCCGAAACTATAAGTCTTTTTTAGAGGGCGGATCGCAAACGCATGGTCCATATATACATAATCTACCAATGAAAGAATAATTTGATTGCCGTCTTCAATCCATTTCTTCTCACGAATAGAATCGTCAAGCAAAATCCACCACTGAGGAATAATGCTGTTGTCTAAATTCTCCCCTTCTAATATCTCGTTCCAGCCTACCGTATGTTTTCCTTTTTCTTTTAAATAGGCAGAAATCACATTATTAAAATAGCTTTGCAGGGCATTTTCATCTTTTAGACCAAGTTCGCGAATCTTTTTCTGACAATTTGGGCATACTTTCCAATGGTCTTTCGGGACTTCATCTCCTCCAATATGGAAATAAGGATATGGAAAAAGTTCACACAATTCATCTATAATATCTTTTACAAAACGATAAATGTTTTCTTTTCCGCAGCACGCAATATTGTCCAGAACTCCCCAGCGGTCCGAAACATCAACTTTTTCTTCAGTACAGGATAACTCCGGATAGCAGGCAATAGCAGCAACGAAATGGCCCGGCATATCAATTTCAGGGATAATATTAATATTTCGTTTCGCTGCATACGCAACAACTTCACGTACCTCTTCCTGCGTATAATATAATCCTCGTCCATATTCCGTATAATCACGAGGTTCTTTATGTTCTTCATATCCTGTCAGGGAAAGGGCTGTACTTTTTCTTATAGCTCCTTTCTCAGTAAGCAAAGGATATTTTTTGATTTCAATCCGCCATCCCTGGTCTTCAGTTAAATGCCAATGAAAAATATTCATCTTAATACGTGCCATTACGTCAAGGATCTGCTTGATTTTATCCACAGACCAAAAATGGCGCGCACAGTCCAGCATAAATCCACGATGACGAAATCGAGGTGCATCCTCTATTTCCACTGAAGGAATGACTCCGTTGCCATCTGCAAGCTGCAATAATGTCATCACAGCATAAAAAGCGCCGGAAGCGTCAGAGGAAGAGATTAAAATATTGTTGTCGTCTGTACAAATAATATGATAAGCTTCTGACGGCATGCTGCTGTCGGTCTTAAAAACAAGTTTGTTTTCTACAGCATTATCGGTATTGGGCATCATCGGGAACAACGTATCAAAAAGATGATTAAAATCTCCTGTTAATGCAGTTTTTCTTGAAAAAGGGGTATTCCCTCCCTTTTCAATTGCATGTAATGGCTTCGGAATTAGATTAAGCATAACAATTCTCCTTTTTCTTTTGTTCGTGTATCAATAATAGTATCATATCACATTATTTTTCATTCTCCAATTAAAATTTCATCAAAAGGTCTGCCATCAGCATCAGGAAGGCTGATGCCTAACACTTTTGCAAAAGTTGGTGCTGCATTGATGATTTCGCCCTTTTCGATTGCCATGCCTTTTTGAAAATCAGGACCCATTGCTAAAAAAATTGGTTGTGGTCCTTTTTCCGGCATATGTCCATGTGTCGACATTCCATATCGATAATCACTTGGATCCTGATTGCGTACAATAGGACGGCGCCAGTCGTCGCATAAAGCTGTATATCCATCACTCTCTATGACAAATGAAAAAGCACCGGATAAATGGTATTTTTCCGCAGCCTCTCTACCGTTGAGAACTTCACTTATACCATAGATTTGATCAGCAGCAAGCTTATTTAAAAAAGCTTCTACACGTGCGGAAAACACAGGATCAGATGGATCCTTCAGATATACGAAACCAGAAAGGCCAGAGGTCTTAATATAAGCATCCCAGTCAAGAAGAGAGCCATCTGATGACACATGGATTAAACCTTCATCGGCCAAAAAAACATTTGGGCAAAGCACACGGCACACAGGAAGATGTCCATGATCGGCCATCATGATGAAATCTGTGTCTTGTGCGATCCCGGCTTCTTCGATTGCATCTAACAATATACCAAGCCACTCATCTGTAAGATGAAGCGCTTCCGTGACCTGATCGCTGAATAAGCCTGTCTCATGCCGAACATGATCAACAAGCCCGGGATGTGTAAACAGAAGATTAGGTTTATATTTTTTAATAATATCTGCTGCACATTTGATTTCAAAGGCATCGTATTGAGGCCGGTCATTTTTCTGCAGAATAGAAAAATTGGGTCTCACGATATCTTCCATAATCCGGCCGCTTCCAAGCTGTATGTAAACGGATTCTAAATCATCTTTTAAATCGGCATCCATAATCTCTGGAACAAGATAATCAATTACATCGTCTCCATTCGCTGTTACCGGCCAGCGACATGCTGCCGTTGTCAGCCCGGCTTTTTTGGCCGCATGAAAAATGGTTTCTACTTGGATATCAGAAAGTGAATTGTACCACGGCGGGTTTAACTCCCCGGCTTGAAAATGCTCGTTTGAATAAACGCCTGTTTTATCCGGATAACATCCTGTGATGCAAGTTGCATGAACCGGATGTGTAAGAGAGGGATAAATCGTATGGATATGTTTAATAAGAGCGCCCTCTTGCAGCAGTCGTGATGTATTCTTGCAATTTTTTAAAATATCCAAATCTTCATACACCATCGCGTCAACAGACATAACAACAACATGTTTTGCCATTACAAAAATATCCTCCTTAAAAGCAAACGATCCTGATTTTTATTGGTTATTCCGGATTGGCTGCCGTACAGATGAATTTGATTTCTTCAATTTCCATTCCACTTTGCCCAAAATAAAGTTTTAAATAATTAGAACCACCATGTAATGGCCCAATATCTTGTTTTACAGTAATTGTATTGCCGGAGGTTCCATTTACCGTGATCATAGTACGTAAACGCCCGTCAACAAAAACAGACATTGGAATTTGCGCCATTTCTCCGCCTTCTGCTCTGACACGCATCATAATAGAATATATGCCGTTTGTCCGATATGTAATGCCGAACAAAGCAGATGTGCCCTTCTGAGTATTTAGGTGTGACAAATCCAAAGGCCTTTCTTCATCAATGCTTTGATATTCGATATCAAAATCAATTTGATCTTCAAAGCAGCAGCTTTCTTCTGCTTGTCGCTCCTCATCACTGATTCTTCCTAAGCTGCGTGCCATAACTGGTGAACGCAATATTGCCTTGCAGATATTTTTAGCTGCCCGTATAAGCTGTGCCCGCGTCACGTTTCCTTGTAAAAGAGACTCGGGTAAATTGTCGTCCCCACTGTTTGAAGCAGAATCCGATACTACCATGTACAAATCATTTTGGGCACGGATCATAGCAGCAGTATTTGTACGCGAAGCCGGTTCACCTTCATCGTTAATCTTTGCCCACCAGTCAGTCATAACCGCACCGTTAAACCCCCACTCTTTCCGCAATATAACAGTGAGCAGGTCGTAGTTTCCGGCTGTCCACAACCCGTTTAATGCACCGTATGTTGTCATAATAAAATAAGCGTCACCCTCTTTTACAGCGATTTCAAACGCCTTTAAATAGATTTCACGCAGAGCACGTTCGGATACAATGGAGTCAATTTCAGTTCGATGGAACTCCTGATTGTTACAAGCGAAATGTTTAATTGTGCCTGTTGTTCCATAACGCTGCATACCACGAAGCTGGGCAGCCGCTATCTTCCCTGTCAGTAAAGGATCTTCAGAAAAATACTCAAAATTACGTCCGTTCAACGGGTTGCGGTGGATATTAAGGCCCGGCCCTAATAAAGTATCGATCCGATTTTTTCTCAATTCAAGTCCCTGCATCGCAAACAGTTCCTCGTTCAGCGCTTCGTTAAAAGTACATGCTAAAAGAGTCCCGTTTGGCAGGCTGAAAGCCATAGCACCACAGTCCATACGGATGCCGGAAGGGCCATCCGAGCAGCATGCAACAGGAATACCGAAATGCAGTAAACCATCAGTAACACCGCCAAAAGCCGCCCCAGTACCCGGCGTAACCTTCGGAGAATTCATCCCCTCGCCTCTGACCAAACAAATCAAGTCTTCATCTGGAATCTGGGATAAAAATGTATCAAGCGTTGTTTTCCCATCCAATACATCACCCAGCTTCCATCCCTGATCTCCCATAAACGGAAGAGAAATCGGCATATCCGAAGTGCTTCGCGCTTTCATACTGTAGGTGCGGAGAGATACGGGCTCATATGAAACACGATATCCTACTGGTGTAGAAACAGGATGAATCCTATCAAATGGAGTAACGGGTGAGCAAGCTTCTGTAAGTTGTTCTAACACCTTCGTCTCTGATATCGAAAACGTACCGCTTATTGCTGCATTGCGTATGGAATTCCCCGTATAAATTGTATAACGGCCGGGCTCCAATACATAGGCAGATCGAAAACCTGTGATACCGGAATCATCGTAAGAAGAAAGGCGTGAAAACGGCACAACAAATTCTAATGTTTCACTTTGGCCTGGTTGCAGATTTTTTGTCTTAGCGAAAGCACAAAGGCTTCTTGTGGCCTTCCCTAATACCCCTTGAGGCGCTTCAGCGTATATCTGGATGACTTCTTTGCCGGGCACATTTCCTATGTTTGTTACAAGAACTTTCTCTGTAAAGTCACTTTCCTTTACAGAGAATTCTATGCATTCCATCTTAAAATCTGTATATGAGAGCCCAAAGCCAAACGGATAAAGCACTTTGTCTCTAGAAAATGTTTCAAAATATCGATATCCGACATAAATATCTTCATGATAGATTGCCCTCTGAGGATCGCCAAACCCTTCGGTAGACGGATAATCCATAATATCATAGGCAATTGTATCACTTAACTTACCACTGGGAGAGATCTCACCGGTCAAAATATCTACTACACCCGAGCCGCCTTCTTGTCCGCCTTGCCAAACATAGAGTACTGCTGCAGGGTTATATTTTTTTACCCATTTCATGTCAATGATATTTCCTACATTTAACAATACAATGACACGCGAAAAGGCCGTGCATACCGTTTTAAGTAGATTTTCTTCCTGTGATGTTAGTAGATAGCTTCCTTCTTTTGCCGTGTTATCTTTATCCTCTCCAGCGGTTCGTCCGATGATGACAACAGCGGCATCCGATTGCGCTGCGGCTTCTTTAGCCAGTGTTTCAGAAACAGACATTTCTTCTTGACACCACGGTTCTTGTGCCCAACCGTTTCCTTTATCAAAAGGGTGCGTCTCTACCCATTCGCGATATACTGATTCCAATTTTTCATTTACTTTAATGTCCGGACATTGTTTCAATGCATCCAATATACCGGTCACATAACGGGTGTTGACCGCGCCGCCGGATCCGGTTCCGCTTTTATAGTAATCAAATTGGATACGGCCAAAAACCGAAGCACACTCTCCCTTTTTTAAAGGAAGTGCATTATTATCATTTTTTAATAGCACACATCCTTCTGCAACCGCTTGACGTGCAATCGCAGCATACTGTTTCCAATCAATCTGATACGTATTCATAGACATTGCCCTCTCTTTTTTTCTTTTATCATAATTCATTCCCGTTATTTTAGCAAGTATTTTCTATAGGATACTGTTAGCGCATGAAACATCGATTCCTAACATATTCTAACGAAAGATCTATATCTATATTTTAGTGTAAAGGTAGATGACTTTATATGCTCTCGATTAAAAGATGGAAAGTTCCATTGCTTGGCGCTTTTTTAACATTGCTCGTCGGAGGGCTATCTTCACTCCTTGCATTTCCTGCTTTGCAACAATTCAATCATTTGCTAAAGCCGCCTGCTTCACCGCCTGCCTTCTTATTTCCGATTGTCTGGACTTTTTTATATCTTCTGATCGGCGGAGCAGCCGGATTAATCTTTGAAGAAAACTCTTCCTATTGCAGCTTTTCTTTACGCTTATATTTGGTCCAGCTTATCGTAAATATTTTGTGGCCTCTTTGGTTTTTTACTTTTGGGTTTTATTTGGTTGCATTTTTGTGGCTTTTGATATTATGGATTTTAGCATTCATTACAATGATCCTATTTTTTCGGGAATATTTCATTTCAGGGCTTCTTTTTGTTCCATATTTTCTTTGGATAACGTTTGCTGGGTATTTGAATTTTGGCGTATGGCTGCTCAACAACTGAATATGTATTGACATATATATTCGTTTATATTACAATGATACAATAGAGTAAATCTTCAAGGGAGGATGTTGAAATGAATAATCCGGTAGAACAAAATATAGTGCCGCGCATTGGCACACAGTTTTTCATTAATACAGATGATACCATCGAAGATTGTCGCAGGCACTTTGCATTAATGCATCAAAACGGCATTCGGCTGGTACGGCTTTTTATTCTTTGGGAGCATGTTGAACCCCGGCCGGAAGAATGGCATTTTGAGAGGTATGATGAAATCTATAATTTAGCGGCCACCTATCAATTAAAAATTGTATCTACACTTACTGCTGAAGATCCGCCTCATTGGTTTGAAAGCAAATTATATTATCATCATTATGCGGACTTAAATCGTTTAGATCTAAAAAGGGCAGCCGCAAAATATATCTCCCATGTCGTTTCGCGCTATCATCAACACCCAGCTCATTATGCTTGGATTTTAATGAATGAACCTGAACTTCTGATCAATCAAAATGCTGAAACAATATCTCTTTTTCAAAAATGGCTTTTTAATAAATATAAAACCATAGATCATTTAAATCAGAAATGGTTCTCTAAATTTTCGGATTTTCATAATATCAGCATTGCTCTCCCTGACACACCGGAGTACTGGCAATGTTTTTCAGCTTTTACCGATTGGCATGCTTTTTTAAAAGATAATTTGGTTTCGCAGCTTTGCTGGATCCAGAACGAAATTCGTAAGGTGGACTCTGTTTCACCGACACATATCAATCCTAAGGGTTTTTATGGGAATTTATCACCTGTAGGGCAGGATTATTTTAAAGAAGGAGAGGTTTCGGATATTTTAGGGGCTTCCATCCATCCTGCATGGAAGTTTTCATGGTTTTCTCAAGAAGAATATGGGCTTGCGTTTTCATTTTGTGTTGATTTAATCCGCAGTGCAGCGAAAGGAAAAAGTTTTTGGGTAACAGAATTACAGTCCGGCCCTACTGTATCAACAGGAATCCAGCCTTTTACGCCCTCTCCTGAAGATATAACAGCTTGGCTATGGGATGCATTTGGAGCAGGTGCAAAGGCTGTTGTATACTGGATGTGGCATCCACGAACAACAGGACAGGAATGCGGCGAATGGGGAATGGTTTCTGTAAATCATAAAATCTCCAAACGTCTCGCTGCTTCACATAAAATCAGCTGTCTTTTGGAAAAATATAGCGATCTGCTTTCTCAGGCTAAGCCAGAACGTCCACAAGTTGCAATATTTTATAATCAGGCGGTAGAAGTCCTTTCTTTAATTGAAGGCAGCCCGCTCTATCGGCGGCAGGAATCACTTATACAGTCGTTGTGTGGTATCTATCATGCACTTTCCTACGCTCATATTCCAGTTGCCTTTATTGACGAAAGCGGTATTCGCAATGGAGAATTGAACCAATATCAGGTAGTATATTTCCCATTTTCTTATGCCATGGATATCGACATACAGCAACATATCCGCACTTATGTTGAAAATGGAGGGGCGGTTTGGGCAGAAGCTCCTTTTGGATGGAAAAATAGTGAAGGTGCTTTACATCGCCAACTCGATCTTTCCTATCAAATTTTTGGTACAGAAGTCGTCGAATTTCAAGGATACAATCCCCAGAAAGCTGACCCCAATATCCCTTATTATTGCAGCGCCGATCTTGAAAATGTACAGGCTGAGATTATAAGCCATTTTTTTGACGGTCGGCCTGCAGTTTTACACAATCAGTATGAAAAAGGAAAAACATGCTTTGTAAATTCGGTTGCTAGCTTAGGTTTTTTTCAGCATCATCTCCCCTGTTTCTATGAGCAAATTGTCCATTTCGCTCAAGAACAGGTTGATTCCCCATTTGAACTCCACACCAGCAGTCAACCTGTCTTTCATCGCCTGCTTCAAAATCAGTCTTCTTACATTTTAATTTTTGAAAATTGGACGCAAGAAGAAGCAAGATGCATTTTCCGTTTAAAAAGAGAGAAAATTTCATCGGTTTCTTTACTTACCGACGGCTCCTCTTTCTTAAGTCAAGGGACGCAGATTACTATAACGATGAAAAGTAGGCAAACGGCCGTACTCTTAATCGAAACTACGGAAAATTAAAAATAGGAGCAAAAATTTTACAAGTAACAAAACAAGCAGGACAGACGTTGATCTGTCCTGCTTTTACTAATGCCTTGACTTTTTGATGGTTAAAATACAACGAATGGAATCGGACGACCGATTTCTTTAAAAAATAAAAAATTTATGATGGAATTTACTCTGACAGAAAACCACATAGACTCTCACAAAAATAAAGTGCGTTACAGGCCATTTTACAAAATGCTGAAAAGGCCATTGAAGGATCCAAAATATTGAATGCTTTATCTTGTGCTATAAAAGAAAAAATAATCGTATTATGATAACCATACTTTTTTGCTTCTGACCAAAGAGAAAGGATGCCATAAAAGCTGTCTGTACCATGCATAACTTTCTGTTGTTCCCGTTTAAGATAACAATAAAAAGACTTTCGCATAAGTACATCATATTCCAAATCCTTATTGTTAGCAAGCAAAACCTGAAGCTGCTGAGAATACAGCTTCGCATTTTCTTTTATAGATAAGATACAATTATAACTATTACGGCTTTCCCCTATCAAATGCTTTCTCGTCAAATAATTCCCTCATTCTATGCTGTTTTCATATTTTGAAAAGATTGTTTTTCAGAATGTCGATCCATCGTATCTTAACCCTGTTAAACACATAAAGATGTACTTTATCATATTTTTAAAAAATACGTTTACCAAAAATTTGTCCTTCGGGAATACACTTATGTAAAGAAGAAAGATGTCGAACCGTAACAATTCCCGTAATAAAAAGAGCAGCAGCAATGATCGGCAGATTTTTTTCAAACAATAAAGTCAATATGAAAAAAGAGATAAAAGACACAATTGACCGTAATGCATGCGGACGTAAAATCAGGATTGCTGAAAAGAAAACATATGGGATCACCAGAAACAACAATGCTTTGGATTGCGGCAACAAACCTAAAAGCACTCCAAATGAAACTGCAATTGCCTTGCCGCCGCCCCAAGGGGCAAATGCATGGCCGGCAACGGGAGCCGCTACAATTAACGCCATCCAAAAAGAATTCAATGGTATTAGGTATTTGGCCATTAGTACGGGGACAGCACCTTTGGCAAGCTCAAATAACAACGATAGTATCCCCACAGAAAGACCGCCAAACTTCAATGCATTCGCTGTCCCTGGATTTCCGTCATCACTGCACTTGGCAATGTCTACATGACAAAACCATTTTGGGAAGACCCATGCATACATAACACTGCCTGAAACCAGCCCCAATAAAACGAAAAGAATGCCACGCATCATCACAATCACCCCTTGAGAATAAAATCACAAATCCGATCACCTGCATCTGCATGAATTACTTTTTTCTGCGCCAATTTCATTGCATTGCCCAAATTGGCATCAGTAAGTAGTCTTTGGGCACAGTTCGCTGCATCTTTTTCTGTTTTTGCACACAAGGATAGGCCGCGAGAGGAAAAAAAGGCCGCATTAGCTGTTTCACATCCCGGTATTGGCGGTGTATGTATCATCGGCACATTTCGAACGGCTGCCTCTGTACTCGTCAATCCACCCGGTTTTGTAAACAACACATCACAAGCCCCCATATACGCCGGAACCTGATCAGTAAAATCCATGATCTTAACACGCATGTCATTTCCAAATTTCTTGCGCAGTTCTCGCTTTAATGGCTCGTTAGATCCGCCCAATACAAAAATGCGATCTTTTTCGCTGCAATGCTCAATAAGTTCTTCTGTTATAGAAGCTACTGATCCGAATCCCATACTTCCGCTCATAACAAGAAGCATTTTGCCTAATTCCGGTATCGCAAGTGCTCTTCGAATTTCATCCCTATCGATTGGATTTAAAAAACGTTTTGATACCGGGATCCCTGTGGCATGCAATTTCTCATAAGGTATACCTTTTTTATGAAATTCGTCGCAAAGATCTTCGTGTGGAATAAAATAGCCATCAAGCTCTGTTTCTTCCCAAAACGGAATACAGGTATAATCGGTTGCAATGGCATAGCATCGGGCAGATAGTTTACCTTTTCTTCGCAAACTGGTCAATGCTTCTGCTGGAAAAAGATGCGGTACCAAAACTACATCAAAGTGGTTCTTTTCAATATACTCGCCAAGGGCCGAAGCATAACTTTTATTTACATAATAAATAATAGATTTTACCTTGCTTGAACTAATACCACTTCCCGCCCAGTATAAAAAATGAAAAAGCTGAGGCGCTTTTGTAGTAACATTTACATATGTTCCGGAAACAAACCGTGAAACATGCTCTCCGGCAAATAGAAGTGCATCTTTCATCTCACACAAAATGCCACGCTCGCTTAAATATTCTGTCAAGGCCTGCCCTGCTGTATTATGCCCCTGTCCAGTATTGCAGGACAAAATTAACACTTTCATTTTACCCCTTCTCCTATGCTCAAACTGTTGCAGTTTCAAATATACGAAAGGCTCGAACCATTAACCGGACAATTTCCGTCATATCTGTCTCGCCAAGCCCCTTTTGCAATGTTTCTATACATGATTGTACTGATTGAATCCGGCTTAGAATATAGCCTTTTCCACATGGTGTCAACGATAGATATACGCGCCGCCGGTCGTTACTTGGACGTATCGAGCAAACATAGCCTTTCTTCAACAGCTCTTTGACTGCTGCCGTCACACGGGCTCTTGTTACATGCAATTGTTCGCTCAATTCTGAAGGTGTAACATCATTGCGCTTTTCCTGATATAAATAATGTAGAATGCGGTTTTCTCCCTGAAACAAATTAGAAACCTCTTCAAAAAGAGGCGTATCAAAAAAAGCATGCAGCACTTCCGGCAGTGAATCACCCTGTCCTTTCAAAGCGGCTACCTCCTTTTTTAATAATTAATACTATTAAGTAGTATATCCGCTTTCCTATATCATTGTCAACTATAATGTCGAAAAATCCTTTTAAATACGGATAGAATCGAAAAAATAAAAAACAAGCGAGAAAAATCCCGCTTGTCATAAAATATAATGCAATTAGCTTTTTCGTGAAAAACAGCATAAATCAACTATCTCTTTTGATTTTTGCTCATAAATTTTTTCGGCTGATAATATCAGGTTTATCCGTGCTTTGGGCAGGCATTTTTCCTGCTTCTGCTGTTGTTTCCTCTTCGTCTGTTTTCTTTTTCTTTTGTATGAGCCGACGGCGCACTTCTTCTTTGCCCAATGCGTACAAAACCGAACAAATCGGAACACTTACAAACATGCCAAAAATGCCGCCGATTTCCCCGCCTACTGTAACAGCAAATAAAACCCAAAGACCAGGCAATCCGACGGAAGTCCCCACTACATGCGGGTAAATCAGATTTCCTTCAATCTGTTGGAGGATCAAAAACATAATAACAAACCATATTGCTTGTATTGGATTTTGCACTAAAATAAGCAAGGCCCCGACGATACATCCAATAAACGCACCAACAATCGGAATGAGTGCTGTAACCGTGATTAAAACAGAAATTAACAAAGCAAATGGCATGCGGAACAGACTCATAGAGATAAAGAAAAGTGTCCCGAGAATCAAGGCTTCCAAACATTGTCCAGTCAAAAAATTGGAAAACGTCCGGTTGGCTAAACGTCCGATATATAGCATACGTTCCATGGCCTTCTCTTTATTAAAAGCAATAAAAACCCGTTGGATTTGCCCCGACAGCGTTTCTTTTTGGGCAAGCAAGTAAAAAGAAAATGCCAAGCCAAAGACAGCATTTGCCGCACCGCCAAACAGTCCGGATACCAATTGTACAATACTTGTAGCGAAAAAAGAAACCGATCCTCCCAGAGCAGAAAAAAACGTTTCGAGTGTTTTTTCAATATTTAAATCTGGTATAATATTCTGACCGTTTATTTGTGGTATTTTTTTACTGAGCTCATTAAAAAACAACTCTAATCTTTCCAAAAAACTTGGAATTTGCACAGTAAAAGAAGATGCCGTGCGGATTAACTCCGGAACAATTAAGACAACCAAAATAGCCAATACTGCCGCAAAGCAGAAAAGGGTTAAAATAATCGCACAAGGTCTTTTGAGTTTTTTTAAAGATTTTTGTTTTGCGTGCGGCCATAAGTGCCGCTCGATCGCCCGCATTGGCACATTTAGAATAAATGCGATACATCCGCCAATCAGCAAAGGGGTTATAAGTGAAAACAGCCAGAAAAAAACAGCTTTTGCCTGATCAAAGTTTTCAAACAGCCAGAAAACCACAATTCCAAACAAAATTAATAAGGCAATTCGTATCATCGTTTTTCGATTTAATTCCATACGACTGTTTTCGCCTCTTTCTATTTAATTAATAAAATTTTATATTTAGTCTATCATATTTTAATAGAGGAGAAAATAATTTTTTGTAAATTAACCGCATATACTACGTGTCTGCTTATAGACCAAAGGACAGAATCCGAAAAAATTCGGATTCTGTCCCTCTATATTATGTATTACGCTTCTTTTGGCGTGCCGTCTGAATTAAACAACGGCAAATAAGCGAGGTACTGAATATCGTCGCGATATTTCGCGTCACCTTCAGCCAGGATGGCCATACGCCCTGCCACCGTGCCGCCGGATTGTTTGACAAGCTTTTCGACTGCACGAAGACTTTCGCCCGTACTGATTACATCATCAATGATCAAGACACGTTTTCCTTCCATTAATTTGACATCATCACTGTCGATATACAGCATCTGCTTTTTTGCTGTTGTTATAGAAGTCACTTCCGTCGAAACAATATTTTTCATATACAATTTAGGCGCCTTCCGTGCAATCAGATAATTGTTTTCCCCGGATTGCCGTGCCATCTCATAAACCAACGGAATGCCTTTTGATTCTGCTGTAATCATTATATCATGCTCTGGAGCTACTTTTAAAAGCTCTCTGGCCGAATTGACGGTAAGTTCAACATCGCCAAATATGACAAATGCACCAATGTAAAGATCGTCTGATACCTTACAAAGCGGTAACTGACGTGTTAACCCTGCTACATTCATTTCATAATATTGATCCATTTCAAACCCTCCAAGTTCACGCCATAAATCTGCCTCTTCCATTCCAAAGGACTTGTATCCCGTGATGAAAATAGTCCTTTTTGAATAGTTCGGTTGTGTTTTTATTATAACATCGTTTTAAAAAAATGAAAAGAGAAATCAATTCGGATTGATTAAAAACTGCTAATGCTTTCACATATTACGTCATAAAATAGGAATAAAGCCATGATACTTTTTTAAGAAAAAACGCATTATAAAAATGATCAATTCTGTTTTACAAGGAAGAAGGATGCAGCAAAAAATTTGCTGCATCCTTCTTTCATCTATGGATAATCCCCCTATTGCCGGTTTTTCCGGCTTCTCTTTATCAATATGAATTTTATTCCAGCTACAAAATATCTTTGCGATTCTTATTGAGAAGTGAAACAATCCAATCCACAAGAGATCTTGTAGCAAAAATCAAAAGGCATAAAACACCTGCTGGTATAGCAAGAATCCCGACAATGATTAAACCAATCCAAGTGACAAGCCGCCCGATCCACTTCGATACAGAGTGTATCGGTTTTCCTGTTCTATTCTGTCGTTTGCAAAGCATTATATTATCCATAATAAGGCTTTTCCTCACATTAAGTTATTTTGCACAACGCATTTACAGCTATTCATCCTTATCCTCAGCAAGTCTTCTCCGCATTAAGAAAATAAACCACTTTCTATATTTTCCCTTCCCTTGCCCCGCTAACAATCGAATAGTATGCTTTCGATGTGATACGGTATACTAAAACATAGAATAATGCAAAAATAAGGTAACAGCAGATCGTAACCAAAATAAGAAGCTCAAGATTCGTTAGGCTGAACAAAGCTAATAGTTTATAAATCATTGGGAAAGCGAAGGCAAGATGAACCCCGCTTGTGATAAGAGGAAGAAAGAAGACAGTTAATATTTGAGAATTTATACTTTTTTTAATTTCTCTTTTTGTCATCCCGACTTTTTGCATGATTGCGAATCGTGATTGATCTTCGTAACCTTCTGAAATCTGCTTATAGTACATAATCAACACCGCTGCAAAAAGGAAAACCGTCCCAAGCAAAATACCCAAGAAAAAGAGCCCTCCATAAAGCCCGTAAAATCCCGAACGTTCTTTTGCCGCACCTTCGCAGTTAATATGGAAATTATCTGTTAAAAGTCCAGTCTGACCAATTGCCGCTTCCAGTTGATCTTGTATCGCAATTTGTATTGCATCGTTTCCAGACAAATCAAACCCATAAAACCAGTGCATTTCAATAAGCTGCTGATCTCTTAAATCCGTGATAGACAAAAGCGGTTCCACTGTGGCATTAAAATCTGATATAAAAATATAGAGAGAAGGGATAACCTGCATGGCATCAACACCGTTATCAGCGAAAGTGGGAACCACTTTTTTTACTTTCAACGGCTCACGATCTCCAAAAGCAATCGTATCATATTGATATTCTGTAGATTTTGTCGTATAAATAAGGACCTCATCCGGATTAAGCGTTTCATCTTCCCCCATTAAGCGGTTATAGTCGGAGAGCGGAACAAGGAAAACTTGCCATACGTCAGAGTAGTAATCCAATTGAAAATCCACAAGATGTGAACTATCTGTTTCAATGATGCCATTTTTCATGTATCCGGCAAACGCTGCTACTTGATAATCCAATATATTGTTTGTAGATTGTCCATTTTCCGATACGACTTTTTCTGAAAGCGTTCTGATCGTATCCATTTTTTTAGAATCCATATCATTTAGGTCTTCTACCGTAACATCCAAGTTGATATTCCTTGGATAACGACTTCGAATGCTGTCCTCCGTACCAATATAAAGGCAAACCGTGGAAGAAAGCATGACCAAAACCATGGTACAAAGAATGCATATTGAAGCAAGCCCTGCTCCGTTTCGTTTCATTCTATACACCATCGAAGAAACAGAAACAAAATGACTGGTCTTATAATAATATCCCTTTTTCTTTTGTAGAACCTTACAAATCACCACAGATCCAGCTACAAACAACATATATGTTGCGATAATCACCATAATAACCGCAACAAAAAACCAAAGCAAGGTTTCTACCGGACTTTCAATTGTAACCGCCAGATAATAAGCCGCTGCTAAAATAATGGCTCCCATCAATGCAAGAATCCAATTTGCTTTCGGCGGCTTCTCTCCAACATTTTCGCTGTGTAATAATGCAATTGGATTAGAAAGATGGATTTGACGTAACGTATTCAACAATATCAAAAGAAATATAACACCAAACAGCAAAAGCGCTTGTAAAATAGCTTCCGGTTCTAGAGTTAAAGAGAATCCTACTTCCCCCTGCAGAAGATTGACCATTCCTAACTCAGCGATTTTTGAAAGTGCAATGCCTGCTAACAACCCTCCGCCTAAAGCCACGGCAGCAATCATTAAGCTTTCCCATAACAGTACGCGAGCCAAATTTCCTTTTCCCATACCAAGAATATTATAGAGCCCAAATTCCTTTTTTCTTCTGCGCATTAAAAAAGAATTGGTGTAAAACAGAAATATCAATGCAAAAACACCAACTACACCGGTACCGAGTGATAAGATCATTTGCAGTGTATCGCCGCCCGGGATTCCTGTTAAAACAGGGCTATAACTTAAAAACGCTACAATGTAGAACATCATCACCATGCCGATACAGGTTAAAATATAAGGGACATACAACCGTTTGTTCTTTCGGATCCCCGTAAAAGCAAGTTTTGCGTAAAATCCCCTTTTCATTGTCTGTCACCGCCTGTTGCAAGCATGGTAAGTGTATCTGATATTTTCTGATACAGCTCTTCGTTTGTATTGTTTCCGCGATAAATCTGATGAAAAACTTCCCCGTCTTTTATGAATAAAACGCGTCCGGCATGGCTTGCCGCTTTGACGGAATGTGTTACCATCAGGATAGTCTGTCCATTCTGATTGATCTGTCCAAACAGATGCAATAATTCATCCGTAGCTTTGGAGTCCAAAGCGCCAGTGGGTTCATCTGCGAGAATCAAACGAGGCCGTGTAATTAAGGCGCGGGCTACAGCAGCGCGCTGTTTCTGTCCGCCAGAAACCTCGTAAGGATATTTTTTCAAAAGCTCTGAAATGCCAAGTTGCGCCGCAATTGGTACAAGTGCCTGTTTCATTTCAGGATAATGTTTTCCAGCAAGTACCAAAGGAAGATAAATATTATCTTCGAGCGTAAAGGTATCGAGCAGATTAAATTCCTGAAATACAAAGCCGAGATTATCCCTTCGGAATGCAGAAATCTCAGATTCTTTAATTTGTGAAAGATCTCGTCCGTCCAATGCTACAAATCCACTGGTAGGCTTATCGAGTGCCGCTAAAATATTCAGTAATGTTGTTTTTCCAGAGCCGGACTCACCCATAATTGCAACATATTCTCCCTGTTCAACTGTGAACGAGACATTACGCAACGCTTCAACCTTATTTCCTCCAAAGCGAGTGGTATATATTTTTCTGAGACCGCCGACTTCCAGCATACTCATAAAAAAACCTCCTTATTTCTGATGGTTTTATTGTAGCAAAAAGGGGAAATGCATCGCCATCGAATCGACTTACATTTCCCCTTATTTTTCTTACACTTTCGTAAGAAGTTCATTCGGTTTTCAATTTTTCACGGAATAAATCCAATCGAACGATTGTTCCTTCTCCTAAAGAGGATTCCACTGCAATAGTATGTCCCAAATTGTTACAGATGCGCCGACATAGATACAATCCGATGCCGCTTGCTTTTTTATCGTTTCTTCCATTATAGCCCGTATATCCTTTTTCAAAAATACGCGGAAGATCTTCCGGCGCAATACCTATTCCAGTATCTCGGATACACAGAGTCAGTGGTTCTTCAAGGAATATAGCAATAGAGCCGCATTCCGTATATTTTAGAGCATTCGATAATACCTGTTCCAATACAAACAAAAGCCATTTTTCGTCTGTGAGCACCAATGTATGGATTGGATTGTAATAAAGATGGATTTTTCGCCGAATAAACTGCGAAGCAAATTTTTTAATCGACTGCTTCACAATACTATCCAAATCATATTCCCGTATTAAATAATCGGTTGAGCTGGAGTCCAGCCGCAAATAACACAATACCATTTCTACATATTGTTCAATTCGAAAGAGATCCTCTGACACCATACGTGAAAAGGCCGTATCCTCATTTTGCAGATTCAAACGCATGGAAGCTATCGGAGTTTTAATCTGATGCGCCCATACAGTATAGTAATCTATCATTTCGGTATATCGGATGTTCATCTGATTCTCTATCTTTCTCTGTTCTTCACGCAGAATATGGATAATCTGCTGATAATCAGCGTCATCTATCGTATCGCATTGAGGAAAACCTTCCATAACAGAAGCAGACAATTTTTGCAGCCGGGACAGGCATTGATGTTTGTGATAGGCTTTCTGCATATCATACAACAAAAAACAGATGCCAATCAAAACACAAAGACCTGTTGGGTAAAGCACAGCGCCGATTGGCAAATGGTATAATAAAAACACACACAAAAATATTGTGGAAAATAGAAAAAAAACAAACAATCCAGTCCGCCGTTGTTTAAGATAAGAAAGAAAAAAACGCATGCCTGTCTCCTCATTCAATCAAATACCCAACGCCAAACTTTGTGGAAATAAATGATTGAAGGCCAATTGACTCTAACTTCTTTCGTAGACGGTTTACGTTCACTGTCAACGTATTTTCATCTATAAAGCTGTCTGTTTCCCATAAACGTTCCATCAAACGCTCGCGGCTTACGATTTTCCCCTTATTCTCCATTAAAGCAAGCAAAATACGGTATTCATTTTTTGTTAAAGATATTTTTTGGTTCTGAAAGCTTAATGTGCTGTCTCCTGTATTTAAGATGGCTCCCCGATGCTCAAAGATTGGAACAGACTTTCCAAAGTCATATGCCCTACGTAGCATAGCCTGTATTTAAGATGGCTCCCCGATGCTCAAAGATTGGAACAGACTTTCCAAAGTCATATGCCCTACGTAGCATAGCCTGTATTTTTGCAATAAAAACACTTTGATCGAATGGCTTTGCAATAAAATCATCCGCTCCCATGTTCATTGCCATCACCATATTCATATTATCGGATGCAGATGAAATAAAAAGAATCGGCACTTTAGATATCTTCCGTATTTCACCGCACCAATAATACCCATTAAAAAAGGGCAATGAAATATCCAACAACACCAAATGAGGTTCACTGACAGCAAATTCAGCTAAAACATTGCGAAAATTTTGAACACAAACCGCTTCAAGCCCCCACGCTTCTATCTGAACTTTCATTGCCTGTGCAATCCCTCGATCATCTTCCACAATCAAAATACGGTACACCGACGCTTTTCTCCCCTTTCTAATGCTTATGAAACGCCGAATACCTGTTTTGCAATATCAACCGATTCTTTTGCGTCCTTTGCGTAAAAATCCGCGCCGATCTGCCGGGCATATTCCGGTGTAAGCACCGCGCCCCCGCAAAGGACTTTACAGGGTACATTGCGTTCATGCAGTAACGCAATGGTATCTGCCATACTTTTAAGTGTTGTGGTCATTAGGGCACTTAAGCCTACAAGTGGTACGCTCAATCTCAATGCCGTATCTACAATGTGTTCTGGATCTACATCTTTCCCAAGATCGATCACTGTAAAACCGTAGTTTTCAAGCAAAACCTTTACAATATTTTTCCCGATATCATGAATATCGCCCTTTACTGTAGCCAAAATAATTATTCCTCTGCTGACAGAGGCGCCGCCAGAAGCAGCAATTTTTGTTTTAATCACATCAAAGGCAGCCTGAGCCGCCGTTGCACACTGTATCAGCTGTGGTAAAAAAAGTTTTCCTTTTTCAAACAAAGCACCCGCTTCATCAAGCGGCGGTATCAACATCGTATTGATGACTTCCATCGGTTCGCACGATTCAAGCAAAAAAGCAGCAATTTTTGCCGATTCATCCTTTAAACCATTTTTTACCGCTTCAAACAGTGTCATTTTGTTGGATTGGGCTACAGGTATTGGGGCGGCCTCTGCATTGGAATAAGCTTGTACATACGCATCTGCATGCAAATCTTGACAGGAAAGCAGTGCATAGGCACGTATTGCTCCCATCATATCATCATTATTCGGATTCATAATGGGCAGATCAAGTCCAGCCCCAATTGCAAGTGTCAAAAAAGTGCGGTTTAAAAGGGCGCGGTTTGGTAAGCCAAAGGAGATATTTGACACACCTAAAACTGTCTTGACGCCAAGGCGCTTCTTCACCATTGATACTGCACGTATCGTTTCCATTGCTGCCTCTTGTTCCGCTGAGGCAGTCAACGTCAAACAGTCGATACAAATATCTTCTTTTGGGATTCCATAGGACAGTGCGCGTTTTACGATTTTTTCAGCAATCAGAAACCTCTCTTCGGCACTTTTTTTAATACCGCTTCGGTCGAGTGTCAACCCGACTACTGCTGCTCCATATTTTTTTACAAGCGGCAGAACAGAATCCAGTACTTCATCTTCCCCATTTACAGAGTTGACAATCGATTTTCCATTGCAAACACGCAAAGCTGCCTCTATGGTTTTTTTATCAGAAGAATCGATTTGCAACGGCGCTTCCACTACGCTTTGTAACGCCTTTATAACGGTCACCATCATTGCCGGTTCATCTATTTCCGGATGTCCCACATTGACATCCAAAATATCCGCACCAGCACGGCACTGTTCCAATCCCTGCTTTAAGATGTAATCTATATCATGATGAAGCAGTGCTTCCTTAAACCGTTTCTTCCCTGTTGGATTGATCCGCTCACCGATTACACGGACACGATTTGCATCCACTACTTTAGTGGCGCTGCACACACGGAAATCTTTTAACGGTGCAGCGCGTGTAAAGGTAATGCCATTTACAGCATTGCGTATCGCTCGAATATAGTCAGGCGTCGTTCCGCAGCAGCCTCCCAGTAATTTAACTCCTGAAGCAGCAATTCTTTGCATCTGGATAGCAAATTCCTCCGGCCCGATCGAATAGTCTCCGCTCTCCGGAATCGGAAGCCCAGCATTCGGCTTGGCAACAGCTAAAACAGGTAAATATTCGAGCAACTTAGGTATCAATTCTGCAATTTCAGCAGGGCCAAGCGAACAGTTAATGCCTACTGCATCCGCACCTAATGCGCTCAAGGATATTGCCATAGATTCTATTGATGTTCCAATGAAGGTCCGGCCATTTTCTTCAAATGTCATAGTACAAACGACAGGTAAGGTACTTCGTTCTTTTGCAGCAAGCAGAGCGGCACGCATTTCATAAAGATCTGTCATTGTCTCTAAAACGATCAGATCCGCTCCTGCCCGTACACCTGCATCTATCATTTCCGCGAAAATATTATAGGCCTCTTCAAATCGTAAACTTCCATTTGGTTCTAAAAGCTGTCCAACCGGTCCAATATCTAATGCAACAAGCGTATCTGTACCTTTAGCAGCCGATTTGCCAAGTGCAACCGCCGATTCAATCAATTCAGATACTGTATACGGCGTATCGGCAAGCTTTTTTCTGTTTGCTCCAAAAGTATTACTATAAATGATATCTGCCCCTGCGTCAATATACTGCCGGTGAATATCCCGAATCCAATCGGGATGCGTAATATTCAGTGTTTCTGGAATAGTTCCAGGAGCCATCCCTTTTTGCTGTAGCATGGTGCCCATTGCACCGTCCAACAGTACAAAATCCCGTTCAATCAGTTTGTGAAAGTCCACAGTGCTCCTCCTTTTTGCGGAATGCGCACCGTTCCCTTATCAAGCAGGTTGCGCAGTTCTTTTTTATCTTTTTGAGTGGTTGATCAGAAAGTCCAATCACTGCAGTAACCGATTTTCTTGGTGTTAAAATATTGGTATCTGTAGCGCAAAGGCCGATCTTTCTTGGGGCATCGAGCAATGCTAAAAAATCTTTCTGCACCGAAACGGGTAGATCACCGTACCCCGGAGAGTAACGCGCCGAAAGGTAGGATTCTGGATATTCTTCCTGAACAGCTTTTTCAACCTGATCGCATACAATTTCAATAGCAGTTGAGGCACAACTGTCTAAAACTACAGATCGTGTCATATCACAAAGCTGTTCTCTTCTAATCAACAAATCAACAGATGTACCAAGTGTTGCACAAAACAGCACTGCTTTTGTGCAGCCCTTTAATACATGCATAAGATCCTGTCCCGGAAGCAGCAATGCATTTTTTCCGATTATCACACTATTGTCTTCCAGAGCAATAGGAAAAGTATGCCGCAGTGTGCGCGGACGCGCCGTCTTGCACAACTCTTCTGCACAGCTTTTGGCCAAAATGCGCATTTTTTGATCATCTGACGAACAGTTTAGATAGCGTAAAATTTCGCTTACCGGCAAATGGCTTAATAGTATTTCATCCATCTCCTATATATCCCGGATTGATGCGATGCTTTCGCAGATTTTACGTGCAGTGTATGGGTTATTCATAGTATAAAGATGAATGCCGTCTACTCCGTTGGCAATCAAATCTACAATCTGATTTACAGCATATGCAATTCCTGCATCCCGAAGCGCTTCAGGATGTCCGTCGTAACGATTGATCATCTTCACAAACTTCTGCGGCAAGCTTGCGCCGCATAGGGATACCATTCGCTCAATTTGCTTTTTATTGACAACCGGCATTATTCCAGCTTCGATTGGGACTGAAATACCCGCAATACGCGCCCGCTCCAAAAAAGAATAGAAAGCATTGTTATCGAAAAAAAGCTGTGAAATTAAATGTTCCGCACCAGCATCCACTTTTTTGCGTAAATTCAAAATGTCGCTAACTGCATCGTTGCTTTCGCAGTGTACTTCAGGATAACATGCGCCGGAAATGGAAAAATCGCCATACTTCTTGATAAAAGATGTCAAATCACTTGCATGCTCAAAATCGTGTTTCGGCTCTACATCCGGTCGAATATCTCCACGCAGTGCTAAGATGTTCTCAATCTGATTTTCTTGCAGCCGTTTGAGATTCTGGAGAATCTCTTCTTTTGTGGAATTTACACACGTCAAATGTGCGAGCGGCGTAATATGATACTTATTTTGAATGATAGAAGCAATATCACAGGTTACATGATCGGAAGCTCCTTTCCCGCCTGCACTATAGGTTACACTGATGAAATCAGGCTTTAAATCATACAAGCCGTCTAACGTATCATATATTGTATCTATTGTGCTGGTCTGTTTGGGTGGGAAAATTTCAAACGAAATAACAGGCCTTCCCTTTTTGAATAAATGATGAATCCCCATAGATGTCTCCTTACCTTTTAGTCTTGTTCCTGTATCACTGTTTCGAGCAGGCATCGCACGATACCGCCATCCTTAAAATTTGCATGCTGTATGATCCGAATGCCCATATCCGCAGCACGCTGGCTGACTGCAGGAGAAATATCTTCCGCATCGCTTAAAGTGACCAAAATACCACGTGCATATTTTCCTCCAAACAATCGCGTCAATGTTTCAAGTTCGTTGAGCGCCGTTGTTGTAGGTGTGCCGGACTTACATGAAATAAACACCGGCGTTATTCCATAGGTCAATATAACATCAATTTCATTAATCGTATTACATTTTTCATCAGCAACGCCATTCCAGTCTACAATTGCACTAATTTGAACATCATCAAAAAGCCCGCTCTCAACAGCAGATTTATATACGTACAACTCAAGCCAGATTCCAATATCATTCAAGCACTGCCGAACAAGACGGCTGCGGAATCGATATCTAATATATCGGCCATCTTCTTGAAGATCAAAGATCATACCCATCTTTTCTAAGCGGCGCATCATGTCCATATCACAAAAAAGAGCTTTTCCAGACGCATTAAGGACAGTTTTTGGGGCTCTAACCAATAACGGCCGTTCGCTTCCTCCGGTAGTAGTAGCTTGCAGATACTGTACAAACCCGTTCCAACGCGTCTTATTCCGATGGCATATTGAAAAAACCTCGTCAACATTCTGTAAAAGCCCTTCATCCACTTCATTTGGTGATATATGCCCGTGGCGAAGCAGCATTCCGCCTGCCATTGAAAGTACTTGTTCCACTGTAAACTGAGGATTGCACGGAATTCCTTCTATTTCGCTGCAACGAAAAATATTGCAAAAACAATTCGTTCGACGGTTATATGCAAAAACTGGTATTTGATATTCCGCACAAAACATTCCGACAGCAAAAACCAGCGTACTGCTCCCACCGGTTATGTCTATTACTGCATCCGGAAAATGCTCTAAGATTTCTCGAAGTATATTGCGAACGTTTTCGCAGTTATACAAGTTAACGGGGTAAAAATAGATATAAGTATCCGGACTGCGCAAAGAAAAATATCGTATCAGCTTTTCCTTCTGTCGCTTTCTTGTAATAAAACGCGCGCCAAGATAAATGACGCGGCTGGGACGCATAATAGAAGGTGATAATACGTTAAAAATCGGTTCTTTATCATAAATTTCAATAATCGTATTCATTTCCACCTGTATTTCCCCCTATCTAAACATCAATAAAAAACCGCGTCATCATATGTTATTATATCTTGTTTTTTATAAAAAGGCAATTGCTTTATCAAAGAAAAGCGATAAAGTCATGTAGTGATAAAACTATTTTAACGCCTGCACCGCACGTTCCACCGCTGTTTTAACTCGACTTTCATTTCTTAAATCCTGTGTACTGCGATAATCAAACGTAGTGGTAAAGTCATGTACGTCTTTTCGTAATGACTGAAAATACTGCTGTTCACACTCTGTAAGCTGCGCAATAAGTCTTCCAGCATTTTTTTTAGGAAGTGAGCCGCGTAGGACATCGCAAAACATCTCATAATGAGAAAAACAATAATATGGCTGATTTGACAAAAGAGAAGCAAAGGCAGCATCATTCGCCGCAGTTCTTGCTGCATTTTCCAATAGTTTTTTCATCGCACTTTCTATTTCCCGGCATACAAAACAGGTCTTTGCCGGAGATATTTCTCCCTTTTTTTGAGAAAAAGGAATGCATCGATCTATTAACTCGTCCAAATGTGTTTCTATCATCAATGCAAGCGAAAGACGATTTTTTTGTTTTAGCATGACGGAAAAATGTTCTTGGCAAAACCCATATCGATTGGTTTCTATCCGTACATCCGGTTCCATCATTGCCGCTCCCATAATATATTCTACACATCTATTTTCAAGCAAACGCCGCATCCGGCACAACGGGCAACCATCTTCTACTTCGAAAATGTCGTTTAAGGGAATTGTATAGATAGACTCTCTCATACTTGACGAACCTCCGTTATTTTTGATATGATACCCTGTACAAAAGGGGGCGTACATCTTATGTTGAAATGGAAAGCAGATGGGAACGATATATTATGGGAAATATCGCCTGCTGAGTGTTCTCTGGCGTTGACACTAAACTGCGGCCAATGCTTTCGATTTGAGCAAGTATCTGAAAATGCGTTTGAAGGCGTTGCATTGGGTCGTATCCTCCACTTAACGCAAGAGGAAGACGCCATCCGTTTTCGGGATATGGATGCTGTCTCTTTTATACAAATCTATGCGCCATATTTCGATGCAGAAACCGATTATGCTGCAATTAAATCCAGTTTTAGAACTGATCCAATATTAGAAAAAGCAATTTTACAAACAGAGGGGATCCGTATTTTACGACAAGATGGATTTGAAACACTTATTTCCTTCATAATTTCACAAAACAACAATATCCCGCGTATCAAAAAAGGGATCCGTCTTCTGTGTGAACGATTTGGAGAAAGAATTGCGCCGGACAAGTATGCATTTCCTACACCGGATATTCTTGCTGCCTGCAAACCAAATGATTTTTCAGGACTTTCTCTTGGGTATCGAGATCGCTACATAATTGACGCTGCAAAACGAGTAGCTGCTGGGGATATTTGTCTTAACTCTTTATACACCGCACCTATTGAAAAGGCACGTACTGAATTGCTGCGTATTATTGGAGTCGGTCCGAAAGTAGCGGAGTGTGTACTTCTTTTTGGATTTGGACGCCATATGTGCTTCCCTATGGATACTTGGATGAAAAAAGTAATGAAAAAATACTATCCCAATGGTTTTCCAACTGCATTTCGATCTAATGCTGGAATAGCCCAACAATATCTCTTCCATTACGCGCGCTATTACGATTCTTTTGCCTGAATTTCTTTTTTCTTCTTTTGTTTCACTGACGTTTCTTCGTTAACATCAATTTTCGTCTTTCGTGAATAAAGAAATGCTGCGAATAAAGAAGTAAGTGGGATTGTAAATAAAATCCCAAAACTTCCTATCAGCGCTTGCATAAGTTCCTCTACAATCATCTCTTGATTCATCAATGATAAAAGGGACGTTTGGCTTGCCACAAGCAGTATTACAACAGAAAGGGAACTTCCTATATACGCCATAATTAACGTGTTCATTTGAGTTCCCATAATATCTTGACCAATCGTCATACCGGATCGGAACAATTTTTTGAATTTTTTCTCATCTTTCATCTGATCGGAAACCTCGGCAAGCGCCGAAGCAAGTGACATCGCGATATCTAAAACAGCGCCCACAGCGCCAACCAACACTGCGCCAAATAGCAATGCTTTTAAATCGATATTTGCTGAGTCCAGCATTGTGATATACAGGGACTGTTCATCTGTTAATCCTGTAAGCTGCAGAATTTTGCTCATAGCCACAGTGAAAATGGCTGCTGCCGCAATACCGCCGGCACATCCAACTGCGGCGCATACTCCTTTTCTTGTAATGCCAACAACGATTAACAAGGTTACTACAATAATAAAGATACACGTAATAACAGAAGAAGCATAAATATTATATCCGGATAAAATAGAAGGAACGAAAACTACAAAAATTGCAAGACAAGTAAAAATAAGAGAAACAATTGTATTTATCCCTTTTTTCTTTCCAAACAGGATTAACAAGAGAAAGAATAAAGCACCGATCCATAAAAGTGCAGGAAGTCGGTTGTAATTTGAGAAAGTCCAAATATAGTTTCCGTTTTCCACAACATTTCCGTCTTCATCCAATTCAGAATCTGATGCGTAAGTGAGCACAATTTCATCACCAGCTTCGACGCGTTCCGGCATAACTGCAATAATAGAATCCCGCTGCTGCGTCGCAGTTACCGTGATTCCCTTTAAAGACCCACTTGTCACCATTGCTTCAAAAGTAATAATTTCATTTGTAATTTGATTATCTGTTCCGCTTAACGTATAGTTTTCTTCTTGAATATCCACTACACGTAATACCCTTGCAGAATATTCTAATGTCGAAACACTTCCAAAATAAAAATTACGGGAAGCAATTCTATTTCCAAGTATGATATATACTAATGAAAATACAATCGTTAAAGCATAGACAATAGCGTTACGATATTTTTTCAAATAAACCCTCATGGCTCTTCCCCCTTATTTTATATATTCTATCTGTTTTCCAAAGGCATGTCAATGTAAAGAATATAGGAGAAATGCCGATGCTCACAGCCTCAATCTAATCAAAATAAAAATTTATTTTCTTTTGGTCAGAATATATTCTAAAAATGATGTTTACACAAAAGAAGCTGTTGCTTTTTTAACACTTTCTTCATGTGAAACATTTGCATTCCTGATAGGTTTATATTATAATAAAAGCAGTTGTGCAGATAACCTACATTCGTGTTGAATAAGCTTCGGAAGTCGGATTTTTCTGCATAAATTATTCTTAAAACAGGAGGCATTCTTTTATGTTGGTATCTGCAAAAGACATGCTTGTCAAAGCAAAAGCGGGGAAATATGCGGTTGGCCAGTTCAACATTAACAATCTTGAGTGGACAAAGGCTATTCTTTTAACCGCACAGGAGTTGAACTCTCCAGTTATTCTTGGCGTCTCTGAAGGCGCAGGCAAATATATGACCGGATTCAAGACGGTTGTCGGAATGGTCAGCGCAATGATTGAAGAACTTGGTATCACTGTTCCAGTTGCCCTGCATTTGGATCACGGCACATATGAAGGCGCTAAAAAATGTATAGCGGCTGGTTTTTCCTCTATCATGTTTGACGGTTCTCATTATCCGATTGAAGAGAATGTCGAAAAGACAAAGGAACTTGTAAACATTTGCCATGAAAAAGGAATGTCTATCGAAGCTGAGGTCGGTTCAATCGGCGGTGAGGAAGACGGCGTCATTGGTGCTGGTGAATGCGCCGATCCGAATGAGTGCAAAATGATTGCAGACTTAGGCGTCGATATGCTGGCAGCGGGGATTGGAAATATCCACGGAAAATATCCTGCTAACTGGAAGGGCCTGAGTTTTGAAACACTCGCTGCAGTTCAGCAGAAAACCGGAGATATGCCGCTTGTTTTGCACGGCGGTACCGGTATTCCTGACGACATGATTAAAAAGGCCATTTCTCTGGGCGTTGCAAAAATCAATGTCAATACAGAATGCCAGCTCGCCTTTGCAGATGCTACTAGAAAGTACATTGAAGCTGGTAAGGATTTAGAAGGCAAAGGATTCGACCCAAGAAAACTTCTTGCCCCCGGTTTTGAAGCTATCAAAGCAACCGTTAAGGAAAAAATGGAACTTTTCGGATCTGTCGATAAAGCTTAAAAACACATTTTCGTCTCATTCATGAGATAAGAATAAACGGTCGTCCTGCGGATACACCGCAGGACGACCGTTTATTGCATTAAAGAAGAATAAATTACAATGAGAAAACATTTTCTGACAAGCCTTTTGTCAATAAAACGCCTATCTGTCTAAAAAGATTCGTCATCTATTCTTCATCTCTTAGGCTTATAATGTTTTTGATATATCCGAAAGATAAGCACGGAACGCAGCACCAATTTCCGGATGGTGCATTCCTACCTCGACAATTGCTTTCAATACTCCAAGCTTATTGCCCATATCATAGCGCGTACCTACAAAGTCAACGCCAATTATCCCTTCCTGCTGGGCAAGAATTTTCATCGCATCTGTCAGCTGGTATTCCCCTCCGGCTCCCTTTGGAAGGGTTTCTAAGATAGAAAAAATTTTAGATGGCAGGACACAGCGGCCTAAGATAGAGAAAAGAGAAAACACTTCATTTTCATTTGTCGGCTTTTCAATCATATCTGTAACACGATATAAATTATCATGCAGCGGTTCTATTTTCATAGAGGAATATTTAAAAATATCTTGCGCTGCGACCTCTTTCATGCCCACGCATCCCAATCCGTATTCCTCATATGCGCGGATTAACTGCCCACAAACAGGATTATCTCCAACAATAACGTCGTCACCATATAAAACGGCAAACGGTTCTTCACCCACAAAGGAACGAGCACAATATACTGCGTGCCCTAATCCTTTGGTTTCTTTCTGACGAATAAAGGTGATATTTGCGAGATTTGCAATATTTACAATTTCATCATACATCGCCTGTTTACCAGATGCAAGCAAACGTTCTTCAAGTTCTGGAGCACGATCAAAATGATCTTCAATGATACCTTTTCCACGATTGGTAATAATACAGATATCTTCAATACCACTCTTAACCGCTTCTTCTACAATAAACTGAATTGCCGGTTTATCCACAATAGGAAGCATTTCTTTCGGCATAGCTTTAGTTGCCGGAAGCACACGTGTTCCAAGTCCGGCTGCCGGGATAATCGCCTTGCGCACTTTCATATAAAAATCTCTCCGTTTCATCCTTTTGCTTTATTTTATTAAAACAAGTTAAGTACGGTATCATTATAGCATAGCATCATCTTTCATTTCAAATTAATTTATAAAATCAATGCGTTTCAGTTTTTGAAATGAACAGGGATGTCCTTTTCCTGAAAAGGACAAAAGAAAAAACGATACGGTTAAACCATATCGTTTTTTCCTTATAATGCTTTTTAATGTTTGATAATTAGTTGGATAAAGTCTGCTCTGTTTCTTTATCAAAGATATGTAATTTATTTACGCTAACAGCGATCTTTACAACATCTCCAACTTTAGCAGCAGAACGTGTATTAACACGGGCAATGATTGGCGTACCAGCAAAATTCAAGTACAAGAAAGTCTCGTGACCCATCAACTCTGTGACTTCCACTTCACACTCAATAACTGCTGAAGCAGTAGACAAATGCATTTCGTCGTCATGCAGATCTTCTGGCCGGATACCCATAATAACTTCCTGACCTATTTTAGCCTTTACAGCGTCATTGCATTTGGATTCCGGAAGCTTAATATAATGGGGACTCTCTTCTCCTCCCACTTTCAAAGCCAATCCGCCATCTTTTTCTTCAACAACAGCATTTACAAAGTTCATCTGAGGAGAACCAATAAAGCCGGCAACAAACAAATTGCAAGGTTTATCATACAGAGCCTGCGGCGTATCTACCTGCTGGATAAATCCGTCTTTCATGACAACAATACGGGTACCCATCGTCATAGCCTCTGTCTGGTCATGCGTAACATAGATAAACGTTGTTCCGAGACGCTGATGCAGTTTTGTAATCTCGGTACGCATCTGTGCACGCAATTTAGCGTCCAAGTTGGAAAGCGGCTCATCCAAAAGGAAGACCTGCGGTTCACGAACAATTGCACGTCCTAATGCTACACGCTGACGCTGACCGCCAGAAAGCGCTTTCGGTTTTCTATCAAGAAGGTGTGTAATATCAAGAATCCTTGCAGCCTCTTCAACACGGGCTTTGATCTCATCTTTCGGTGTTTTACGCAGTTTTAAGCCAAATGCCATGTTTTCAAACACTGTCATATGCGGATACAGAGCATAGTTTTGGAATACCATCGCTATATCGCGGTCTTTCGGCACAACATCATTTACACGGCGATCGCCAATATACAAATCACCTTCCGTAATTTCTTCCAGGCCAGCGATCATACGAAGCGTGGTAGATTTTCCACAGCCGGACGGACCAACCAAAATGATAAACTCCTTATCTTCAATTTCCAAATTGAAGTCGGATACTGCGACAACGCCGCCCGGATATTTTTTATAAATACCCTTTAAAGATAAACTTGCCATTCTTAAATACCTCCTAATTACACACCTCTTGGTGATGTAAATATGATAACAGATTTCATGCAAAATTGCCAGTGGTGGTATGACCAAAGATTTAGATACCGGTTTATTTAATATGCACAACAAACTTTTTTGAAAAAAAACAGATTTCCATACCACGTCACGAATTGCACAAAATTAAATCGATTTCTTTGTGCATTATTTTTCTGCAAGCGCCTTCCGGAAGAGAAGGGTCTAACACTAAGCCGCCAATCTGCGTTCTTTTCAAGGCTAAAACACCTTTCCCCACTGTGCCAAACATTCTTTTTATCTGATGATACTTTCCTTCATGTAAGATCACTTCATAACTCGGTGTTTGTCCAGCGTTTATCAGCATCAAACCGCAGGGTCGGCATGTATAACCATCTGCCAGCGTAACCCCTTTCCGGATTAAGTTTTCTTCTTCTGTTGAAAGAGTACCATCCACAATAACTTCATATCGCTTTTCAATATGAGTATCCGGCGCAAGAATGTGATGCGAAAAATCACCATCATTTGTAAGCAACACAAAACCTGTAGTATCTTTATCGAGCCGACCTGCCGGAAACAGATCAGAACGAAACAGATCCGGTGGGACAAGATCCAGTACCGTCATATGTGACCTATCCTCCGTTGCCGATACCACCCCCTGTGGTTTATTGAGCATCAGGTAGATAAACGGTTCATAATGAATAGCCCGTCCATCCAAGCAGATTATATCCACCTCTGCATCAATGGACATATCCACTTTTTGAGCAGGCGATCCATTGACGGTTATCCTCTTCTGCTTTATAGCACTGCGCACCTCTTTTCTGCTCAAAATTTCCTGCGAAGAAAAAAAACGATCTAACCGCATCCGCTTCATCTGCCTGTCCTCCTGTCCAGAATATATGTAGAGTATAACAAAAAAAGAACGCCAGCGCAAACACTGGCGTTCAAAATCGCTTTTAAAAGCAAGCCTTCTATTTATCTTTTGCAAAGCCATGCATAAAGCCATCAATGTTAAGCGAACAGATATCTCCCCCTATTATTTCTCCTTCGTAGATTAAAAGATTAGCCCGTACAGAATGAGACGTATCTGGATAATTTGTGACAGCATATGAATAATGCTTTACCGTTTTTCCCCTATATGCTTCAAGATCATATCCCTGCTTTATTTGAATTTCATTGTATTGTTGATATACATCCCCAAATGTCATTGGGATTGCAATATCTTTACACTCTATCGGCTCTTCTTCTACTTCCCATCCATACTGCGCCAAAAAAGCAATTCGCTTTTGATTATCGCTTCCATCCGTCGGTATAGAAGTTTGTGGTTGGGTCTGAGATCTGCAAGAAAAAGCACAAATAATAAGAATTAAAAGAAAGATAGCAAGACAGCCCCAAAAAAGGATCTTACGCTTCGGTCTAACAGAAAAAATGAACATATTTATCGCCCCTTCTCTGCAATATATGAATCGGGACAATTTCTATATGTTAAAAAGCAATAAATTAAAGCGGCTATATGTCTTTCACTATAACATATCACTTCATAAAAATGAAAATGGAATTATATATTTTTGGAAATTTTAAAGATAGATTCAATCACTTTTCTTTTTTAATCATTCTAAAATCATGGTAAAAAAGGGTTGACATAGACTCGGGTTTTTGCTATACTATATCTCGTCGCTGATAAAACTTAAATATTTGCGGGTGTAGTTCAATGGTAGAATTCCAGCCTTCCAAGCTGGCCGCGTGGGTTCGATTCCCATCACCCGCTCCATTTTGTATCGGTAAGTTTTGGTTTTGCCGTATGGCGGTGCTTCCCATTTATATGCGCCCATAGCTCAGCTGGATAGAGCAACTGCCTTCTAAGCAGTAGGCCACAGGTTCGAATCCTGTTGGGCGTGCCATTAAATTTGTATGGTGGATATAGCTCAGTTGGTTAGAGCGCCAGATTGTGACTCTGGAGGCCGTGAGTTCGAGTCTCATTATCCACCCCATTGTTTTTATTAATTGGGGTATCGCCAAGCGGTAAGGCACAGGACTTTGACTCCTGCATTCCGTTGGTTCGAATCCAGCTACCCCAGCCATAAAGCCTAATTTGTTCAAAAGAACAAATTAGGCTTTTTAACTTCCTTGTGCTATTTCGATATTTTATCTTTTCTTTCATTAAAATATAAGTTACTATAAAAAATTAAGTTTCACTTTTCGGCAAAAAAGTGTTACTATTTTGACAGAGGGCTCTTCCCTTAACTCAGTTGAGGAAAAGATATGTAATACAGATAAGGAGGAAAAAGAACATGCTACATCCAAAACCAGTACCGGGAATAGGGGGAAACCATTATATTCCTTTCTCTGAGCGGACAGGAGAAACATCGGCTGTCTATTTCACCCGAGACTTGTCTGCTGAAGGGCTTCGTCGAATATTTCAACGCGTAAGCCACCAAATGATTGGGAAAATTGCAATTAAACTGCACACGGGAGAGCCAAAAGGCCCAAACATTATTCCAAGGCCATGGGTAAAATCCCTGATTGAAAGCGATTTGCCACAGGCGGCAATTGTGGAAACCAATACGTATTACGAAGGGGATCGTTATACCACAAAACAACATAGAGAAACATTAAAAATCAATGGCTGGACTTTCTGTCCGGTAGATATTATGGACGAAGAAGCAACGGCTGCGCTTCCAGTAAACGGCGGAAAATGGTTTACAGAGATGCAGGTAGGAAGCCACTTACTCAATTACGATTCTCTCTTTGTATTGACACATTTTAAAGGGCATACGCAGGGGGGATTTGGCGGTTCCGCAAAAAATATAGGTATTGGCTGTGCAGACGGGCGTATCGGCAAAGCCATGATTCACACTACACCGGGTTCTGACGACATGTGGGATATCTCACAGGAAGAATTCATGGAACGTATGGTAGAATCAGCAAAATCTGTTGTCGATCATTTTGGAAAACATATTACTTATGTAAATGTACTGCGAAATATGTCCGTATCCTGCGATTGTGAAGGCATTGCAGCTCAACCAGTTGTGACTCCTGATATTGGAATTTTGGCATCCACAGATATCTTAGCAGTTGATCAAGCATCCGTCGATTTAGTCTATGCTCTTTCTCAGTCTGATCGCAAAGCTTTGGTAGAACGGATTGAATCGCGCCATGGATTGCGTCAACTGACTTATATGAAAGAATTACATATGGGCAATGACCGATATCATTTAATTGATATTGATCATTCCGATAAGTTGATTTCTCTTCAAGACGCAGTGAAAGATGTAACACCTTATCAAAACAACAAATAAGTACGTATGTTAATCTGCTAATCCGTAACAAAATTGTTCGACAAACAAAAAGCTTGGGGAACCTTCCCCAAGCTTTTTGTTTGTCATTCAATCATTTTTTGAAAGAGCAGCCTCGATCGCTTTTGATAATTGATCAGGACATGAAGTCCCTTTTCCGCTGCAATTTACGCCTTTCAGCGTTCTTGCTACATCCTCCGCCTTTTGCCCTATAACCAGACGGGAAATCCCCTGTAAATTACCGTTGCATCCACCATGGAAAGCGACATTTTTTATTATGCCGTCTTCGATTGTCAGATCGATCTGACGCGAACATGTTCCTCGTGTTTGATATACTGTTGTCATAATATTATCCTCCTACCGTTATGATCCCAGTCGATTGCGCTGGTCTTTTAGTGCAAACAGACGTTCTAATGACTCTTGCGGCGTACGCCCCTTCCCGACTGGACTTATTTTAGACGCATAGCTGCCGTGAAAGTCTGAACCGCCGGTTTTAATCAAATCATATCCATCAGCCAATTCTTCAAGAAAACGTTCTTGCTCACAAGTCGTTTTACTTTGCCAGACTTCAATCCCATCCAACAATTGCTGATCTATTAATTCATACAATACTTCAATGCTATTATAAGTAAAGGGATGTGCCATTACAGCAATGCCGCCTGCTTTTCTCACTTGCTTTACCGTATCAAACACATCTGGCGAAACACAGGCGCGAATACAAGAACCGGTTTTTGCATCAAACAGCTCTTTCCAAAGCGGGCCATACATTTCAGTCGCATATCCGGCTTGCATTAAAGTCTGCATAATATGCTGCTTAAAAACACTTTTGGATTCTCCTGCTGTTTCCAATATTTCCTCAACTGAAATGGGAAAACGCTGTGCCACAAGCCGTGCCATTTCTATTCCCGCCTCTTGCCGATTTTGTGTCGTTTTACGGCAGATTGATCGAATAATCCCAGTGTCTTGCGGATAATAGCAAAGAATATGGACACGTCGATGACGAGAATAGTCAAAAGTAGAAAGCTCTGTTCCATATACAGAAAATATTCCGTACTTTTGAGAAAAAGCTTTATCCTCATCCGGCTCATCAATAGTATCATGGTCTGTAATAGCCAGTACCTCAATCCCTTCCGATTTGGCTCTAATAAACACTTCCTCACGGGTACAGCTTCCGTCGGAAGCAACGGTATGTGTATGAAGATCTCCTTGCAATCATCACCCCTCCTTCAGTATTATTGTCATTCCATATGTGCAGCTTTCAATCTTAACTGCAGGCGGCTTTTTATCTTTGAAAGGCAGACATTGCGTACATAAAATACAAAACATAATTCCTTTCTCGTCAAATGTCTTTTTTATTTTACTGCAAAAACAATTTACAAGCAAGAGAAAAATCCATCCGCAACGGATGGATTTTTCTCTTGCATTTATTGCTCCTCAAACTGATCTTTTCCTACACCACAAATCGGGCAAACAAAATCATCTGGAACATCTTCCCAAGGTGTCCCCGGAGCAATTCCTTGATCCGGGCAGCCTTCAGCAGGATCATACTCATAACCACAAATTGCACATACATACTTTGCCATTTTTCATTTTCTCCTTCCGATATCATGATAAAGTCAACAGCATATACTGTCCGATGTTTTAAATATACCACAAAGGTATAACTTTGTAAAGCCTATTCCAACATTTTTCTCAAATAATAGCCGGTGTATGACCCGTCTGCAAGAGCAACCTGTTCCGGGGTTCCTTGCGCAACGACTGTTCCGCCACGGTCGCCGCCGTCCGGTCCCATATCAATAATATAATCTGCCGTTTTAATTACATCAAGATTATGTTCTATCACCAAAACAGAATTTCCGCCTTCGACCAAACGGTTCAGCATATCTATTAACCGATGCACATCTGCTGTATGAAGTCCTGTTGTCGGTTCATCCAAAATGTAAAGTGTTTTTCCGGTAGAACGCCGCGAGAGCTCTGTTGCCAGTTTCACCCGCTGTGCTTCACCGCCCGACAAAGTGGTCGCTGGCTGTCCAAGCTTGATATAACCAAGTCCAACGTCATAAAGGGTCTGGATACGACGGCTGATTTTGGGCACAGCAGAGAAGAAATGCAAAGCCTCTTCTACTGTCATGTCCAAGACATCTGCAATGGTTTTTCCTTTGTATTTTACCTCTAAGGTTTCCCGATTATACCTCTTTCCATTACAAACATCGCAAGGCACAAAGATATCCGGAAGAAAATGCATTGCAATTTGTACAATGCCATCGCCTTGGCAAGCTTCACACCGGCCGCCTTTTACGTTAAAAGAAAAACGCGAAGCACTATATCCTTTTGTTTTAGCGTCCGCAGTCATTGCAAACAGTTCCCGAATATCGGTAAATACCCCCGTATATGTTGCCGGGTTGGATCGAGGCGTACGTCCTATCGGCGATTGACTGATATCCACTATCTTATCAATATTCTCAATGCCTTTTATAGCCTTATGCTTTCCTGATTTCGTGCGTGCGCCATTTAGATCTTTTGCAAGCTGTTTGTAAATAATTTCATTAACAAGTGACGATTTTCCGGAGCCTGAAACGCCTGTTACACAAGTAAAAACTCCAAGTGGTATGGAAACATTGATGTTTTTTAAATTATTCTCTGCTGCACCGACAACTTTCAAATACAGGCCGTTTCCTTTACGCCGTGTTTGAGGCACTTCAATTTTCTTTTTTCCGCTTAAATACTGTCCAGTAATGGAACGTTCACATGCACAGATATCTTCCACTGTCCCAGCGCAAACAATTTCTCCACCATGTACGCCGGCTCCCGGCCCGACATCCACAATATAGTCAGCATCACGCATGGTATCTTCATCATGCTCTACTACAATCAGTGTATTTCCAAGATCCCGCAATCTTTTCAATGTGGCAATCAATTTATCATTATCTTTTTGATGTAATCCTATGCTGGGTTCGTCCAATATATATAATACCCCGACCAAAGACGATCCAATCTGTGTGGCCAACCGTATCCGTTGGCTTTCTCCACCTGATAGCGTTCCTGCGGATCGCGCCAAGGTCAAATAATCAAGGCCAACACTTTCCAAAAAGCGGAGTCGTGACGTCAGTTCCTTAAATATCTGATGCGCTATCATTTGATCATGCTCACTTAGCTGTATTGATCCAATAAAATTCAATGCCTCCGATACGGACATTTTGCAAAACTCGCTGATGTTCTTCCCGCCTACTGTAACAGCAAGCATTTCTTTTTTTAGCCGTTCTCCATGACAGTCTGGGCACAGCATTGTGCTCATGCACTGCGTAATCTCATCCCGTATAAAGCTAGACTGCGTTTCGCGAAAACGGCGCTCTAAATTGTTTACAATTCCTTCAAAATCAGTCTGATAGGTGCCTTGTCCATATTCATTCCGCCGGGTCATCTTGAACCGTTCCCCATCCGTCCCATAAAAAAGGACATGTTGTACCTTTTCCGGCAGATCTTTAAAAGGCGTATCCAAAGAAAAGCCATAATGTTCTGCCAAAGCATCATAATACATTTGCGCTATTGTTCCGCCATCCCCGCCAAAATACCAGCCGCTCGCTTTGATTGCGCCTCCGCGAATTGAAAGATTCTTATTGGGGACGATTAAATCTGGATCCACCTTCATAAAAGTTCCTAAACCGGTACACTTCTCACAAGCACCCGCCGGATTATTGAACGAAAACATTGCCGGCTCTAATTCACCGATACTGACACCATGGTCCGGACAGGCATAATTTTGTGAAAACAAAATTTCATCCCCGCCTTCTACCGTTACCAAAGCGAGCCCACCAGTTAAACCGATAGCCGTTTCAAGGGAATCGCTTAGACGAGAACGGATATCTTCCCGCACAACCAAGCGGTCTACAACGATTTCTATCGTATGCTTTTTATTCTTCTCAAGCTTGATTTCTTCTGTTAATTCGTACATATTACCATCAACGCGCACACGGACATATCCGCTTTTACGCGCCGCTTCAAATTCTTTGACATGTTCGCCTTTTCTGCGGCGAACAACCGGCGCCATAACTTGTATCCGTGAACGTTCCGGCAACTCCAATATGCGATCAACCATTTGATCGACTGTCTGCTGTTTAATTTCCCTGCCGCAAACAGGGCAATGCGGAATCCCGATCCTTGCATATAGAAGACGGAGGTAGTCATAAACCTCTGTCACGGTTCCCACTGTAGATCGCGGATTTTTTGACGTCGTTTTTTGATCGATTGAGATTGCAGGAGATAACCCTTCTATCAGATCCACATCCGGCTTCTCCATTTGCCCCAAAAATTGGCGCGCATAAGAAGATAGGCTTTCCATATAGCGCCTCTGCCCATCCGCAAAAATTGTGTCAAACGCCAGCGAGGATTTCCCCGAACCAGAAAGTCCGGTAAATACAATCAACTTATCCCGCGGTAATTCTAAATCGATATTTTTTAAGTTGTTTTCTCTGGCACCTTTAATTATGATCTTTTCAATACCCATAGAATTATTTACATCTCCTGCAGCTTCGCTATCTTGTCGCGCAAATATGCCGCGTGCTCAAATTCCAAAAGCTTTGCAGCGGCTTTCATCTCTGCGGTCAACTTTTTAATGAGCGCCTCACGCTCTGATTTTTTCATTTTGCGCGCTTTTATCATCCGCACATCCGTTTCATCTTTCTTGGAAATCTCAATAACATCCCGCACATCTTTCTGTATGGTCTTTGGAATAATACCGTGTGCTTCATTGTATGCTTTCTGAATTGCACGCCGGCGTTCTGTCTCCCGAATCGCACGCTCCATAGAGCCCGTAACAGAATCTGCATACATAATAACACGTCCATCGGCGTTGCGTGCAGCACGCCCAATCGTTTGAATGAGAGACGTTTCTGAACGAAGGAAACCTTCTTTATCAGCATCCAAAATACAAACCAAAGAGACTTCCGGGATATCAAGCCCTTCACGCAACAAGTTAATCCCCACTAAAACATCGAACTGATCCATTCGTAAGTCGCGTATAATTTCCATACGTTCTATAGTATCGATGTCATGATGCAAATAGCGCACACGAACATCCATCCCTTCAAGATAAGCCGTCAAATCCTCTGCCATCTTTTTGGTAAGGGTTGTGACAAGTACCTTTTCTTTCTTTTCGGTCGTCGCGCGAATCTCAAACAGCAAATCTTCAATCTGCCCTTCTACAGGTTTAACGGTCACTTCCGGATCAACCAACCCTGTTGGACGAATCACCTGTTCAACAATTTGCGTGCTGTTTTCTTTCTCATATTCTCCCGGTGTTGCACTGACATAAATAATCTGATTGGTTTTCTCTTTAAATTCATCAAAATTTAAGGGCCGGTTATCATACGCTGACGGCAGTCGGAATCCATAATCAATCAACGTCTTTTTCCGTGCATTATCACCAAAATACATTCCACGTACCTGCGGTATGGTAACATGTGACTCGTCCACAATCAGCAAGTAATCTTCCGGAAAGTGATCCAGCAAAGTATAAGGCGTGCTTCCCGGTGCTCTGCGCGCCATAATCCGAGAATAGTTCTCAATTCCCTTGCACGTTCCGATCTCCTGCAGCATTTCCATATCGTAACGCGTTCTTTGCTCAATACGTTGGGCTTCCAGATACATCTGGTTGTCTTTAAAATATTTTACGCGTGCCTCCAGTTCCTCTTCAATTTCCTGCAATGCTTCGTGCATTTTATCCGGCGGCACAATATAGTGAGAAGCAGGATAAATTGCAACATGCTCTACTATCCGTTTAATTTCTCCAGTTAGTGGATTTATCTCACTGATCCGGTCAATTTCATCGCCAAAAAATTCAACGCGTATAGCTGTTTCAAATGCATAAGCCGGATAAATCTCTACAACGTCTCCACGCACCCGGAACTTATTTCGAATAAAATTGATATCGTTTCGTTCATATTGGATACTGACCAGACGGCGCAAAAGCGTATCCCGTTCCATTACCATTCCGGGCCGTAACGACACCACCATCGTTCGATAATCAATTGGGCTGCCAAGAGAGTAGATGCAGGAAACGCTTGAGACGATAATGACATCTCGCCGTTCCGCAAGGGAAGAAGTTGCCGAATGGCGGAGTTTATCGATTTCATCGTTTATTGCACTATCTTTTTCAATATAGGTATCCGTATTGGGAATGTAGGCTTCCGGCTGATAATAATCGTAGTAGGAGACAAAATATTCCACCGCATTTTCCGGAAAAAATTCTTTGAATTCAGAACAAAGCTGTGCTGCCAATATTTTGTTATGCGCCAAAACCAGTGTCGGCCGATTTACTTTTTGGATAACATTTGCCATAGTAAATGTTTTTCCAGAGCCCGTCACCCCCAAAAGAACCTGACCGGCATCACCGCGGTTAAGACCTTCAACGAGCGCATCAATTGCTTGCGGTTGATCGCCGGTCGGCTGATACGGCGCCACCAGTTTAAAAGGTTTTTGTCCCTCCATAGGCAATTCTCCTGATTTCATTTTGATTTTATATCAATGAAAGTACGATTCTTTAGGATATCTTTACGATAAATGTACCAAATCCCAGTATAATAACTTATATAAACGAACAATTGTTTTTCTTATTTTACTCTTCAGGCGTTCGTTTGTCAACCGCTTTTCTATGCGGCAGTATTTATATGTGTAAAGTTACAATACATATTGGACAGCAAGGCAAGAAGAAGCAAATAAAAAAATAAAAGGACAGAGCCTTTATAGGGTATCGTTAAGTTATGACACCAAACAACCCAAAAAGGAGCTCTGTCCTTCATGAGTAAAAGTATAACACAAGACATGCGGTTTCGGCAATCCCTAATGCAGCATGCAGCCAAGCATAGTGTAAGCCGTGCGAACCGGAAATACAACAAAAGAGCGTAAACCCAGCGTAAATTTTACAAAAGGGAATATGCCTTCACTAAAATCTGTGATATAATATAAGAATCGATAAACAGGTGACAGAATGATCTGTTTTATCAATTTGCCATTTTACCAATTTTCATTCTGATTGAGGGGCTGATTTTTTTGAATTACGCAATCATCGATATTGGATCTAATACGATGCGTCTTTCAGTTTATGCTTGTCGAGGTGGACATGTAAACGTTTTGTTCACAAAAAAAGAAACGGCCGGGCTTGCAGGCTATGTTACAAACGGTATGTTGAGTACAGACGGTGTAGAGCAATGTATCGCTGTATTAAAACTGTTTCAGGAATCACTTCTCGGGATTCGGATTGATGGCCTTTCCGTCTTTGCTACCGCTTCTTTGCGAAATGTTAGCAACACGCAGGAGGTTTTGCGTACGGTTTCCCGCCGCACAGGCATTGCGGTGGAGATTCTTTCAGGACAAGACGAAGCCGTTTTAGATTTTATCGGCGCTACGCATAGCGTTGGCTTGGAGAACGGACTTCTGATTGATATCGGAGGAGGTAGTACAGAACTCACCTCTTTTTCCAATAAGGTCATCACCTACGCAGAAAGTATGCCTATCGGATCCCTTTCCTTATACACAAATTTAGTAGAAGAATTGCTCCCCTCTTCAGCAGAGCAAAAGGCCATTCGCCGCACTGTTTTAAAAAAGCTTGAAACCGTAAAATCCTTAGCGGGAAAACAATTTTCCGATATTTGCGGTGTTGGCGGTACCATTCGAGCTGTACAGAAGATGAACCGCAAAGCCGGCGGCTCACCAGAAGGATTCTCTGTAAAAACCTTGCGGTCAATGCTGGCAAAAGTGCAAAAGCCGGACAAGGATACCCTTCGGTTGATTTTAAAATCGGCCCCCGATCGTATACATACTTTAATTCCAGGGATGCTAATTTTGGATACAGTTGCAGAATATTTTAAAAGTGAAAAGATCCATGTTTCTGCTTTTGGTGTACGCGAAGGATACCTTTATGCGCGGGTTCTTGGCGAACCAATCCATATTCTGTCTTCTGTGAAAGGAAAGGAATAGACCTATGCCAAACAAATCTTTAATATCTGATACCAGTTTTACGCAAAACCGCGAACTTTCTTGGCTGCGATTTAACGAACGTGTTTTGGAAGAGGCGGCAGACGATACGGTTCCATTGTATGAGCGGCTAAAATTCGCTTCGATTTTTACAAGTAATCTTGACGAATTCTTTATGATCCGCGTAGGCAGTTTATACGATCTATCCCTTTTAAAACAAGTCCACATTGACAACAAAAGTGGTATGACACCGGAAGAGCAGCTGCATGCCATATATGCGGCGGTTGCCCCCCTGTATAAAAGGCGTGACCGCGTAATGGAAGAAATAGAGGCGCAGTTCCGGTTGCACGATATATCTAACGTATCGTTTCAGGAGCTCGTAACACATGAAAGACGCTTTTTGCAGGCTTATTACGACAACACCATTCGCCCTATCCTCTCCCCTCAGATCGTTGACGCCAGCCATCCATTTCCTCATCTTGTTAATAAGGCGTTATATATCGCTGTCCGATTCAAGGGAAAAGGAAAAGAAAAAGGCGAACGGTTTGGTTTAATTCCTGTTCCGGATGCTTTGCCGCGCGTGATTCATCTTCCCGGAAACAGTACGCGCTACATCCTTACAGAACGCGTTATCCTTGAATATGCAGAAGATGTTTTTTCGATGTATACGGTGTCTGATAAAACCATTCTATCTGTAACCCGTAATGCGGATATCAATCCGGATGATGAAAATTTTGAAGTAGACGATGACTATCGGCGTCACATGAAGCGCGTACTAAAAAAGCGGGCACGTCTCGCATGTGTCCGCTTGGAGCTCGCAGGAGAATGTTCAACTGAATTGCGTGACTTTTTTATGCGGCGGCTTTCGCTAAAAAAAGAACAAGTCTTTAAAAGCAGTACGCCGCTTAACATGTCATATGTCTATGCGCTTTCCGATAAATTTACTCCCGCTGCAAAACGCCAGCTTTCCTATTTACCGTTCTCACCTTGTCCTTCACGAATGGTCAACCGTTCGGAAAGCATGATAAAACAAGTTTTGCGTCAAGATCTTTTTCTTTCATATCCTTACGAAAGCATGGAGCCTTTTTTACAGCTCGTTCGTGAAGCTGCCCATGATCCGGCTGTCATTTCAATAAAGATCACCATTTATCGTCTGGCGTCAAAATCACGATTGGTCGAATATCTTTCTGCGGCAGCCGAGAACGGAAAAGACGTCTTGGTTTTAATGGAATTACGTGCGCGTTTTGATGAAGAAAATAATATTAACTGGTCTGAAAACTTAGAAGACGCCGGATGCAAAGTGATTTACGGGTTAGAGGATTTCAAAGTGCATTCTAAAATATGCTTAATCACCCGCCGTGACCGAGGAAAGATCCAATATATTACGCAGATTGGCACCGGAAACTATAATGAAAAAACTGCCAAGCTGTATACAGATTTTTGTTTAATGACAGCAGACAGCGCAATTGGAAACGATGCATCTGAATTTTTCAAAAACATGTCGCTTTCCAATTTAGAAGGGGTATATCACGAACTTCTGGTTGCCCCCTATTCTCTTAAAAACCGTTTATTGGAACAGATGGATCATCTGATGGAACGTGCGAAAAGCGGTCGTTCTGCCCGCATGATCGTCAAAACCAATTCTGTAACCGATCGTGACCTAATTGATAAACTATCCGCAGCATCATGTGTAGGTGTGCAAATAGATTTAATTGTACGTGGTATTTGCTGTATTCTGCCCGGAATCCCCGGAAAAACGGAAAATATTACAGTCACCAGCGTGGTTGGCCGCTTTTTGGAGCATTCTCGTGTCTATTGTTTCATGGACGGCGGAGAATATACCGTTTATATTTCGTCTGCAGATTTTATGACACGTAATACAACCCGGCGTGTTGAAATTGCTTGCCCTGTAAAAAATACATTGATAAAAGCGCGCATTTTGCGTTTTCTCGAAACAATGCTTTCTGATAATATAAAAGCTCGCCGAATGCTGCCGGACGGTTCATATCTTCCAGTCTCAAATGGGAATCCGCCGCTTTCCTGTCAGGATTACTTTATGCAGGAGGCTGAGCACCATTTTCCAAATGAACACGCAAAACGAACTTCTATCTTGTCAAAATGGTTTTCAAAAAAGAAGTAAAAAGGAGGTTTTCCATGCATTTATATGAAGAAATTGAAGCCTATGTCATAGATTTGATTCAAAGCGGGAAGCTGCGCGAAGGGGATCAGATTCCTAAAGAAATAGAGCTTGCGGCGCAGTTTCACGCAAGCCGTCCAACGGTACGCCAAGCCCTTTCGCGGCTTACTATGGATGGTACAATTGTCCGTACAAAAGGCAGAGGCAGTTTTGTTGCACGCAAAAAATTCACCCAGGAGTATACCCGTTTCATTTCGAGTTACCGCAATGAATTGGAAAAAAAGGGACTAACCCCTCGCACGGTAGTAACGCATTTTGAAAAGAAAAAAGCTGGTGCCGCTGTGGCGGCAAAATTGGAAATAGAAGAAGATTCGCCAGTATACTGCCTGTCCCGACTGCGCTTTATTGATAATGACCCCAAGCGCAGGCCGGTTCTATATACCACAGTTTATCTTCCTCGCAGTCTTTGCCCTCCTTTGGATTCTACCCAGTTTGAAGATGCTTCTCTCTATGATACTCTTGAATCACAGGGCCTTTTTGTCTCCCATGTATTGCGTGAGATCGAAATACGCAGTGCTTCCGCTCAGATAGCACAGCTTTTATGCGTTAAAGAAAATGCGCCTGTATTTTATATTACTTCTGTCGGGCGGCTTTCAGATGGTACGCCAATCGAATACTCTGAAACCTATTATCCTTCTGACACAAGTAAATTTTTGGTTGAGATCCAACGCTGAATATAGCTTTTCTCCCAATAGAAACCGCAAAGGGAATTGGAGTTATTCTATTTTTGCATAATCCGCTTTTTTGAAACCCATTTTTTAAGGAGGAAACATTATGCTCTATCCATTTTATGAAGACTTAAAAACAGTACGGATCGGAACAATGCCAAACCGTGCCTATTATATTCCATGCGATCCTCAATCTCCTGTAGAAGGCAAAACGAATAATTCCCGCGTTATGATGCTTAACGGCATATGGGATTTTCATTTTTTTCAATCCGTAAGCGATTTTAATATGCAACCGCAAAGTTATGACAAAATTGAAGTTCCATCCAACTGGCAAATGAAAGGTTACGATACGCACCAGTATACAAATGTACTCTATCCTATTCCGTTTAATCCGCCGTATGTACCTAAAAAAAATCCATGCGGGCTTTATCGCCGTACCTTTTCGCTTCACAAACAGGAAACAGAACGATATTTTTTGAACTTTGAAGGCGTCGACTCCTGCCATTATGTATATATAAACGATCAGTTTGTGGGTTATAGTCAGGTATCGCATTCCACGGCAGAATATGATATTACTGCCTATGTGGAAGACGGTGATAATGAGATTTGTGTCGTGGTTTTAAAATGGTGTGACGGTACTTACTTTGAAGATCAGGATAAACTCCGTATGTCGGGTATCTTCCGTGATGTATATATTCTAACCCGTCCAGCTCAGCATATACAGAATTATCGTATTAAGACGATATTGGGCAAAGAAGATGCCCCTGCTACAGTTGCTGTATTGTTCGATGAAAACAGTTCGCATTTTTTAAAGCATGTTGCTTTAGCAGATAAATACGGAAACGTATTACATGAAGCGGACGTTGCCGGAGGCAGCATTAGCTTTGAGGTGGAAAATCCGCATCTATGGAGTGCAGAATCCCCCTATCTATATCGTCTTATCCTGCGGACTCCTGACGAATGCATTTTGGACCGCGTCGGGATTCGGGAAATCTGCGTAAAAAATAAAATCGTATGGCTTAACGGCAAAAAAGTTAAATTTAAAGGCGTAAATCGCCACGATAGTTACGCTGACACTGGATATGTCGCATCGATTGAACAGATTCGCCATGACATGAAAATGATGAAAGAGCACAATGTAAACGCAATCCGTACGTCCCATTACCCAAATCGTCCGGAATTTTATCAGCTTTGCGACCAGTATGGTTTTTATGTAATTGACGAATGCGACATTGAAGCACATGGCCAAGTCAACACAACTGCGGAATATGATGCATATGGCTATGCACAGCTTTCTGATAATCCCGATTGGGAACTTACCGTTGTAGATCGTTTGGAACGACTCGTCTCCCGTGATATCAACCGTCCCAGTGTTGTAATATGGTCTCTTGGCAATGAAAGCGGCTTTGGATACTGCTTTAAGCAAGGAATTAAAAGAGTAAAAGAGTTGGATTCTTCTCGCCCCATCCACTATGAATCGACCAATCCGCCGAAAGAAATGGATGGAATTGAAAAATTTGAGGGAATTGATTTTGAAAGTGTGATGTATCCTTCTTTTGAATGGATCGATGCCTTTTTTCATCGGGAAAACGAACACCGCCCGCTGATTTTATGTGAGTTCTGCCATGCTATGGGAAATGGACCTGGCAGCATCGATGAGTATTACGATCTCATTTATAGCCATGACGATTTTTGCGGTGCCTTTGTATGGGAATGGTGTGATCATTCTGTCCTATTGGGCGAAAAAAACGGAAAGAAATGCTATGGCTACGGCGGAGATTTTGGAGAATTCCCTCATGATGGAAATTTCTGCATGGATGGCCTTGTCTATCCCGACAGAAGCCCCCACACTGGGCTTTTGGAACTGAAGAATGCCGCACGTCCCGCACATATTTACCGGAAAGATGACGCTTTTTATATTGAAAACAAGCTTTGCTTTACTGATCTTGCCGATGCTCTATATCTCAAATGGGAACTAAAGCGCGACGGCGCAATAAAGGCCTCTGGTACAATCCAACACATTTCTGCCGCTCCCGGAGAAACCGTCCGCCTGCCCTTTGAATTGCCTAAAATAAGCGGCGTGCGTGTTTATCTAAAATTCACCATGCATGCAAAAGTTTCGACAGACCTTGTCAACGCAGGACATGAATTAGGTTTTGAGCAATTTGATTGTTCTACCGAAGAAGCACCGCTTATTTTCTCTCAATTTGGAAACCCCATTGTCGTTGAAGAGGATGCTATACAGATCAAGCTAACTGGTACAAATTTCACTTATCACTTCTGTAAAGAAGCCGGTACGCTATCCTATATGAAGTATTGCGATACGGTTCTATTTGATACACCTGCTGTCTACGATTTCTATCGTGCGCCTACAGATAATGATCGCTATGCTAAGGATCGCTGGAAAGAAGAAGGATTCGACCGCGTTATCCCCTACACATACCAAATCCGTACCGAAACGTTCGACGGCGGAATAAAAATTTTTTGTCCAATGTCTTTCTGTGTCATTTCCCGTGCCAATATAGCGGAAGCACAAACTGTATGGACGATTTATAACAGCGGAGCCATCTCCATTTGTGCTGATATAAAAAAACGGGAAACAGCCTCCTGGCTTCCTCGCTTTGGATTGCGTTTTCTTTTGGATCAATCACTGCAAAAATGCACATATTTTGCATACGGTCCGCAAGAAAGTTATATCGACAAACATGTCGGCGCATATCGAGACCGTTTTGATTCAAATGTCTCTGACATGCATGAAGATTATATTTTCCCGCAAGAAAACGGTTCGCATTTTGCAGCAGAATACGTAACGCTTAGCAGCAGCAATGTTTCTCTGACTGCGCTCTCACCCAAATCGTTCAGTTTTAATGTTTCTCCCTATACTCGTGAAGAACTGGAACGTGCAGCGCATAATTTTGAACTGATACCTTCTGGAAAAACCGTGCTAACACTCGATTATGCAATGAGTGGAGTTGGTTCCAACAGTTGCGGACCGGAGCTTCCCGAAAAATATCGCATGAATGAGACAGCATTTACCATGCAATTTGTTCTTATTCCCGCAGAAAAATAGAGCAACAACCACTGTATTCCATGTCATAAATATCAAAATTGTTGCCGTCAAAAATCCAGATGCAACTGGGCGTGCTTAAAATAAAACGGCCGGCTCTGCTTCGTTAACAGAGCCGGCTATTTTATTTCGTAATACTATAGCGTCAAATACAAGCAAATACTTAGCGAAATATTTACAGTTAAAAATTCATCGAAGAAAGGCCTATCTATCATCGTGAAAAATTTTATAATATCTGAAAATGACGCAAACCAGCGGCTCGATAAATTTTTGCAAAAGGCCGTACCTCTTTTGCCTAAAAGCCTGCTTTATAAATCGGTCCGCACTAAGCGCATTAAGTTAAACGGAAAACGAGCGGAAATTTCTTCACGCCTTGTGGCAGGAGATATTGTGTCTCTTTATTTAAAAGATGCCTTTTTTGAAGAGGATCGGGTAAACCATGCTTTTCTTTCTGCCCCTACACAGCTTTCTATTTTATATGAAGATAAGAATATTCTGCTCATTAACAAACCTGTTGGGCTGTGTGTCCATGAGGACAATGATCATACTCCCGATACACTGATAGGACGTATTTTACATTACCTGTATAAAAAAGGTGAGTATGTGCCTGAAAAGGAGAACTCCTTTACACCATCTTTATGTAACCGTATTGACCGAAATACATCTGGCATTGTCATTGCCGCCAAAAATGCAGAATCCCTTCGCATTCTAAATGATTGTATTCGTGCGCGTGAATTAAAAAAATTTTATCTTTGTGTAGTTTCTGGAATCCTCTCCCCAAAATCCGCAACATTAAAAGCATTTTTACTGCGCCGTCCAAATGAAAGTATAGTCCGTATCTTTGACACGCCCACTTCCGAAACACGGACTATCCTCACAAAGTACACTGTATTGGACTACAGCAAATGTAATACGCTTGCAGAAGTCGAACTGCTGACCGGACGAACTCATCAAATTCGTGCGCACATGGCCCATATAGGCCATCCGCTTATTGGAGACGGAAAATATGGAGAAAACAATTTAAACCGTAAATATAAACAGAAATATCAACTTCTCTGCTCATATAAATTGACCTTCTCCTTCTCAAATCCGAACCATTTACTTGGATATCTAAATGGCCGGACTTTTTCTATCCAAAATGTTTGGTTCAAAGAAAAATTTCATGCATTATTTTAGACAGATGCTTTTATATAAAAGCACTTTCCTTGTTTTATCAAACGATGCTTTTGTTGGAACCTCTATATAATCGATTTCTTATTTAAATTCTACAATGGTAACGCCGTCTTCCCCTTCGCCATATACGCCAAGCCGAAAGGCTTTTACCTGTTTGCATTGCCGCAAATATTTATGCACTGCAGCACGCAGCGCTCCTGTTCCTTTTCCATGTATAATTGTTACCTGGCTTATATTGGACAGTAAGCTTTTATTCACAAACATGTCAAGCTCCATGATTGCCTCTTCTACTGTTTGTCCGCGAAGATCCAGTTCCAGCATTCCTCGCGCTGTAGCTCCGCCTTTATTTGTAGAGAGGGTACGCATCGCCTTTCCGGACGGCGCTTTATTCTGAACCTTTTTAGGATCAAGCAAACGTAAATTACCTATTGGAATCCTTGATTTTATTAGGCCGGTCTGCACCAGTACCTCGCCGCTTTTCCCCGCCTCCTGTAATACAACTCCGGTTTTATCAATATCAACCAGTAAAACATGGTCGCCTTTTTTCAACGGGCGAGGTAGCACATAATCTTCATTTGAACGCGTAATGACAGGATTCGCTTTATCATATAACCTATCAAGCTTTCCGCGCATTTGTGATTTAGCTTCTCCGACACGGCGGGAGAAATCCTCTTTTTCTTTTTGCTTTCTCAACTTTTCGAGCTCATCCATCACAAGATTAGCATCCATCCGGACAGACTCGACTATTTTCCGTGCCTCTTGCCGCGCCTTTTCAATAATCCGTTCTTTTTCCTCAATTGCATTCTGGTTAGCATTTCGTAACGATTCCTGCTCTTGCGCAAGTTCTTTTATCTGCTTTTCCAAATCTGCTGTTTTTTCTTCGAAGTCCTGACGTGAAGCTTCTAATCGATCTATAACGTCTTCAAAGCGCTGTTTTTCCCCCTCGACATATGAAGAAGCACGCTTCAAAACCTCTTCTGGAATGCCAATTCGACGGGATATTTCAAAAGCATTGGATCGTCCGGGTGTACCGATCAATAGCCTGTACGTAGGCTGTAAGGTCTTAACATCAAATTCACAAGAGGCGTTTTTTACCCCTTGCGTTTCCAACGCATAAATTTTTAATTCTGCATAATGTGTGGTAGCAGCAACGATCGCTTTTTTCTCTCGAAGCTGTTCCAATATTGCCATAGCCAATGCGGCGCCTTCTACTGGGTCGGTTCCTGATCCAAGTTCATCTACCAGAATCAAACTGTGTCGATCTGCCTTTTCTAATATTGAAGAAATATTAGTCATGTGCGCAGAAAAGGTAGAAAGATTCTGGGAAATACTTTGCTCGTCTCCAATATCGACTAAAACTTTTTGGAACACCGTAATCGTACTGTTATCGGAAACCGGAATCAACAATCCGCACATTGTCATCAATGTCAATAGGCCTATGGTTTTAAGGGTAACTGTTTTTCCGCCCGTATTCGGTCCAGTAATCACAAGAGACGTATACTCTTCCCCTAATGATAGGGTTATCGGCACTACCTTGTTTTTGGCAATTAAAGGATGCCGGGCTTTATTCAGCCGTATTGTCCCATTGTCTGTAATTTGCGGTTTTACAGCATTCATTTGTTCGGCAAGACGCGCTTTTGCAAAGTATATATTTAACGTGATCAGCGTTTCAAAATCTCCGGAAATCAGATCGGCCTGCGCGCTGCATTCAGCGGAAAGTTCTTTTAAAATACGTTCTATTTCCGTCTTTTCTTTGGCTTTTAAAACCCGAATATCATTATTTGCTTCTACGACTGCCATCGGTTCTATAAAAAGTGTAGCTCCGCTTGAAGAAGTATCATGTACAAGACCGTTAATCGTATTTTTGTATTCCGCTTTAACAGGAACCACATAGCGCCCATCACGCATTGTCACGATATTCTCCTGCAATGCTTTTTGATAGGTTCCAGAATGAATCATTTTGTCAAGTGTTTCCCGAATTCGGCTTCCAATAGAACGAATTTTTTTTCGTATCGAGTAAAGTTCGTCGCTTGCTTGGTCGGATATTTCATCCTCTGAAATAAAGACGTCAGAAATTCTTTTCTCAAAGGCTTTATTTGCTGCCAGCATCCCGAATACCGGTTTCAAGCTGTTTTGCATATTGGCGCACTGGGCATACCAATCCAATAGCAGTCTTGCCTGCCTTAAGACAGAAGCAATATTGAGCAGCGCATATGGAGTCAGAATCCCACCCACCTTTGCAAGTTTCAAATGTTCTGATGGATCGTCTATATCGCCAAAAGAAGGGGCGCCAAAATGTGCCGACAGCAAAAAGGCATCGCTTGTCTTCGTCGTTTCATCTTGTACAATTTGCAAATTATCGCTGGGCTTTATCGACATAACCCGCAGTTTTGCTGTTTCACAGCAAGTTAATTCCGCAAGCATCGAAAGTATTTTGTCAAGTTCTAAAATTCGAATATATTTTTCCTGAATCATATTGTTCCTCTGTGATACATAGTGTCAAATAAATGTAAAGATTTAAAGTCTGCTTCAGTGTGAAGAGAAGTATATGTGCGTACGATTTCATATAACTTTGCTGCCGCAGAGTCGGACAGCCGGAAAGAAAAAATTTTTTGCGTATCAGAAAAAATGATATGCCGCATTGCTGAAAGCACAGCTGAAGAGAGCGGTAATACTATTTTATCCTCTCTATAATAACCGGATTTCAAATAACATTTTTGGCAGCATAAAACCCCATCCAGTGGTAAAAACAACATATCAGATGCCTCATATGCATTGCACTCTGCACAACATACCAAATTAGGCATAAAGCCTGATACAGATAGTGCCCGAAGTTCAAAAACCGGCCGCAGATGCTCCATTGGATAATGATCTGTCTCCAAAAGATGGCAAGTATTTAATAATAAGCGCAGCAGAGCTTCGCTGTTTTCTGCAGTAGGCGCCAAAAAAACACATAACTCCGCAAAGTATCCAGCAAGGGAAAGTTTAACAATGTCCAGACGCAAATCATAAAAAGCCCGAATGCTTTCTGCCGAATCCGCAATATAGTATGAAGCCTTTCCTTTATAAAGGCAAAAAGAACTGTAGTTTAAAAGCTGGGTTGGGGCTGTAAGCGGGTTTTTAGGTGAACGGCTCCGCCGCGCACAAACTTCAATCAATCCGGCATCTTGCGTTAATACCGTTAAAATACGGTCATTTTCACCGATATTCCGTTGTTTTAAAATCATGCCGTTCGTTTTCAGCTGCACGATCTGCCTCCTCTACATGTTTCAAATGGGCACTTTGCGCATACGCCAGATAGTCTTGTACTTTTCCGGTTTTTGAAAATCGCCGCCACAGCAACTCCTCTTCGTCTATCATATAAAACGCCCTCCGGTACAACAGTAATGTTCTTACTCTGCGCACCGGAAGGACGGTTATGAGTGGAAAGTATTGTTATAGACCTCACAGCAGTAAAATGTTCCGCTTATTATTAATGAAAAAGACAGCTGTTATATATCATCAGATAATCCAAAATTCCGGATTGCACTTTCCTGATTTCTCCATCCTTCTTGCACTTTTACCCAGCATTTTAAATTCACGTGTACACCTAAAAAGGCTTCCAAATCTGTTCGTGCCGCTGATGCAATCCGCTTTAAACACTGCCCGCCTTTTCCAATAATCATACCTTTATGGCTTGCTTTTTCACAATAAATCGTAGCGTCAATGTCGATCATATCCTGATTTTCACGTTCACGCATTCGTTCGATCAAAACTGCTGTTCCATGTGGTATTTCCTGCTGCAAATAGACAAGTAACTTTTCTCGGATAATCTCAGCTGCAATTACTCGTTCCGGCTGATCTGTAAGCGTATCATCCGGAAAATAATGCTCGCCCTCTTCGGAAAATCGCTCCAACTCATCTATCAGCGCATCTATTCCTGTCTTTTTAAAAACACTGGTTGGAACAACAGCAGAAAACGAATATAATGCACAAAGCTCTGTAATTCGTTTTGCAACCACCGCTTTATCTGTATAGAGATCTATTTTATTTATGACTAAAATACACGGGACATCTGCAGTTTTAATTCTTTCTAAAAGCTGCGCTTCTGATTCCGTAAGCCGCCCTTCCGGCTCAACAACCCAGACGACAATATCTACATCTTGTATAGAGGATGTAACCACACGGCGCATATTGTCTGAAAGTTTTGTTTTCGCCTTATGGAAACCCGGCGTATCCAAAAAAACAAATTGCGTATTTCCTCGTGTCAACACACCCATAATGCGCGTGCGCGTTGTCTGTGGTTTATTTGTTACAATAGCGATCTTTTCGCCGAGCAATTCATTTAAAATAGAAGATTTCCCCACATTCGGCTTCCCTACAATTGCAACAAACGCTGCTTTGGAAACGGATTCTTTCAATCTTTTTTCTCCTTTTTTTGAAAACGAAATGTTTTCTTTCGCACCGGCAAAAGAAATACAAAACAAAAGGCGCTTATCAATAGTATGATCAATAAAGCCGTCCACAACGGTGACGAAAAAATATTTTGGATAGCAAGAGAAAACCGAGGCTGCTGCAAAAACAGGATACAGCCCGTTATGGCGCTGGCAATCGCCGTTAACAGCACAGCCCCTGCTGCACAGTCTTTGGCTTGTTTTATCAATGGATGCTGCTCTTTAGATAATTTATCAGCAAGAGATTCAACTGCGGTATTCATACATTCCATAGCCGTTACCACCCCAAAGCAAATTACAATGAAGATAAATTCCATTGCGGTAGGCCGGAAAAAGCAACACCAATATAAAACCAAAACAATTGCTGAAAAATGCACACGCATATTCCGCTCTCGCCAAAGGCAGTTTCCTATTCCCTGAAAAGCGTAACCAAAACCACGTATAAATTTTAACATAGAATATCTCACAGATTATACAACATAGCTTCCATTACGCGAAAGGCCCAATTCTTGTAAAACAGCTTCTTCTTTTTCTCGCATTTGACGCGCCTGCAATCCACCTGCTTCATGATCATATCCTAAAAGATGGAACATTGAGTGTACCGTCAAAAATCCGATCTCCCGTTGAATAGTATGACCGAATATTCGTGCCTGCTCAAAAGCCTTTTCAGCGGAAATCACAATATCCCCCAACATATATGCTCCTGTATCTTCGTTTTTGTCCCACTTTCCATTTTCGCCAAGTGGGAAGGACAGTACATCAGTAGGCGCGTTTTTCTCCCGATATTGTTGGTTTAAAGCACTGATTTCTTCATTGGAAATAAATGAAACGCTAACCTCGGCACTCCCTTGAAAGTTTTCGAATACAAGCACCGCATGGCAGCAACGGCGAATTAACAACCGAATTCCAGATGGAATTTTCACTTCTTTTTGTCTGTTACTGATGAGCACCTTCAACTTGTCCACGATCATTTCTCTCCTTTGTTTTCGTATTTTGCATAAGCTTTTATAATTTCCTGAACAATACGGTTACGGACAACATCGCGTTCACTAAAACGTATGATATCAATGTCTTCGACCCTGTTCAATACGCGCATTGCATCGATCAGCCCGGACTTTTTCGGGTCAGAAAGATCAATTTGTGTAATATCGCCAGTAATCACAGCTTTTGAATTGGAGCCAAGACGAGTCAAAAACATTTTCATCTGTTCCCGCGTTGTATTTTGCGCCTCATCCAAAATGATAAACGAATCATCCAGCGTCCTCCCTCGCATATAAGCCAGAGGCGCCACCTCTATAATGCCGCGTTCCTGCTGTCGTGCGAAGGATTCAGCGCCAAACATATCAAAGAGTGCATCATAAAGCGGGCGCAGATAAGGATCTACTTTCATCTGCAAATCTCCCGGCAAAAAGCCCAGTTTTTCTCCTGCTTCTACAGCCGGTCGAGTCAAAATAATCCTACTGATTTCCTGTGCACGAAAAGCACGAACAGCCATTGCCACCGCCAAATACGTCTTGCCTGTTCCCGCCGGGCCGACCCCCAGTACTACAGTATGGCTGCCAATACTCTCAACATATTTTTTTTGCCCAAATGTTTTAGGGCGAATTGGTTTTCCTGTCGCCGTTACGCAAATACAACCTTCTGATAACGCTTGGGCGTGTTCAATCTCATTCTCTTTAGCAAGGGAAATCAAGTAGCGCACCGCCTGATCGGTTATATTTTCTCCACCCTTTGCCATCTCAAACAGCGCATCAAACGTTTTGCAGGCCATGTTGACATGATCCGGCTCCCCTGTCACTTTAACCTCTGTATCCCGCGTTAAAATCTGAACCTGAAATTCTTTCTCAAGCAGCCGAACATTTTCATCGTATGAACCAAATACCGCTAAAAGTGCATCTGCTGAATCATAGGAAAGCAGTCTATCCGCCATTCTTCTCCCTTCTCCGGAGTATTTAGAGGAAACTCCGGGATACTACTGAATTCTATTTTGGAGCAAACCTTCAGAAAGTTTTTATTCATCACCCGTCTGCTTTGTTCCAATTTGTACGGTTTTATAACCGTCTTTATTATATCATGCCTGTATATCTTTGGCAAGCATCAGTTCTGTATAAATAGAACAGTATTTTGCCTCAAAATTCTACATATTAATTAAAACGCACAAAATAAATTGTCCTCTGTTGTCCTTCTAAGTCTAAACAAACATATATAAATAGCAAAAAGGCTTCCACAACAGAATAAAACTGTTCTGAAAACCTTTTCTGGATTCTCAAATATCTTTAAGTGGTTTTTCTGCCTTCCGAAAAACCGAACTATAAATTAGGGTATTTTTCAATAATGGAACACCATAATCCATCTGCGACCACAATATGATCAACCAGTTTTACATCTAAAGCAGAAAGAGTCCGCTTTACCTCCCGGGTTATTAAGATGTCGTCGTTGGACGGCACCGCTAAGCCGCGCGGGTGATTATGTGCTAAAACTGCACACGGTGCATTTAACCTGATAACACGCTCGGCAATTCTCTTCATATCCACATGGGCAGATGAAACGGATCCCTCTGAAATTGTCTCGCATCGAATCAATCGAAGCGAGCTATCCAAACATATTAGCAAAACCACTTCATTTGTCCGGCCAACAAATTGTTCTATCAGATAGCGGCCCATTTTCTCCGCCGTATTCAATGACGGATGCTTTTCCTGTTTTCCCGAAAGATAAACACGTGCAAGAGACGGTATCATTTTTAAAAGTACGGCTGTATGCTCTGAAACGCCTTTCACCTTAACAAGCTCCTGCGGATCTGCATCAAATACAGCGGATAAGCTGCCAAAATGGTGCAGCAGCCTGTGCGCAATCTCATTTGTATCAATTCGCGGAATCGCATAATACAAAAGAACTTCTAAAATTTCATGTTCAGCAAAACCATCAAAATCAGATAAAAGGAATCGCTGGCGCATTCGTTGGCGGTGTCCGCTGTGCAAAACCTCTTTCTCCGCCATTATGCAATCGCTCCTTTTTCGGCATCATGAAATCGATGATATACCATACTGCTTAAGGTATGTCTCCATTTTATCTTTCATCACATCGTCGATATAAATTTTTCCATCAACCGGTGTGTTGTAAAGCGTCTCAATAATTTCTCGTACGGTTACGATAGGATATGTTTTAATTCCGTAATTTTCATATATCTCTTGTACAGCAGACTTCTCCCCTTGCCCGCGCTCCATTCGGTCAACCGATATAATAAGGGCAGCTACTGTTACATCACCCGCTGCCTTCAATATAGGCAAAGTTTCCCGCACTGCCGTTCCCGCTGTAATGACATCCTCCGTAATAACAACACGATCGCCATCCTTCAGCTTATATCCTACAATTGAGCCGCCTTCTCCATGATCCTTCTCTTCTTTTCGATTAAAGCAATAGTTCGTGTTTATTCCATAATTACGATATAAAGCCGCAGCAGTTGTTACACAAAGTGGAATGCCTTTATATGCTGGCCCAAATAACGCCTCATACTCTTCCCCTAAATTTTCCTTTATGCAGCTTGCGTAAAACTCCCCCAATTTTGCTATCTGCTCACCCGTTTTATAATTCCCTGTATTCACAAAATATGGCGTTTTTCTTCCGCTTTTTGCCGTAAAATCCCCAAATGTCAGTACGCCGGAACGCACCATGAAGTGAATAAATTTCTGCTTATAATTGCCCATTCCTTACTCTCCTGTTCCTAAATCAATATGCTGAATCTTATATTTTTTATATTATACCGCACTTTTATCATACTGACAAGGTATTCATACTTTAACTTGCAGCAAGCTTTGCAGTATCAATATAAGAAAAAGGCCGACAAATAGGAATATGCAGAAAAGATCGATAACCAGTGTAGTCACGAGGCGTTATGTCATCCCGACAACACGCAGAGAAAGGAACAACAAACGATCCAGACGGATGACACCGGAACGTCGTATAAGGGTGAAGCTGCGTTTGTATGTTTGTTTTTATACATTCCAAATATTACGCTTCCTGCTTATTGATTTGATTCAAAGCGGCCTCCTGTCGCTTTTTAGAAGTCCTAAGATCATCAAAATCACCAAGTTCTTCCAAATGAATCATCGAAGCGTCTACTTTTGCTTTTGGCTGCTCTGCCTGCCCACGAATTGTGGAGGGAATCTCCCCCTCTAACTGAGATCGGATACTTTGTGCACGCAATAAGCATACTTGTTCCAATGTATCTACTGCCACCTGATGATCGGTAAAGGAGCAAAAAGCTGTCGGGTCTTTTTTTACATACGGCGATATCAGCTGTTCTGTACGGCGAAGTGTTGTTTCAAATCGTCCGTTTTCAAAATATTCTGAAAGCAGCAATTCAAAATAGGTGTGATAACGAGAAAAATATTCTTGATGTTTCATCAAATTGTGATATAAAGGCCGGTTCAGCATAACACTGCCTTCTGCCGGGGTGTCAATCGGGTAGTTAATCAGAATATTCGGATCTTTAATCGGGTTTGTCATTCCAAGTGCATATGTCCCAAAAGCCAAATTGTAGTCCCATGGCAGGATGCTGAGAACGCCGTCTTGTTCATACAGAAAATAATTGTGCCCAGTGTACCCTAAATAGCTGTCCCAATTCATCACAAAAACCTGTACGGTAAAGTATCGAAGAACCTCATCCACATCAATCGCAGATTCTATATTCTCATTGGTAGAAAGAACTTTTAACGCCTGTATTAGCCGTTCTTGATCTGCCCGCGTGATCTTAAACTTAGCATTGTCAAAAATGCCAGGATAACTGCCCGGATCGTCATCTATATATTTCAGCGCGATATCAGCATTTTCTGCATTCAATGAACGGTAATCCGGTTTATACAATTCCCCATATTCATCACCGAAATTCCGTAGTGCAAAAGCCTCTTCCGGCTCTTCAACTGCAAGAAACAACCCCCATTCCGAACCATTTATTGTCACCCAAACATAACTGCAAAGCGGTGCCGGCACCTCCATGTAAGACATCATATCATATACCATATATGTTTTTAGATAACTATTATCCTGAAAAGAAGCATCCAAAGAGAATTTGTCCAATCCATAATAATTTCCGCCATCTAAATACTGATCAAATTCAAATTTCAAACTATAGCGCGCTAATCCGTATTCCTTTGTCAGCCGTAAGGAATTATTTCCCTTTGCCCGCAGCCCAACTTGGTGGAAAGCTTCTCCGTCTATTTCTACTGAGCAGGAAATATACTCTTCATTTTCTGCGTTTTCAATAAAAGAAGCCCAATCCTCAATTTGAATATCGATAGTATGTACTCGGGTATTGTCAAATAATTTATTTGCATATTCTGAGGTATTAGCAGATTCAACAATACTGTTTTTACCGTTAAACATCAATAAAACAGTAAGGGCTGCCGCCAAAAGCGCTGCGATAATACAAATAAAATCAATATATTTATGCTTTATCATTTTAACCCATATAGTCTCCATTATATGAAACCAGTACTACTCTGCTGATCCCTTGCATTGCCTCCAGTTCATTTACAAAAGAACTGTTGTCTTCTTTGAGGCGAACTTCATAATTGAGCTCGATACAGCCATTTTCTATACTTTTGCTTTTAAGGTTCAATCGTTTGACTTGGGATTTTACAAAAATCCTCGTATTCTCTTCAATTTCATTGCTATTACAATGGATTACTAAAATATACGGAGAATCTACTGTCTTCTTTTTAGCAAAAACAATCAGCACAGCCCCAATAAAAATGCTGCCAAATACCGCCAGCGGTATCAGCCCGGCTGCCAGCACAATTCCAATTGCAATCGCCCAAAACAAAAAAGCGATATCCATTGGTTCCTTGATGGCGGTACGGAAGCGTACGATCGACAAAGCGCCCACCATCCCCAAAGATAATACAACATTGCTTACAACTGTCATAATCAGCAAAGTTGTAATAAGTGATAATGCAATCAGCGTCACGCCGAAACTTGCAGAATACATTACGCCGCTGTAAGTTCTTTTGTAAACAAAAAAGATAAACAATCCAAGTAAAAAAGCTAATAAAAGTGAAATGATCATATCCACTATTGAAATCGTAGATATATTATCCAAAAAGCTGGATTTAAAAATATCTTGAAACGTCATTATTCCCCTTCTCCTATCTGCGCTTTCAATCAAACCGCCTGCACAGAGCGTATTTGGAACAGGCGCTCGCCTGTCGGAATGGAACCTGAACTGCCATTTTAACTATTTCAGGCAAAAAAGCATCATACTTCACTTCTAATATCGTAATATCCTCCGTTGCTTTCAGATAAGGAGACAACGGATTTAAAAAATCCATACATTGAAGTCCGGTGCGAATATTTCGGTCTAATGTAATCCGTACGTTTGCCGGTGAGTAGAGAAAAGCTTCACGACTATAGCAAACGATTGTTTTAGGACGCAAACCATTACCCATTAATTTAGTATAAAATTCAATCAAAAATGGATCCTTTGAATCCAATAAAAACCCGTAGTTTCCATTCAAAATTTCTTCAGCTTCCTGCCTTTTAATCCAAACACTGCGCTTCCCGCACAAGGCATTCACCTTAAATTTTTTCTCTAAACGGACGTATGCAGTATCGACCCCATAGTATCTCAATCGGAATTTCTCCCGCCGATTGACCCCATCTATTTTCTCACGCAAAGCACTATCATAAGGCGTATCGAAATACAGACTATTAACCTGATACGTCCCATCAGATCCTGCATATTTGTCATAAGGAAATAACTTTTTAAGTCTTTGGGAAAGCACCAGATCTTCCCTGAGGCTGATCTGGTGCTTATATTCGTGACGAAAATGGTTAAACTCTGACATATTAATCATGATAATTGGTGTCGCCGTCGTCATCGTAATTGGTGTCACCATAGTTGGTATCACCATAATTGGTTGTACCATTATCGTCATAATTGGTATCATTGTAATCTGTTACGCCGTCGTTGTTTGGACCATAATCCGTATCGTTGTAGTCTGTAACCCCGTCGTTATTCGGGCCATAATCCGTATCGTCGTAATCTGTTACGCCGTCGTTATTCGGGCCATAGTCCGTATCGTCGTAATCTGTAACCCCGTCATTATTTGGTCCATAATCTGTGTCATCATAATGAGCGGAACTACTGCTTGCCTGATTTCCTCCTTGTGTCCCGATGGCTTTGTGCTCTGCTTTCAATACCTTACCGGTAACGGCATGGATATCATATTCATATTCATTTCCATTTGCGATAAATTCCAACTCGAAAATTGGAGTGCCGTCATCATGATCAAATTCTTTATCTTCAAAGACAGCATCAGATGCGTTCACATTCGCTTGTGTCAACGCGATTTCCTGTGCTTTTTCCAATGTGATATAGTGAGACGGAACACCATCCTTCGCATATGCCGGATCATAATCATCATTGTCAATGGTTACGATACCGGAAGAAAGATTCAATCCTTTGATTGCATCCTGAGTACTGGCGCTCATAACAGCAAGGAAGTCATCACTTGGGAGCACAGAGCCGGGTTCCAGCTGTAAAACAACATTTCTTTTGTTTCCATCAATATCTTCAACAAAATAACCAGCTTCATTGATTTTCACAATCAGATCTTTTAAGACATCGTCACAGCTTTTTCCTACATAATCTTGATAAGCAGATACGATTTTTTGTCCATCATCATTTTGGCCATTCAGAGAGGTGACCTTTCCCTCTTGGTTATACGTAATTTGAATTTCCGGATTCACGCTTAAAGTCAAAGTACCTGTTTCCTTTAACGCCGTTCCCTGCGTCGTTTGTGTTTCGCATCCCGTCAGCAGAAGCGCAGAAGCTATTGCCAAAGAAGACAACATCGCAAAAATTTTTCTTTTCCATTTCATAATTATAACTCCTTTCAAAGTTAAATAGGCTTTGTTTTGCCTTACACTTATAGATTACGGAACAAAGGTTTTAAAAAAGGGGTATCTCGGAAAAATTTTTGGAATAAATTTAATCGTCGTCATTTTGTTCATCATCGTCATCATCGTCTTCTTCATAATTGGTATCTTCCTCATCCTGCGGGGCGTAGTCGGTATCCCCGTCATGATAGTCCGTTGTGCTATTGTTTGCACTCGCTTCTATACGCGAAGTCGCATTTCCGGAAGGTGCTTTGGGATTCGATGAAACATTATTATTATCCGAGCCATAGTCCGTATCATCATAATCTGTGGTATTAGAAGCATCTGCATTCGGCTGTGTCGATTGGGCGGAAGATGCAGCCGAGGTATCCTGTTCATTTCCCGCTTGACTATTTTGATAATCGAAAATTTCAAGGGTAATTGTAATCCGCCCATCTAAATATTCCGCTACTTTTGTACGAAGCTCTACTCCGTATTCTTGGAACAAAACATCATCGGGAGAATCAATGGAAAAGGAAATCTGTCCGCCCTCCGATAAAAATCCCATTTCTATCGCCCGGTCAATCAACTCATCCGCTACTGTTATCTTATCTTTCCCTTTTCCGTCATATCCATCTAAAAGCCTTTTTCCATCATCGTTTGTTCCTACCAGCTCTACAACCGTACCCTGGCGGTTCAGATTCATCTGCACTTCTGGATTAATCGTCAGATAAATCGAAGAATAGGGCTGAATATAATCCCGATAATAACTGAAGCCAAAAAATAATAGAAAGCAGGCCGCTATCGCCGCCGTCCCGCTGCAAATCCATTTAACAGCAGGATGTCGTTGTTCTTTTGCTTTATCCTTCATCAAAATCGGATCATACACCGTCTGCCCAACCTCATACTGAAGATTGGCGGCTTTAAAAAATCGGCCTGCCTCATCCAGCAAAATAACGTAGCCGGGGTGGCACTCCATTACCATATAACTCACCGTATCGCCACTCCTTTCAATACCTGTTTTAAATGCCCGCGAATGATTTCAAATCCATTGGTATAAATAAGCATAAGTGCTATCATGTACTTACGATGTCGTTCCAGCGTCTTACGCTCTACGCCGCTACCAGCGGAAAGACGGCCGATAGGTAATCTTTTCGTACGCAGAAGTTCTTCTAAAAGTTCGGTATTTTCGCTTGCATATTGCAGTGCACGCCTGCATGCAGCCAGCGTCCTTTGCTGCTTAGGACAATTATCCGCTACATCGCTGAGACTGACATCAAACACTTTCATTTGCTGGGTTAACTCTTCAATTTCTGCACGAGTCGCATCGCGAGACGCCGCTTCTTCATGAAAATCCTTTTCGTCTGCTAATATTTCGCCAAAAACAGTATCCTCTTCTCCAACTGGGGCATCCAGCGATATAACATGGCTATGCCGGCGTTCTTTACGGCTATAGTCGATCAGTCGGCTTCTTATCAACATCGATGCATATTTTAAAAATGCGCCCCGAGCACGGGAATACCCGTTTATTGCTTCATGAAAAGCGATCATTGCGATACTCAGTTCATCATCATGCCCTTCAATCGGCGGACGCTTTAAATATTTTGCTGTCTCTGCTTTTATAAAAGGCATATATGTACCGATAAGCCAATCTGCCTCCTGTATATTCTCTTTTGCCCGATAGACCTGTTGGATGATTTTATGCTCATCGCTCATAACAACAGATTCCCTCCTATATATAGAATACGGCCCCCATTTTATAAAATCGGGGTCGTAACATCATTTTTTAATACCTGTAATCCTCCAATATATTATATTACAATGTATATGGATTCAGTGAAATCAGAAATCGGTCAAATCAATGTAAAATTCAAGTAAAAAATATTTCATAAATCGGGAAGTTTGCCTTTCCTTTAAGATTGACGCTGCTTGGGAGGCTAGTGTCGCCGTATGTTTTGGGATTTAGCTTCAACAATAGCCTTGTTTTGATAAAAGCAGTAGCCGATATAAGGCAAAGGATGGATAACACTTTTTCTCCTCCGCTTTATACCTCTCAAATTTTAAGTTAAGGCATAATAAGACAAGATATTATTCTAACTATCTTATTTTGGCCATGAATCATCTGCCCGCATCTAAATGTCCATCATCTGTATATGTATAGATATGAAATTCCCCGCATCCTTTTCCCTTTGGCCGGCAATTGTCTCTGCAATTCTGCGATGATACCGATAGACAACGTTTCTTTCTTGAATATGACGCCATCTATTGAAACGCCTTGTATGGCTCTCCAAAAGACGAAACACTGCCGTAAGAATACTTAGGATAAAAGGGTTCTTGGCCTCTTCTGCGATAACCATATGAAACTGTTGGTCCATATCGAAAAAATTTTTTCCTCCCTGCATCCTTCCATTAAAGTACATAATCGAAACAAGCACTCTATACTTTCGTCTGAACGTTTTATTGCAGCTAAACGAGCCGTTTCAGGTTTCAAGGCGAAGCGAATCTGTTGTAGATATTCCGGATTTTGCCCTATCAGCAAAAACATAAGATCAAACGGTTCAATTAAACATTCCGATATATTATCCGCAAGATAGGTCCCCTCTCCCTGCATACAGTGTACGATCCCTGTCAGTTCTAAAGCGCGTAACGCTTCCCGCACGGCCGAACGGGATACTTGAAAATATTCTGCACATTCGCGTTCCGGCGGTAAGCGGCAACCTGCGCATAGCCTGCCATCCGCGAGACGTATTTTTATTTCTTGCAAAATTACGCTATAAACCCGTTCATGCGTCTCTTGCATTTTCCCATCATCCCCTCACTATAATTTTTTATTAACAGCAATGCGTGCGCTCTTCCGTCACTCTCTTACATCCCTTTTAAGCTCCATGGCCTTTTAACAGAATACCTCTATGGGATCATCTATCAAAGATTTGTCGTCTGCCTTTCCTTTCCCTGATTCATTATGTAACCGAAACGAAACCGTCATAGGACAATACCTAAAAAAATGAGCACCGGACAACTGGTTAAGCCTCCGATGCTCAATAGTAAGCGTTATTCTTTTGTCTTGTGAATAGCCGCTGCAATTTTTGTGCCCATTTCGCTACAAGAAACCAACATTTTCCCTTCGCTCATCATATCTAACGTGCGATAGCCGCCGTCAAGTACTGTATTTACTGCCGCTTCAACGCAGGCACTTTCCTTTTCCATTCCAAAAGAATATTTCAACATCATTGCAGCAGAAAGGATGGTTCCGATCGGATTTGCTTTATTCTGTCCCGCAATATCAGGCGCAGAACCATGGATTGGTTCATACATGCCACAAGTACCCTCTCCCAGTGAAGAAGAGCCAATGGTGCCGATTGTGCCGGTAATCATACTTGCCTCATCAGACAAAATATCGCCAAACATGTTTTCCGTTAAAATGACATCAAATTGGGCCGGATTTTTGCACAGCTGCATTGCAGCGTTGTCTACATACATATGATCCAAAGCAACTTCAGGATATTCCTTCGCTATTTCTTCCACTGTCTTTCGCCACAGTCTGGATGTATCCAATACATTGGCTTTATCTACGGAGGTAACATGCTTTTTCCGTTTCATGGCTGTATCAAATGCTACCCGTGCAATTCGTTCGATTTCCCGTTTCGTGTAAAGCATCAAATCGCTCGCAGCACATTCGTCTCCTTTTTGCCATGTTTGATGTTCTCCAAAATAAATGCCGCCTGTCAATTCGCGTACCACGATAAAGTCAATCCCTTTTTGCACAAGCGCCGGCTTTAACGGGCTTGCATCTGCAAGCTGCTGGAAAAGGATAGCGGGACGAAGATTCGCATAAAGCCCCATTTTACTTCGAATTTCTAAAAGCGCTTTTTCAGGGCGCTGGGATCCGGGCAAATCATCCCACTTGGGGCCGCCGACTGCCCCTAAAAGCACGCTGTCGCTTGCCATACAAATATCAACTGTACGCTGTGGAAGGCACTCTCCGCAAGCATCGATCGCCGCACCGCCCGCCAAAGCTTCATGGTAAACAAAAGTATGACCAAACTCCTCCGCAATACGGTCAAGGACACGGATCGCTTCCTTCACGATTTCCGGACCAATTCCGTCCCCTTTTATGACTGCAATTGTTTTCTTCAAAGAGATTCACCTCATTTATTCTTCACAGAATTTAAATAACCATTGGCACGAATAATCTTTTGTATAAATGGAGGGAACGCCTGCGCCTGATATATCTCTCTTTTTGTTAAATTGGTAATCAAACCCGTATCAAAATCAATCTCAACAATATCTCCCGCATCGATTCCATCACTTGCCGCTTCACATTCCAAAATAGGCAAACCAATATTGATTGCATTCCGATAGAAAATACGTGCAAAGGTTTTTGCAATTACACAGGAAATACCGCTCGATTTAATCGCAATCGGGGCATGCTCACGCGAAGAGCCGCATCCGAAATTATATCCTCCGACTATTATGTCTCCCTGCTTTACTCTTTTTACAAAATCCGAATCAATATCCTCCATACAATGGGAAGCCAATTCTAAATGATCCTGTGTATTTAAATGACGCGCTGGAATAATAACGTCCGTATCAATATTATCACCATATTTATGTGCAATTCCTTTTGCCTGCATGATACTGTTCTCCTTTCTTTAATAAGATGCAAAAATTGGGGGTCACTTGCCGCATCAAAGCACTTCTTCCGGCGCAGTTAGGCGTCCTGTCAGCGCTGAGGCTGCCGCCACCTCCGGTGATGCGAGATATACTTCGCTTTTTATATGTCCCATGCGCCCGACAAAATTACGGTTTGTGGTAGATACACATCGTTCACCTTCCGCTAAAACTCCCATGTATCCGCCAAGACAAGGCCCACAGGTCGGTGTAGATACTACGCATCCTGCATCAATAAATTGTTCGAGATATCCAGCCTTCATCGCTTCTTTATAAATTTGTTGTGTTGCCGGAATCACGATACAACGCACGCCGTCAGCAATCCGTTTTCCTCCGATGATTTTGGCGGCTGCCTCAATATCTGAGAAACGTCCGTTTGTGCACGAACCAATGACCACCTGATCAATTTTTACATTGCCCCAATTATCCGGCGTACGTGCGTTTTCAGGAAGATGTGGGAATGCCACAGTATGCGGTATACTCGAAAGATCAATGTCATAAACCGTATCATATTCTGCATCAGCATCCGCATGATACACATCGTAAGATGATGTGACGCGATGCTCCATATAATCGCGGGTTATATTATCCACTTCAAATATCCCATTTTTAGCACCCGCCTCAATCGCCATATTCGCAATACACAGACGATCATCCATCGATAGATTTTTTAATCCGTCGCCCGTAAATTCCATAGATTTATAGAGCGCACCGTCAACGCCAATCATGCCGATTATATGTAAAATAACATCTTTTCCGCTTATGTACGGACGAAGTTTTCCGGTAATATTAAATTTAATAGCCGATGGCACTTTAAACCACAATTCTCCAGTAGCCATTCCAGCCGCCATATCAGTTGAACCGACACCAGTAGAAAAAGCGCCAAGTGCACCATACGTACATGTATGCGAATCTGCGCCGATCACCAGGTCACCCGCTTTCACAATTCCCTGTTCCGGCAAAAGCGCGTGCTCTATTCCCATCCTTCCGGCATCATAAAAATGTATGATATCATACTTTTTTGCAAATTCGCGGCTCTGTTTGGCTTGGGTTGCGGCCTTAATATCCTTATTTGGGACAAAATGATCCATCACCAACGATATTTTATCTTTTGAAAATACGCGATCAAAGCCATACTTTTCAAACTCATTGATGGCTACTGGAGAGGTTATATCGTTACCAAGTACCATATCAAGCTTTGCCATAATAAGCTGTCCCGATTTAACCTCCGATACGCCAGCATGCGCCGCCAAAATTTTTTGTGACATTGTCATTCCCATCATAAACCCCTGCCTTTCTCTTTATTTTGAAACTTCCGCATGATTAACCGCACTGATCAGCCCCATAATAGAAGCGGCGATAATATCTTCATGCACACCTGCGCCCCATACTGTTTTGCCATCCTGCACTTCAATTCCAACATAGGACACAGCCCGTGCAGTTGATCCTTTATCTAATGCATGTTCCTGATAAGTTGTAAGAGTATACTGCATCCCTGTAAGCTTTTTCACCGCATTGCTGACAGCATCCAGACGGCCATTCCCTGTAGCGGTAACATCCTGCTCCCATCCGTTATATTTGACGGTAAGGACAACTTTAAATACGTCATGGTTGCGTACAAAATGATAATCCAGCAATTCAAGCGGCGTACTGATATTCAGATAATTTTCCGCGAAAACAGCGTACACCTCTTCAGGCATCAATTCCTTATGCAAATGATCCGAAACGCTTTTAACTTTATAGCCGAAGTCTTCCCGCATTTTCGGCGGCAAATCATATCCGTAATTTTGTTCAAGGAGATAACCAATTCCGCCTTTTCCGCTTTGGCTGTTAATACGAATTACATCCGTCTCATATTCCCTTCCCACATCCTGCGGATCAATCGGCAGATATGGAACCGTCCAGTGCTGCAGGTCATGCTCTTCCCGATATTTCATACCTTTCGCAATCGCATCTTGATGTGATCCGGAGAATGCCGCGAACACAAGCTTACCCGCATAAGGCTGACGCTCAGAAATATGCATTCCGGTCATCCGTTCATATGTTTCGCAAATCGATGGCATATCTGAAAAATCAAGCTTTGGATTTACTCCGTGGGCATATAAATTCATTGCCAGTGTGATAATATCCACATTGCCTGTACGCTCCCCGTTCCCAAAAAGCGTCCCTTCAATCCGGTCCGCACCTGCTAAAAGGCCAAGTTCACTGTCAGCAACACCACATCCGCGGTCGTTATGCGGATGAAGAGAAACCACAACATTTTCCCGATATTTCAAGTGCTTGCAAATATATTCGACCTGACTTGCATAAACATGCGGCAAAGACATTTCCACCGTTACCGGCAGATTGATAATGGCCTTTTTTTCCGATGTTGGTTTCCAAACATCCAGTACCGCATTACACACTTCTAACGCATATTCCGGCTCTGTCCCCGTAAAGCTCTCCGGTGAATACTCAAAACGATAATTTCCCTCTGCTTCTTCTGCAAGATTTTGCAGGAGAACCGCTCCATCCACAGCAATCTGTTTGATTTCTTCTTTTGTCTTTTTGAAAACCTGCTGACGCTGTGCAAAAGAAGTGGAATTATAAACATGGACAATTGCTTGTTTGCAACCTTTGAGAGCCTCAAACGTTTTTCGAATAATATGCTCCCGTGCTTGTGTTAATACTTGAACTGTCACATCGTCTGGTATCAAATCTTGATCGATCAAAGCACGTAAAAAGGCATACTCTGTTTCTGAAGCTGCTGGAAAACCCACTTCAATTTCTTTAAAACCAACTTTGACAAGCAGTTTAAAAAACGCCAGCTTTTCATCAAGGCTCATTGGAATAACCAGCGACTGATTTCCATCCCGCAAATCGACGCTGCACCAGATTGGCGCCTTATCGATATACTCTTTATTTACCCAGTCGAATGAAGGGACAGGCGGCATGTAATAACCGCGCTGATACTTTGTGTAATCCATCATCTTATACATCACCTTTCCTATTTTCATTTTCGCAAACAAAAAAACCTTTCGCCGCTGCTTTAAAAGCAGAGACGAAAGGTTTAGGTCTTATTCCATCCGCGGTACCACTCTGATTGATGCGACTTTTTACGCACCCACTCATTTGCATCGGCAGAAAAAACTTCTGCGAATACAATCTCCCTCATAACGGTGGAGAAACCGGTCGCACCTACTCACATTAAAAGCTTTCAGCTGACTGCTCTAAGGCCAGTATTCCCATTACAGCATACTGTCTCGCAGCAACCGGCAGCTCTCTGAAACGCCTTACAATGGGACATTTTCCTCGTCATCGCATTTTGTCTGTGAAATTGTTACTTATATTAGCTGATTTTTTTCGTTTTGTCAAGTATCTTGCTTGAAAAAACTTTTTTAAAGGTGTAGGTGTTACAATGATGTGTAACAAATCAAAGAAATAAATAGCGAATAGGAGTGACCTGTGTTAAGGTAGAGTTGCCCAGACAAAACCAAAAGGCAGGTGTCACCCTATTCGCTATGAACAAGATAACACAGACCATGCAGTTTAGGCAAGCAGTAATTGAGTATTCAAACAAAT
>CAJFJV010000007.1 GCA_904384225.1 uncultured Oscillospiraceae bacterium | reverse complement strand
GGCGCGGTTACGGTGTGCTCAAAGGGTGTCCGGTCGGAAATTCCGTGAAGAAACAGCGCCGTCTCGTGGGAAAAAATAATCTTTCCTGACCGGCGGCTGATGGACAGCAGTTCGTCCTGCATATCCTCCGGGAGAACATACTGCCCCTTGACAATGCGGTGAATTTTTTCCGCCTTGCACAGCTTGTAGAGCATCGCCTTGGAAATGCCGCGCTGCGCCGCCGTTTTCGTTTCGATGATGCCGCCATTTTCTTTTGCAATCGCGGCCAGTTCCGCCATATAGTCCATCCGCTCACCTCGCAGTAACAACCTGATAATATTATATCCAAAATCACGATGATAGTCAACAACGATAACGAAGCCATACACATAAAATTATATTTAATATTATGATGGTAGTCAACAGCCTTACATAAAATCAACGGGGTTTGGGTACTCCCAACAAGAACAAATGGGCAGATTGGCCGACAGGCCGGAACGCTCATTTCGCCGCTGTGTACGGACAGCGGCTGTGCTTGCTGTTCTCTAAAATCTCATATCCGTAAAACACGATGCTTCCGCTCTTTCCAAGACCGGAAGCACTTTTATTTTCACTTTTATCAAGCAGACCCCTGTTTTTCTCGGAGAAAATGTCCGTTGTAAAGTGAAAAGAATTTTTGGGGATACCCCCCAATTCGCAAAAATTTGTCCGTTATAAAGTGAAAGGAAATTTTTCTGAGCAGGTACCAAGTTTTTGCTCGAAACTGTTGTTTTTATCAATGGGAGCGGTACGAAAGATATGAATCAAAGCTTTTTGCTTGCCGCTTCTTTGGTATTTATCGCTGGAAGCCTTGTCGTTCTATTGGTGGTTATACTGACCTCCAAACGGATGGTAAAACCAGTGGCAGAAAGCTATGAGAAACAAAAACAGTTTATTACCGATGCAAATCACGAATTAAAAACACCGTTGACTTTAATCCGTACCAACTTAGATATCATGGAGGCAGAAACTGGATCAAGCGAGTGGCTCAGCGATGTTCGGGAAGAGACCGGGATTATGACAGAATTGGTAAATCAGCTCGTTGAACTGGCCCGAATGGACGAGGAGCAGATTAAATTGGACATGCAGCCGTTTAACCTTAGTGATATGGCGCTTGATATTGTTTCTGTTTTTGAAGGTGCAATATGCAGAAGCGGAAAGAGCTTCGTGACAAATATTTCACCGGAGATTGTATATATGGGGAATGAAGCGGCAATCCGCCGGCTTTTCTCAATTTTGTTGGATAATGCGTCTAAATACTGTGACCCCGATGGGGTAATCCGTGTAACTTTGGAAAAGGGGAAAGGCCGGCGTCCGGTTATTGCGGTTGACAATACTTATACGGCAGTCTGCGGTATTGAATTAAACCGCCTGTTCGACCGGTTTTATCGTGCGGATAAAGCAAGGACATATGGAAGTGGGTTCGGCATTGGCTTATCTATGGCAAAAGCCATTGTGCAAAAACATCATGGCGAGATTTCTGCTGCTAATCTTGATAATAGAACAATCCGTTTCCGTGTGAGATTATAAAAGGAATAATTAAAAAAACAGCAGGAATGTTCTCTACAACCGTCCATACCATTTTTGCACGTATATCCTCCCGTTTGCATAGGATACTGCAAAGTAGGGAGGGATTTTGTGTGATAAATGAACCTAAAACAGTTGATTTTTTCTTGTGCACCAATGCGCCAAATCACTTTTTTTCCCTTTGTGCGCCTTTTGATGATCCGAAGCCCGGATATCGCCGCTTTTTGATAAAGGGAAGCGCAGGCGGTGGGAAATCTACGGCGATGAAGCGGATAGCTGCACGCTTTTCCAAAATGGAGTCGCTGACAGAGCGGATACACTGCTCTTCTGACCCGGAATCTCTGGATGGCGTTATTCTGCATGACGCAAGGTGTAGTATTATGGACGCCACACCGCCACATGCCGTGGAACCGGTATTTCCTGCGAGTTTTCAAACTGTATGTGATTTTTGGAGTTGCCTGCGTGAGTCTGTGCTGACACCCCGGCTAAAAGAATTGGTGCAGCTGCAAAGTGAAATCAGTGCCAGCCATGAGAAATGCCGCCGCCTGTTATCCTGCGCAGATCTTCTTTTGTCAGATAACAGGCGTTTAATAGCCGCACACACAGATTTTAAAAAAATTGATGCACTATCTGCTAGAATGGCGGCCCGCGAATTCCCTAAAACAGGGAGAAAAGGGATCTTGCATCACCGTTTGCTAAGCGCCATGACTATGCATGGGATTTTGACATATACGGATACACCGTACATACTTTGTGAACGGATCTGTATTATTGAAGATCCATTTGGCGTGTCGGCCGACCGTCTGCTTAAAAATCTGATAGAATATGCGTTAAAAGCCGGCTATGAGGTATTCGCGTGCCCCTCCCCGATTGCTCCAGACTGCATGACAGAGCAGGTAATGATCCCGTCATTGTCGCTGGCGTTTTTGACCCGTACCCGTTATACGCAGTGGGAGGGATGCAAACCGTATCGTACGATCCGTTATACCCGTTTTACCGGGCGCACGGTTTTACAGGAGAAAAAGCATGCCCTTTCATTTCAAAGAAAGGCGGCGGAAGCGATTTTATCTGCGGCACAGACACATCTGTGCGAAGCAAAGCGTTTGCATGACCAGCTGGAGGCATTGTATCATGACGGTGTAGATTTTAACTTGGTTGAACGCCGCACCGCCGCACTGGCAGAGGCCGTTGCGCGGCGGTATCCAGTAGTGCTGTAGCGGAAGGTCGATGCTGTATAAAAAGCGGCATATCGCATTTTATGGAGAAAATCAAAACTGTTCGTTTACAGGTAATTTTGATTTACTATATTAATTACAGTTAAACAGAAAGGTATAGAAAACCGGCTGCTGGACACATTTTGTGTCCAGCAGCCGGTTTTTGGTACCCCCGACCGGAATCGAACCGATAACTAAATCTTAGGAGGATCTTGTTATATCCATTTAACTACGGAGGCGTAAGAATTGCGTCTTGTTAAAAAATGTGATAAGGAAATCTACTATATTATAGTATATTTCATTTCGAAAAGCAAATAAAACTTTTGGCGGATAAAGAATTTTTGCTGTGAAGAGACAAAAGGGGGTGACCATCTCCCAATATACGTGGCATTTTTGTGTTTTGTTTTGACAAAAAAGGGGACGCCAAATACAGTTGTGTCAAAGAGATATAAAAAAGCGTATCTTTTTTGATTTGCTACTGGTATACTCTATTTTTTTATGATATGATACTTTCAACATAACAATTTTTTCACACAGATTTTACAAGAACATTTCGGAGGGATTATGGAGATTTTGATGAGTGCGCTGACTGCGGCCGGCGGGCTTGCCTTCTTTTTGTTTGGCATGAATATGCTGGGCAGCAGTCTGGAAAAAGTGGCTGGCGGGAAAATGCAGCAAGCTCTGGAAAGGATGACAAGCAATGTGTTTAAAAGCCTTCTACTTGGTATTCTGGTTACTGCTGCAATTCAAAGTTCTTCTGCTACAACCGTTATTGTAGTGGGCCTTGTAAATGCAAGGGTATTGAAGCTGCGTAATGCGATTGGCGTTATTATGGGGGCGAACATTGGCACCACGGTAACTTCACTGATTGTCAGCCTTGCCGATCCCAATCGTGTCGAGACGTCAAATTTTTTGTTAAACTTGTTTAAACCAGAGACTTTTACGCCGGTAATTGCATTGGTCGCAATTGTTATTCTCATGACGGCAAAGAAGAGTAAAACACGGCTGATAAGTGAAGTTATGTTCGGTTTTGCTATCCTTTTTAACGGGATGCTTATCATGACCGATGCGTTGAAACCGATTTCTGAACTCCCTGCGTTCAGCCAGCTGTTCCAGACTCTATCAAACCCGTTTATCGGATTGCTTGCAGGCACAGTCATTACAGCGATTATCCAAAGCTCTTCTGCGTCCGTGGCTATTTTGCAGACTGCTGCTTCAACCGGAATGGTCCCGTTTTCGGCAGCGGTACCGATTATTTTAGGACAGAATATCGGTACTTGTGTCACGTCGCTGCTTTCAAGCATTGGGGCAAGTAAAAATGCACGGCGCGCCGCTATGGTTCATTTGTATTTCAATATTATTGGAACGATTATTTTCTTTATTGGGATGTATTTGATCCAATGGACGGTTAGATTCCCATTTTGGGATGATGCGGTATCAATGAGTGGAATTTCTTATTTCCATATTACATTTAATGTGGTGACCACTATTTTGCTGCTTCCCTTTACACGGGTTCTTGAAAAACTTGCCGTTTTGACCATCCGTGATAAAAAGCAAGTGGCGGATAGGGATTCGGATGCGCCGGATGTTGCCGTCTTGGATCCGCGCTTTCTTCTTTCTCCTCCGTTGGCGCTTTCCCATGTCAAGGAAGTTATTGAGCAAATGGGCGTCTATGCAAAAAAGAATTTTGATAACGCCATTTCCATGTTCGAAAAATTTGACCCAGCCTGTAAGGAAAAGATTATGGGATTTGAGGATGCCATAGATCAGATGGAGGACAAGCTAAACCGATATTTGGTAGAACTTACCAACAGCGAATTATCCGAACAAGACAGCCAGACTATTACCTATTATTTGAAGCTGATTCTTGAGTTTGAGCGTATTGGGGACTATTCTATCAATGTGCTGGAACTTGCAGAGCGGCTTCATGAACAGAATGCGTCTTTATCAGAACAGGCGAAATCGGAGCTGCGTGCGCTTTCCGACGCAGTTTCAGAGGTGATCGATTTAGCAGTGACTGTTGTCAAAACGGATAATCTTGAATTGGCTGCGCATATTGAGCCGCTTGAAGAAACCGTCGACAAGATGGAGGATACATTGAAATTCCGTCATATTGAACGTTTGAAAGCGGGAAAATGTACGGTAGACGGCGGCATTGTCTTTTTGGAGTTGTTGACGAACTTAGAGAGGATTTCAGATCACTGCTCCAATGTAGCGGTGCACCTGATCGGATACCATCATCATTTGGTGATGTTTGACCGTCATGAGTATTTAAAAGAGCTGCACGCCAGCGCAGAAGGAGAATATAGTAAGCTTTTCCAAACGTATAACGAGAAATATTTTTCCCGCATTTAAAGCTTTTGGATGGATTTTTAAAATAGGAATATTTAAATACAGAGGACGCATCTTAAGTATGTTGATGCGTTGCCGGATAGGTAAACAAAACGCACGGTTTCCACAGTTGCTGCGGAAACCGTGCGTTTTGTGTCGGATACTGCCGGTTGATATAACGTCAAAGTAGGGCTCTATCGTTCAAGCAGACTGAAATAAAATATGCTTGTTTTACACTGGATTACAAAAGAAAAAGTAGAGCATGAACTTAAAATAGATAGACCTTGAAGGGTATAGGTGCATGATGCTTTCTTGTGGGACTATTTCTTAACGTACATGTGCGTGTCGTTTTTAAACCGGTCAAGAAAGTGGTTGACATTATCCCATGTGATAAAATAGTCAGATGCACTCAGAAAGTATCGCCGTACCTCTTCACCGGTGCGTGGATGGATCGTACGAATACGAATGAAATTTGAACCAGGCGGAATATCAAAGATAATCCATCTTGGGGAAGGGGTTGACTTGCCGTTTGGACTGTCTTGAACTTGGAACGAAACAGTAGCATAATTGACGTTTTCCAAAGTTTTCCTTCCGACTTCCTGATCAACCGGATACAGCGCCCTTTCATAAAAGGCGTCTATAAAGTTTTTCATATCAGGGCTGTCCGGCTCAAAAGCTTTCTCAAATACCATTTCTGGATTTTCCCAAATCATGCCTTGATTGGGAAGATATCTTTTTACGTTGATTTTCAAAAAGTGTGTCATATACATGCCGAACAGGTCTGCCGCAGAGTGCGGACGATCGGCAATTGCGAGAAAGCAGGTTGCAATGCTGCAAACAGCAGCGAGGAAAAACAAAATGACTTTTCGCAGTTTTGATTTAAAATTCACTTTATTAGAGAACATATAGCTTACCACCCCAAATAGTAGACAAACGCACCGTCGTTGACAAGAAAATCTCCGTCTGAATCCGCACAGGAAGCGTATGTTCGATAAACAAGACCGCTTTGATACCCATCAGCGAGGATGAGGGTATTTTCTACTCCGATGTACTGATATCCAAATACTGCCGGCTGCATGACCAGCATATGAAATGCCGCTGTATTGATAAATGGGAAGGACATAAGGCATTCCCCGGTCAATACGAGCCATGGCCCAACTCCAGCTATATGTTGAATTTTGTGCAGTACCCCAATAGGGAATGGAATATCTTTTGCGCTCGATGTACTTGCAAAGGCCGCTGTATGCGTTTTGTGAGGAAGTACCGCCAGTCATTCCATTGGAGGGGATATTCATATCCGTATAGAGCGCATCGAATGTGGAATGCATGGTTTGAACCATCTTGGTTTTGCCTCTGTCCTGCGCCCAATACATGCAGATATTGGTTCCGGCTAAGGCTTGACAGCCAACTCCGGTATTGTCGCAATTGTTATAGGTAGCTGACCGCTTAGTTTGATTATAGTAAGATCGAAAAAGCGCATAAACTGCTGTGAGAAAGATAGCGATTTATGCGCCGATACAAATACGTTTTATCGGATACCATACAGGACAACACAGCGAAGAGAAATTAAAGAAAATAAAACAATAGATCATGATCGGCCACCTCTTTTTTATTATCTCAAAAATACTATAATATGTCAATTGCCGTCTGCGGGAAAAATCCAGCATAATTGTAGCACTACATGTAAAACGGTGCAGTACAGCAGGGCTTGTTTGACAAGATTTAAAGCACCGTATATACTTAAAAGATAATGGGATAGTATTGGACAGAGATTTGCAACATAGGAGGGCAATATGCCAAGAAAGACAAAAAAGGAATATGGGAATGAGAGCATACAAAAATTAGAAGGCGCTGACCGCGTCCGTTTGCGGCCAAGCGTTATGTTTGGGTCGGACGATATTGAGGGATGCGAGCATGCCGTGTTTGAGATCCTTTCTAACTCTATCGACGAGGCGCGTCAAGGGTGCGGGAATCGGATTATTGTGACGCGGTATCTTGACCACTCCATAGAAGTGCAGGATTTTGGACGCGGCTGTCCGGTCGATTATAATGAGTCGGCTGGATGCTTTAACTGGGAGCTTGTTTACTGTGAGTTGTACGCCGGAGGCAAGTACAACACAAACGATGGGGAAAATTACGAATACTCTTTGGGTTTAAACGGACTTGGGGCATGTGCTACACAGTATGCTTCGGAATATATGGATGTAGAAGTTGTACGCGACGGTTTCCAGTATAATCTGCACTTTGAAAAAGGCGTCAATGTCGGCGGGCTCGCAAAAAAACCTGCAGGGAAAAAGCAGCCAACTGGAACGCGTACAAAGTGGCGTCCAGATTTGTCTGTTTTTACAGACATCGCAATCCCGGCCGAATATTTTACCGATACCTTGAAGCGGCAGGCTGTTGTCAATAAAGGGCTGCATCTTATTTTTAAAGATCAGACGGAAAGCGGTTTTGTAGAGCAGGAGTACTACTATGAAAACGGCATAGCGGATTATGTGGCGGAAATTGCGGGAGACCAAGCGATGACCACCGTACAGTATTGGGAGACCGAACGAAAGGGCAGAGATCGGGAAGATAAGCCGGAGTATAAAGTGAAGCTTTCCTGTGCACTGACTTTTTCCAATCGTGTTCACCAGCTTGAATACTACCATAATTCAAGCTGGCTTGAGCACGGCGGAGCGCCGGACCGCGCGGTGCGGCAGGCTATGGTATCGCAGATCGATCAATACCTTAAGCAGAACAACAAGTATTTAAAAGGGGAAAGCAAACCAATTTTTGCAGATATTGAAGATTGCCTTATCTTGATCTCCTCTTCATTTTCAACTCAGACTTCTTATGCGAACCAAACGAAGAAATCGATTAATAACAAGTTTATTTATGAGGCTATGACCGATTTCCTAAAGCATCAGATGGAGGTCTATTTTATCGAAAATCCGGATGAGGCTTTAAAAATAGCCGAACAGGTTCTGATAAACAAAAGAAGCCGGGAAAATGCGGAAAAAACACGGATTGCAATAAAAGGCAAACTCCGTGGAACATTGGATATTGCAAACCGTGTACAGAAATTTGTGGACTGCCGGACAAAGGATATCGCCCGGCGCGAACTCTATATTGTAGAGGGCGATTCTGCGCTTGGCGCCTGCAAGCAGGGACGCGATGCAGAATTTCAGGCTGTCATCCCGGTGCGCGGGAAAATATTAAACTGTTTGAAAGCGGAATACCCAAAGATTTTTAAGAGTGAAATTATTACCGATGTTGTCAAGGTGCTTGGCTGCGGTGTTGAGGTACAGTCGAAAGCAAATAAGGAGTTTTCAGCGTTCAGTTTGGAAAGCCTGCGCTGGAACAAGATCATTATTTGTACAGATGCCGATTACGACGGCTTTCAGATCCGTACGCTGATTCTGACAATGCTTTATCGGCTGATGCCGACCCTGATTGAGAAGGGATACGTTTACATTGCGGAATCGCCGCTTTATGAAATTACAGCCAAGCAAAAAGATGGGGAAAAGACATACTTTGCTTATACTGAACAGGAAAAGACCGATATTTTAGGTATGATTGCAGGGCAGAAGTATACGCTTCAGCGTTCAAAAGGACTGGGTGAAAATGAGGCGGATATGATGTGGCTTACAACAATGAATCCCAAAACCAGACGTTTGATCCGCGTCCAGCCGGAGGATATTGTGAAAACCGCACAGGTATTTGATTTATTTTTAGGAGACGATTTGCAAGGGCGCAAGGACTATATTGCGGAAAACGGCCAGAAATATCTTGAACTGGCGGATATCTCATAAGTAAGGGGACAGACAGAGTGGCAAAAAAGAAAAAAGAACCGGTATCGCCGCGTCGAACAAGTAACGACGCCTATATTGCCGGTGCAGGAACCGTTATAGATCAGCCGATTACAGCGACGCTTCGCGAAAACTATATGCCGTATGCGATGAGCGTCATTGTCTCCCGCGCGCTTCCGGAAATTGACGGCTTTAAGCCCTCACACCGAAAGCTTTTATACACTATGTATAAAATGGGGCTTTTGACTGGAGCACGAACAAAATCGGCCAATATTGTCGGTCAAACGATGCGTTTGAACCCACATGGAGATCAGGCGATTTATGAGACGATGGTGCGCCTTTCACGCGGTTATGAGGCGTTGCTCCATCCATACATTGATTCAAAGGGGAATTTTGGAAAAGCCTACTCCCGTGATATGGCATTTGCGGCATCCCGTTATACAGAGGCGAAGCTTGCGCCTATTTGTATCGAGTTTTTCCGCGATATGGACCGTGACACAGTGGACTTTGTTCCCAATTATGACAATACCACAACAGAGCCGACGCTTCTCCCTGCGACGTTCCCTTCTATCCTTGTAAATGCAAATGTCGGCATTGCAGTTTCTATGGCGTCGAGTATTTGCCCGTTTAATTTGAAGGAAGTATGTGAAGCGGCAATCGGGCTTTTGCGGGATCCGGACTACGATGTATCCGAAGCGATCAAAGGACCGGATTTCCCGGGCGGCGGGCTTTTTCTTTATGATGCGGCAGAATTGAAAAAAGTGATTGAGACCGGACGTGGGAGCTTTAAGATCCGGGCGAAATACCGTTATGATAAGCAGAATAACTGTATTGAAATTGTGGAAATCCCCGCTACGACAACAGTAGAAGCCATAATGGACAAGATTGTGGATCTTGTAAAGGAAAATAAAATTCGGGAAATCGCTGATCTGCGGGATGAAACGGATTTAAATGGTTTAAAGCTTACATTGGATTTAAAGCGCGGGCAGGATCCGGATAAACTGATGCAGAAGCTTTACCGCATGACACCGCTTCAGGACAACTATTCCTGTAACTTTAATATACTGATCAACGGATATCCTCGTGTTCTTGGGATTAAATCTATTCTTTCAGAGTGGATTACGTTCCGCTCAGAATGCGTGCGGCGGCGTGTCTGTTTTGATTTAAACAAGAAGATGGAAAAGCTGCATCTGCTGAAGGGTTTGCAGAAAATCCTGCTTGACATTGATAAGGCGGTTCGGATTGTACGGGAGACAGAGGAAGAACGCGAAGTTGTCCCAAATCTGATGATCGGTTTTGGCATTGACGAAGTGCAGGCGGAGTATGTAGCGGAAATTAAACTGCGACATTTAAACCGGGAATATATCTTAAAGCGCACGTCAGAGGTGGAACAGCTCGAAAAGGATATTGCCGAGATGGAGGATATTCTGGCACATCCCCATAAGATTCGTTCCATTATTGTGTCGGAGCTGCGTGAAGTGATTGCAAAATATGCACAGCCGCGGCGTACTTTGTTTCTCTACGCGGATGAGATTTCGGAAGAAGATGAGGAAGAGGAAGCGGATACCGATCCGGTTCACCTGTTCCTGACAAGAGAAGGATATTTCAAAAAAATCCGTCCGCAGTCGCTGCGAATGAGCGGGGATCAGAAATTGAAGGAAGGCGATGCGGTATTAACTCATTTGGAAACCATCGGCGGCGCTGAACTTTTATTTTTCACGGATCAGCAGCAGGTCTACAAAACGCGGGCTTCTGAATTTCCAGATACCAAAGCGAGCGTTTTGGGCGACTATATCCCGGCGAAACTCGGCTTTGACACGGAAGAACATATCGAAGCAATGGCGGTGACGACGGATTACAGCGGATATATGTTGTTTGTGTTTGACAATGGGCGTGTTGCCAAGGTACCTTTATCTGCTTATGAAACCAAAACAAAGCGTAAAAAGCTGGCCAATGCTTATTGTGGGAAATTCAAGCTCATCAAAGCTATGCAGCTTTCTGAAGATGGTGAATTTATCCTGACGACCACGGCAAAGCGCAAGCTTATTTTTGATACGGCGATGCTGTTGCCGAAAACGACGCGCGACACGCAGGGCGTTGTTGTAATGACAGTTAAGAAAAACCATTTTGTTATTTCAGCAGAAAGATTTGATCCGGAAAAGATGGCGAACGCCCATCGCTTCCGCGCTAAGTCTCTGCCCTCAACGGGGGCGGTTGTGCGGGAAGAGGATGAAGGAGAGCAGCTCACCATTGGATAAGGAGGAGAATCTGTGGAAATACAGGCTTATTGGGACGCCGTACTGGGTCAGAATGCTCAGGCGATGCGGCGGTTTTTTCATCCAGAGGCGCTTGTCCGGTGGCATAATACCAAAGAACAGTTCACTGTAGAAGAGTTTATTCACGCGAACTGTGCATACCCCGGTAATTGGAATGGGGTGGTTAAGCGGATAGAAAATATCGGAAGCCTGATTATCACCGTAACACAGGTGTATATGTGCGATCGTTCGCTTTCTTTTCATGCTGTTTCCTTTTTTCAAATGGAAAACGGCCTGATTACGGCAATTGACGAATATTGGGGCGATGACGGAGATGTGCCTCAATGGCGGCAGGAGATGCATATCGGATCACGGATACCGTGACGATTTGCGGTATTGATACGGATTTCATGCATAAAAATACGGAGGGATGCCATAGAGCCGTCCCTCCGCTGCCGCAGAAATGCAAACACACTATTCGGATATTTCTGCGGCAGTGATAGTATAGGCAGGTATCGCTTGATTTATTCAGCCGTTTTTGTGCAGTTTCCGCAAAGCGCGCAAGGCGCGGGATGAAATTTTGTTTCATACAACAAACATGCATATTTTGCGAATAAATATGCAAATGCAGCTTGATTTTTACGTAAAATCATGTATAATATACATCAAGCAATAGTTAAAGGAAAGGATACGAGCGTTATGGCGAAGTATAATAAAGTGGTTTTGGCCTATTCGGGCGGACTTGATACCTCTATCATTATTCCGTGGTTGAAAGAGAATTATGGATGTGAAGTAATTGCCGTTGCAGCAAATGTCGGTCAGGCAGACGAACTTGACGGCCTTGAAGAAAAGGCAATCAAGACGGGGGCCTCTAAAATTTATATTGAAGATTTACAGGATGAGTTTGTGGAGGATTTCATCTTTCCGACGCTTAAAGCGGGTGCGGTTTATGAAAATTCCTATCTTTTGGGTACGTCGTTTGCACGTCCGGTGATTGCGAAGCGTTTGGTTGAGATTGCAAAGGCAGAAGGTGCGGATGCCATTTGTCACGGCTGTACTGGCAAGGGGAATGACCAGGTGCGCTTTGAATTGACAATCAAAGCATTTGCCCCCACAATGCCGATTATTGCGCCGTGGCGGATTTGGGACATCAAGTCTCGTGATGAAGAAATCGACTATGCAGAGGCACACAATGTGCCGCTGAAAATTAATCGCGAAACGAATTATTCAAAGGATAAAAACCTTTGGCACCTCTCGCATGAGGGCCTTGATCTTGAAGACCCTGCAAATGAACCAAAATACGATGATATTTTGGAAATGGGTGTTTCGCCGGAAAAGGCGCCGGATGAACCGACTTATTTAACGCTGTCGTTTGAAAAAGGAATTCCGGTTGCGTTAAACGGTGAGAAAATGAAAGGCGCAGACCTTGTCAAAGCACTTAACGTTTTGGGTGGGGCAAACGGGATAGGTCTGGCTGATATTGTAGAAAACCGGCTTGTAGGCATGAAGTCGCGCGGTGTATACGAGACACCGGGCGGAACGATCCTATATCACGCACATGCTGTATTGGAGACACTTTGTCTGGATAAAGCGACCCAGCATTACAAACAGCAGGTTGCGTTAAAATTTGCAGACCTTGTTTACGACGGCCAATGGTATACGCCGCTTCGGGAGGCGCTCAGCGCATTTGTAGATAAAACGCAGGAAACGGTCACCGGCGAAGTAAAGTTGAAACTTTATAAAGGCAATATCATCAATGCCGGCGTGATGTCGCCGAATTCTTTGTACAGCGAAGAGATTGCCACATTCGGCGAAGACGATGTATACGACCAGAATGATTCAGCAGGCTTTATCAATCTATTTGGCCTGCCGATTAAAGTAAAGGCGCTGCTTGATGAGAAAAAACTGAAGTAAACATAGGATAGCTCCGATGAATTTGGTGCCGGGAATAAGGACAAAGGCGGACAATGTCCGCCTTTGTCCCAATTATGCGGAGGTTTGGTTTTATGGCAAAAATGTGGGCTGGCCGCTTTTCAAAAGAGGAAAATGAACAGGTAAACGATTTCAACTCTTCCATTTCGTTCGACAGCCGGATGTACCAGCATGACATTATGGGCAGTATTGCCCATGCAACCATGCTTGGAGAGCAGGGTATTATTGAAAAAAGTGAGGCAGACGCCATCTGTATGGGGCTTAGCGAAATCCTTGATGATTTGAAAAATGGAAGGCTTGCTGTTGATCCGTCTGCCGAAGATATCCATATGTTTGTGGAGGCGGAACTGACTGCGCGGCTTGGCGATACAGGGAAGCGGCTGCATACCGCAAGAAGCCGCAACGATCAGGTGGCTTTGGATATCCGGATGTATCTGCGGGATGAGATTGAAGCGGTGACCGCGCTTTTGGAGGAGCTTTTGCATGTGCTGTGCGATCTCGCCAAGGAGCATGCCGGTACGGTAATGAGCGGATACACGCATTTGCAGCGTGCGCAGCCGGTCTCTTTCGGGCATCATTTGATGGCGTATGCGCAGATGCTCCTTCGTGACCGCAGCCGGCTTTTTGACTGCAAAAAGCGGATGGACGACATGCCGCTTGGAAGCTGTGCGCTTGCAGGAACGACATACCCGCTCAATCGTGAACGCGTTGCGGAAATTTTAAACTTTTCCCATGTAACGGAAAATAGTTTGGATGGGGTTTCTGACCGGGATTTTTGCATGGAGCTTGCGGCTGCATTGTCTATTTTGATGGTGCATCTGTCTCGTTTTTGTGAGGAAATCATTCTCTGGTGCTCATGGGAATTCAAATTTATTGAGCTGGATGATGCGTATGCAACCGGTTCGTCCATTATGCCGCAGAAAAAGAATCCGGATATTGCTGAACTTGTGCGTGGTAAAACAGGAAGGGTTGTAGGCGACCTTGTGACATTGCTTACCATGATGAAAGGGCTGCCGCTTGCCTATAACAAGGATATGCAGGAAGATAAAGAAGCGATTTTTGACGCAGTGGACACCGTAAAGCTGTGCCTCTCTACGTTTACCCCCATGCTTTCGTCTATGACAGTGCTGAAGGACAATATGCGGCAGGCGGCTGCCAAAGGGTTTATCAATGCGACAGATTGCGCAGACTATTTAACGAAAAAGGGCGTCCCGTTCCGTGATGCATATAAGGCGACCGGACAGCTTGTGGCACAGTGTATCAAAGAAGGGTGCGTACTGGAAACGCTGCCGCTGGCGTCATATCAAGCAGTATGCCCGGTTTTTGAGCAAGATGTGTATGATGCAATTCGTCTGGAAACTTGTTTGAACGGACGCAGTGTTTTAGGCGGGCCTGCGGCGGAAAGTGTCAGGAAGCAAGCGGACAGTGTAATGAAGCAGCTTTAAAAGAAGGGGACGGGCATGAAAACAAAAATTTTTATAGATGGCCGGGAGGGCACGACAGGGCTTCGGATTGTAAGCCGCTTTGCACAGCGCGATGACGTGGAATGGATATCGATTCCAGAGGAAAAAAGGAAGGATCCGAAAACGAGAAGCGATTGTATCAATGCATCAGATTATACGTTTTTGTGTCTGCCTGATGCAGCGGCAAAAGAAGCGGTTGGTTTAGTAAGAAACGATCATGTCCGTATCATTGATGCATCCACCGCGCACCGTACTGCACCGGGCTGGGCATACGGCTTTCCGGAACTATCGAAGGAACATCGCAGACAGATTGCTTTGTCCAACCGCGTTGCCGTTCCCGGCTGCTATGCTTCAGGGTTTGCGGCGTGTGTTTATCCGCTTGTAACATCCGGCGTTATTACACCGGATTATCCCGTGTGCTGCCATGCGGTCAGCGGATATTCCGGTGCGGGGAAGAAAGCAATCGCTGTTTATGAAGGGGCTGGTCGGCCGCTTTCATATGATTCTCCCCGTCAGTATGCACTTTCGCAGACGCACAAACATTTACCGGAGATGAAGGCGGTCTCCGGGCTGATGTATGAACCGGTGTTTACCCCTATAGTGGATGATTATTACAGCGGGATGGTGGTTACAGTCCCGCTGCATAAAAGGCTTTTGAATAAGCGGATGACGATACGGGACATACATGCATTGCTGTCAGCGTATTATGCTGAAACAAATTTTGTAAAGGTACAGCCAATTATGGGGGAAGGCGTTTTGGAAGACGGCTTTCTTGCGGCGAATACGTTGGCTGGGACAGATGGTATGCGGGTTTTTGTATATGGAAATGATGAGAGAATCATTGTTTCCGCCCAGCTTGATAATCTTGGAAAAGGTGCTTCAGGCGCTGCAATTCAATGCATGAATATCATGATGGGGATTGATGAAACGACGGGGCTTGTCCTATCGGATTGATTACGATGGAAAAGAGGAAGAAATATGCTGATCGCATTTGAAGGATTTCCGTTTCAGGAAGGCGGTGTGTGTGCTGCAAAAGGGTTTCAGGCAAACGGTGTGCACTGCGGTTTGCGGAAAGCAAGCGACGCGCCGGATCTTGCCCTTGTCGCAAGCGACGAACCTTGCGCCGCCGCCGCCGTTTACACTACAAATAAAGTAAAAGGCGCGCCGATTGCCGTAACGAAAGCACATATTGCCTCGGGTACGGTTCAGGCGGTGATTGTAAACAGCGGCAATGCCAATACCTGTAATATAGATGGAGAAGAAAAGGCGGAAGAAATGTGCCGTCTTGCAGCGCGGGCGCTTGGATTGAATATAACCGACGTGGCAGTAGCCTCTACTGGTGTAATCGGTGAAATCTTGCCCATTGAGCCGATTGCATCAGCGGTTCCGGCTCTTGCAAAGGGCCTTTCTGTAGCAGGTCATGATCAGGCGGCACGCGCCATTATGACGACAGATACAGTGAAAAAAGAAGTAGCGGTTTCATTTTTGCTGGATGGGAAAACCGTTACCGTAGGCGGTATGGCAAAGGGGAGCGGTATGATCCATCCCAATATGGCCACAATGCTTTGCTTTTTGACAACCGATGCCGCAATCGAACAGCCGCTTTTGCAGCTGGCGCTTTCAGCTGTAGTGAAAGATACCTTTAATATGGTATCGGTCGACGGGGATACTTCTACAAACGACACCGTTTTGCTGATGGCTTCTGGAAAGGCAGGAAATCCTGCTATAGCAGACATTGACAGCCCTGCATATAAGGCGTTTGTGAATGCCCTGTATGTCGTGCTTATGAATTTGTCGCGCATGATAGCAAAAGACGGCGAAGGTGCGTCCAAATTGCTGGAATGTACGGTGACGGGGGCCGAGAATGAACAAGCTGCGAAAACGGTAGCGAAATCAGTTATTACTTCCAGCTTGTTTAAATGTGCTATGTTCGGTAAGGATCCGAATTGGGGAAGGATCTTGTGTGCGGTAGGATATGCTCCTGCAAATCTGAATCCGGACGAGGTGTCCGTCTCCCTTTCTTCTACGGGCGGTACGATCTGTGTCTGTGAAAACGGCCGAGGCGTGCCGGTTGATAAAGAGAAAGCCGCCGCTGTCCTCTTGCCGGATGAAATTAAGATTCTCATTTCTTTAGGTGATGGTGAAGGAAGGGCAGTTGCGTGGGGTTGCGATCTGACCTATGATTATGTTAAAATCAATGCGGACTATCACACCTGATAGAAGAAAAAATAGAGAGGATTCGATGGAGAAATGCAGGAAGAACGGACAATTTCAGATGAGCTGCGCGCCCAGATATTAATTGACGCGCTGCCGTATATCCAAAAGTATTACAACAAAGTCGTTGTAGTAAAATACGGCGGCAGCGCTATGACGGACGAAAGTCTGAAGCGTGATGTCATGCGCGACGTAGTGCTGCTTTCTTTAATTGGCATCAAAGTTGTGTTGGTACACGGAGGCGGTCCGGAAATCAATGATATGCTCAACCGCCTTGGAATCAAATCAAAATTTATCGGCGGCTTACGGTACACGGATCAGCAGACTATGGATGTCGTGCAGATGGTGCTTTCTGGGAAAGTAAACAAAGACCTTGTTTCGCTGTTAGGGCAGTGCGGTGGTAAAGCTATCGGCATGTGCGGCATGGACGGCATGATGATGCGGGCGGAGAAGATGCAGTCCGATGTGGACTTGGGCTTAGTCGGGGAGATAGTCGATATAGACGCGGAACCGATTTTGAATGCATTGGAGCAGGGATATATCCCGGTTATTGCAACCATCGGCGTGGGTGAAGATTCACAGGCTTACAATATTAATGCAGATACGGCGGCTGCTAAAATTGCAGCAAAGCTGAATGCGGAAAATCTGATCCTGATGACGGATACGCGCGGCCTTTTGCGTGACAGAAACGATGAGAATACATTGATCCCGGTTGTAAATGTCAGTGAGGTCCCAATGCTGATTAAGCAAGGGATTATTCAAGGCGGCATGATCCCCAAGGTCGACTGTTGTGTAGAGGCTGTACGCCGCGGTGTAAGCCGGTCGTTTATTATTGATGGGCGGATCCATCACTCTATTTTAAATGAGATGTTTTCGAGTGAGGGCATTGGTACAATGTTCCTGTAATAAGCACAAAAAAAGGAACGGTGGGTTTCTTTAAGACGGAAGGTTTATATATGCATACAAGAGAGCTTGATCAACAATATATTATTGGGACGTATAAGCGTCAAAACGTGGTTTTGACGCGGGGATGCGGCGCCGTTGCCTATGATGAAGAAGGAAAAGCGTATATTGATTTTGGCAGCGGAATAGGTGTAAATTCACTTGGTTATTGTGATAAAAAATGGGCGGACGCGGTTGCGGATCAAGCACATTGCTTGCAGCATACGTCGAATTTGTACTATACACAGCCAGCTGTACGTTTAGCACAGCTTCTTTGCACCAAAACGGGCTATCGCAAGGTGCTTTTCTGCAATTCCGGCGCTGAGGCGAATGAGGGTGCAATTAAAATTGCACGAAAATACAGTTTTGATAAATATGGTGTGGAGGCGAACCGCAGCCGCATTCTAACCCTTCAAAATTCTTTTCACGGCCGCACGGTTACCACGCTTGCAGCGACTGGGCAAGAAGCGTTTCACAACTATTTTTTCCCGTTTACCGAGGGCTTTTCCTACGCCCCGGCAAACGATATCAATGCGGTAAAAGAAATTCTTGGACAAGGCGGCTACTGCGCAGTTTTGTTCGAGTTTATTCAGGGAGAGGGCGGGGTTGTTCCGCTTGATAGGGATTTTGTCGACGAACTGTTCCGCTATTGTGAGGCGCACGATATCCTGACGATTGCCGATGAGGTTCAGACCGGTATCGGGCGTACTGGAACACTCCTTGCAAGCGAGCAGTTCGGCGTTAAACCCAATATTACGACTCTTGCAAAAGGGTTGGGCGGCGGACTGCCGATAGGTGCTGTCCTTACAGATGCAAAAACGATGAACGTCCTTTCATTTGGGGATCACGGCACGACGTTTGGCGCAAATCCTGTTGTTTGTGCCGGGGCGTATGAAGCGCTTTCCCGCATTGCAGATTCAGACTTTTTAGCAGAAGTCCGGCGAAAAGGTGACGTTCTCCGCATGGCTCTTCTCACTTCTGATGAAGTGGAGTCAGTGGCGGGGCTTGGCATGATGCTGGGCGTAACATTGCGGACAAAGGCAGTGGCGGACGTACTAAAGGCTTGTGTGGAAAGAGGACTTTTGCCCTTGACGGCAAAGGCGAAACTTCGCCTGCTTCCGCCTCTCATTATTGACGATGAAACACTTGAAAAAGGCATTCAAATTTTACTTTCCGTTTTAAACGAGTGATCAGGAGGCCAAAGACACATGCAGCATTTATTAAAATTGTCGGATTTGAGCCGTGAGGAAATTACGGAGATTTTAAATCTTGCAGATCAGCTTAAATATGAACATAAAAACGGAATTGCACATCAATATCTTCAGGGAAAGACACTTGCTATGATTTTTCAGAAATCATCGACCCGGACGCGTGTTTCTTTTGAAGTGGGAATGTATCAGCTTGGCGGGCAGGCACTGTTTCTAAGCGCTTCCGACCTGCAAATTGGCCGCGGCGAGCCGGTTTGTGATACAGCGCGTGTTCTTTCCCGCTATTGTGACGGTATTATGATCCGTACATATGCACAGGCAGAAGTAGAGCAGCTTGCCGCCTTTGGATCGATACCGGTAATCAACGGCCTGACAGATTATAGCCATCCGTGCCAGATCCTTGCTGACCTGATGACAATTCGGGAATATAAGACAACGCTTGAAGGTTTGAAACTTTGTTTTATCGGCGATGCGAACAATGTTTCCAACTCATTAATTGTCGGCTGTCTGAAAATGGGGATGCGCGTTGCAGTTGCAACGCCAGAAAAATATGCGTATGACCCGCAGGTTCTTGCATTTGCAAAACAGTACGGCGATCATTTTTTGCTAACTTCTGACGTATATGAAGCGGCAAAAGATGCCGATATTGTAGAAACAGATGTGTGGGCGTCTATGGGAGAAGAAGGAGAGGCGGCACAGCGCCGTCTTGACTTTGCCGGATATCAGGTTAATGCCGATGTAATGAATGCGGCGAAGCCGGACGCAATTGTACAGCACTGCCTTCCGGCCCACCGTGAAGAAGAAATTACGTCTGAGGTATTTGAAGCGCATGCCAATGAGATTTTTGATGAAGCGGAAAACCGTATGCATGCGCAAAAGGCTGTATTGGTCACACTGATGGCGAACGGTATGCACAAAAACTAAAAGAAAGGAAACGTCAGTTTGCGTTGACGTTTCTTTTTTTTTCGTGTATACTAAAAAAATAGGAGTATGAAAAACATAAACCAGGGCTATTGGAGAATTCGGATACGGGAGGAACTGACATGAAACGTCTGGACGTCAACGTGTGCGTATGTACACACTGTGTCATGAACGGCGCACTGGAAATTGCAGAGTCGGTAAAAAGCTTGCAAAAGCTAAAAAACCAACTTCGCTTTGATACGACGGTACGGGTAAACGCAACGGAAAACCTATGTAAGGCGGCGAACGCCGATGCATCGCCGCTGGTTATCGTCGGCGGCGAAGTGATTGAAAAAGCTACAAGTGACGCCGTCATGGCAAAAATCATTTCAAAAATTTCGCGAGGGTAACTAAATGAGAGGAATTTATACGCCGGTTGTTAAAATCAGAAGACAGATCTTTAAAAAGGTCGCACAGATTGCATACAGCGGAGAATTCGATAAGGTCGATGAACTCCCTTATGAGATCATCAAGGGGGAAGTGGCGTCTTATCGTGAAAGCGTTTTTAAGGAGCGCGCAATTGTTGCAGAACGTATCCGTCTGGCTTGTGGGCTGAATCTGCGCTCTGCTGGAGAACACGCGCCGATATCCAAAGATTTTGGAAAGGCAATTTCAACAGAGCGGGTATTTGAACTCCCTTTGGTCAATGTGATCCCATTTGCTTGCAATGCATGTGAGACCACCTGTTATGAGGTGACGGATAATTGCCAAGGATGCCTCGCCCACCCATGCAGCAGCGTATGCCCTGTTAAAGCCATTTCCATTGTGAACGGCAAATCCACAATTGATAAGGAAAAATGTCTGAAGTGCGGCCGTTGTGCCGATATTTGCCCGTATCATGCGATTATTAAGCGGGAACGGCCTTGTGCTGCGGCTTGCGGTGTCGGTGCGATTGAAAGCGACGAGTTGGGGCGTGCCAAAATTAACTATGACAAATGCGTGTCCTGCGGACAGTGCCTTGTAAGCTGCCCGTTTGCTGCCATTGCGGACAAGTCGCAAATTTTGCAGCTGATTCTTGCCTTAAAAGGCGATGAGGAAGTAATAGCAGAAATTGCGCCGGCATTTGTTGGACAGTTTGGCCCGCTTGCTACGCCTGCTAAAGTAAAAGCAGCGTTGCTTGAAATTGGATTTGCCGACGTATATGAGGTTGCCAGCGGCGCGGACGATGTTTCCGTATCCGAAGCGGAAGAGTTTTTAGAGCGTGTACCGGAAGAACTGCCGTTTTTGGCGACGTCCTGCTGCCCTTCGTGGTCGGTATTTGCAAAATCAGTGCTTGGTGAAAAGCTTGCGGGATGTGTTTCCATGTCGTTAACGCCGATGGTGGCGACTGCGCGCAAAATTAAGGAAAAGCATCCAAATGCACGGATCTGCTTTATTGGGCCATGTGCCTCGAAAAAATTGGAGGCATTCCGCCGTACAGTGCGAAGTGACGTCAATTATGTCATCACCTATGAAGAACTAATGGGTATTTTCGCGGCAAAAGACATTGACTTTTCACAAGAGTCTGAACTTTCAAAAGAAGACGCCGCTTCCTCAACAGGGCGTAATTATGCGGTATCCGGCGGTGTTGCAGCGGCGGTTGTCAGCTGTATCAAACGTACGCATCCAGACAGGGAAGTTCTGGTTGACCGCGCGGAGGGCCTTGCAAACTGTAAAAAGATGCTGATGCTTGCCAAGGCGGGAAAGCGGAACGGCTATCTTCTGGAAGGGATGGCCTGCATGGGAGGCTGCGTCGGCGGTGCCGGTACGATACAAGCGCCGGTTAAATCGGCGGCGCTTGTTAAAAAGTTTGCGGAAGAGTCCCCGTATGAAAACCGTTACGATAAAGAACAGGAAGAGGCAGAATAAAGACAACTTTTGTGTATCGGAGAAAAATATTATTCTGGCGATCCATATCCCTTGGATTTTGCCGATCTTAGTGGGTATGTTTTTATCTGAGGGATTTTTCTTCAATCATTTATTATACGAAACGGGCGGAATCCGCCCGTTTTTTTGTCTTAATGAAAAGGAGGAGAGCAAAATGCCGCGCTTTTTCTGCGACCAAATTTCCGACACCTATATCACATTGACTGGAGAGGATGCATCACATCTTTCACGGTCATTACGCGTGCGTGTCGGAGAGGAGGTTATTGTATGCGATGGGGCGTGCACTGACTATGTTTGTATGGTGGAATCGGCATCCTCGGAGGCAGTAAAGCTTTTGGTAAAGAAAAAGATGGCGAATGAAAATGAGGCCGCACTGCCCATTACGCTGTATCAAGCGCTTCCAAAGGGGGACAAACTTGATTTTATTGTACAAAAAGCAGTTGAACTTGGTGTTACACGAATTGTACCGGTTCAGACACGTTTTTGCATTGCCAAAGCCACTGCACGGGATTTTGAAAAAAAGAGAGCGCGTCTGCAGAAAATTGCATTGGAAGCAGCAAAGCAGTGTGGGCGCGGGGTAATCCCGGAGGTACACGGCCTATTGCCATTTAAAGAGATGGCAGATGCCCTCGCTTTAGAACGTGGTTTTGTCTGCTATGAAAAGGGTGGGGAAACTGTTCAGACGCTGATAGAACAAAAGCACTGCGGTGCAAGCGTTTTGGTTGGAAGTGAAGGCGGCTTTTCCGCAGAGGAGGTGCATTACCTTTCTGAGCTCGGCGTGCCGTGTGCCACGCTCGGGAAAAGGATCTTGCGGTGCGAGACTGCGCCGATAGCAGCACTTACCTTATTGCTGCATCAGTTGGGGGAGCTTTAAACCTCGAAAAAGCAAATATTTGTTCATAGAAAGGACTTGAAAGCTTATGCAGGTATGCTATAATAAAAACCAAGATACGAAAGGGGTGTGTCGGATATGAATAAAAAGAGAAAAGGCTGGATTGTGCTGGCTGCGGCTGTTGCCGCTGTAGTTGGTGCTGTAGTTGCGATTGCGGCGTTCTTCCGGCGGAAGGCAAAAACGATCGGCGATCAGTTGGACTACGATGCAAGCGTATATTATGATGATGAAGACGGCCTCGCAGAGACAGATGAGGCTGCACAGGACGGAGAATTTTCAGAAGACAAACCAGAAGAGAAATAGCTTTAATTTTTTGAAATGTGAGAAACGGGACTACTGCTTAAAAGCGTAGTCCCGTTGTGTTTTGCTGCAATACACCAAATGCCTATTTGGCTGTCTGTAAAAGGCCGTTTTTTGGCTTAAAATAAAGCGCCGCCTGAATGAAAGAGGTATTCATCAAGCATATCCATGTTTAAAAACTAAATCCCCATTTATTTTATCATGTCTTTTTATTTATTATGTATAGTCTGTGAAAAAACAGTGTAAAATTTCTCTTTACGTCGAAGAATCAGCATGATAGAATAAAAATATATGAGACAGCGGGAGTATCCCGGGCTTATATGCAGAGAAAAAACATCGAAGGACAAAAAGGACTGGAAAGATTTATGGATGTATCGCTTTCGTATTTCTGGCAGGAGATGCTGTCGAATCCAATGCTCTTTATTACAGTTGCACTGACGCTGGGCGTTATCTTTGTAAACGGCTGGACCGATGCACCCAACGCAATTGCCACTTGTGTCACAACCCGCTGTATGAAAGTGCGCGTAGCAATTTGGATGAGCGCTGCCTTTAACTTTCTGGGTGTATTTGTTATGACACGCATCAACAGCTCTGTCGCCTCCACCATTAGCAATATGGTGGATTTTGGCGGAGATACGCATAATGCTTTGATTGCCTTGTGCGCGGCTTTGTTTTCTATTGTCATCTATAGCGTTGCTGCTTCCGTTTTCGGAATCCCGACCAGTGAGAGCCACAGTTTGATAGCTGGGCTTTCCGGCGCCGCCATTGCAATACAAGGTGGGATCGGTGGCATCAATATGGAGGAGTGGGCAAAGGTTTTATATGGGCTTGTGTTAAGCTTGCTTCTTGGTTTTGCAGTCGGTTGGGTTATCTGTAAGATCATTACGATTGTGTGCGCCCGGCTGGATCGCCGCAGATCCAACTCTTTTTTTACCGGCGCGCAGATTTTTGGCGCAGCGGCGATGAGTTTTATGCACGGTGCGCAGGACGGTCAGAAATTTATAGGCGTCTTATTCTTGGGTATGGCTTTTTGCAATGGGCAGAGCAGTGCAAACGGTGTGGCAATCCCTGTATGGCTGATGCTCTTATGCAGTGTTGTAATGGCACTGGGTACCAGTGTAGGCGGTGAACGGATTATCAAAAGCGTGGGTATGGACATGGTTCGGCTTGAAAAATATCAGGGATTCGCCGCAGACCTTGCGGGAGCGGCGTGCTTGCTGCTTTCCAGCGTTTTCGGTATCCCGGTTTCTACGACGCATACCAAAACGACCGCAATTATGGGTGTAGGCGCAGTGAAACGGCTTTCTGCCGTTAATTTCGGCGTAGTGAAAGATATGGTTTTGACTTGGGTTTTTACTTTCCCGGGATGCGGCCTGATTAGCTTTGTGATGGCTAAAGTGTTTATGGCGATTTTTTAAGGTTTTGTCTGCTGCATTTTGTTCAAGACGGATGATTGCAAAGTGAGTTGCGAAGCAGATATATTCTTTTTGGAAGAGGGAGAAGATTTTATGTCGAAAAAAGATACGTACTATTTTGATCAGTTTTCATCCTGCGCGGACTCTGCTTGTCAGGCCGCTGAACTTTTAGAAGAAGTTCTGGATCATTTTGATGCCGCCGCGCTGAAAGAAAAGCTCGATGCAATGCACGTAATAGAGCATGATGCGGATCAGAAAAAACACGATACGATGAATGTATTGATTAAGGCCTTCATTACCCCCATTGAACGGGAGGATATTATTTCGCTGAGCCAAAATATTGATAATATGACGGATAAAATCGAAGATGTCTTGATCCGTATTTATATCAACAACGTCCAGACGATTCGCCCGGATGCAGTACAGTTTACAAAAGTAATTATTCGGTGCTGTCAGGCTGTACAGAGCTTAATCAGGGAGTTTGCAGATTTTAAGCGCTCTAAAAAGCTGCATGAAGAAATCGTTCGGATCAATGCGCTGGAGGAGGAAGCAGACGCGCTGTTTATCTCCAGTATGCGGGCGCTTCATACGGAATCTTCTGATCCAATTGAGATCCTATGCTGGCGGGAGATTTTTATTTATTTAGAAAAGTGCGCAGATGCTTGCGAACATGTGGCCGACGTAGTAGAAAGCGTCGTCATGAAAAACAGCTAATTCAAATATAGTGTAGAGTGCAGCCGAATAAAGGGGCCTGTTCCGTTCTGGACAGGCCCCTTTATTCGAGAATAAGCGCGGGCATGGAAAAAGCCGGTTGGTTTACGTTATGAAGAAAACATGTTGTGAAAATATATATTTTATTAAGAGATATTTTGATGGTAATGCGGCAAAATACTGAATTTGCAAAGAAAGAAGCAACTTTGAGAAAAGAGCCTTGACTTTTTTGCAGAAAGTGCGTATGCTAATAATTGGTTAGCGTGAGCTAACCAAAAATTCAATCCAAAAGTTAGTGTCAACTAATTTGTTTGGATAAGTAAAGAAGGATGAGGAAATGATGCCTTTGACACTTGCAAATGTCGGTGAAGAAAATATTATAAAAAAAGTCGGCGGCAAACCGGAAGTGAAAAAGCATCTCGAGAATTTAGGGTTTGTTGCAGGAGGAAATGTGACGGTCGTTACGATGCTTGGCGGCAATGTTATTGTCAATGTCAAAGAAACCCGGGTGGCAATTAGTAAAGAAATGGCGCAGAAAATCATGATTTAATGATTTTGCAGATAAAAGAAGGAGGGACATCAACATGAAAACGCTTAGACAGGTAAAAATCGGCGATACCGTGAAAGTCAAAAAGCTTCACGGCGAAGGCGCCGTGAAGCGTCGCATCATGGATATGGGGATTACCAAAGGGGTTGAGGTGCACGTCCGTAAAGTGGCGCCGCTCGGCGATCCAATGGAAGTGACGGTGCGCGGGTATGAACTATCACTCCGTAAAGCGGATACCGATATGATAGAGGTTGAATAATTCAGGTCACAAGGGGCAACCCTTATTTTTTGGGCAAACAGTTAGTCATGACTATCGTTTGCCCTGCGTATTATTGCGCAACTGAGGAAAGGATGAATCTGAATATGGATTTGAGAATTGCCCTTGCGGGCAACCCGAACAGTGGAAAAACAACCCTGTTCAATGCATTGACTGGTTCCAATCAATTTGTTGGCAACTGGCCGGGCGTTACGGTTGAAAAAAAGGAAGGAAAATTAAAAAAACACGATGGTGTCACCATTACTGACTTGCCTGGTATCTATTCGCTTTCACCGTATACTTTGGAAGAGGTAGTCGCCAGAAATTATTTAATCGGCGAGCGGCCAAATGCAATTTTAAATATTGTGGACGGGACCAATCTGGAGCGAAACCTTTATCTTACGACGCAGCTTGTAGAACTTGGGATTCCGGTAGTTGTAGCCATTAATATGATGGATGTTGTCAAAAAGAATGGGGATTCAATCAACACGGCTGAGCTTTCCCGCGAGCTGGGCTGTAAAATTGTTGAAATTTCCGCTTTAAAAGGAACCGGCATTATGCAGGCGGCAGAGGCTGCTATTCAGGCCGCGCAAAATGGGAAAACCGTTCCAATGCATACGTTCTCCGGTGTAGTGGAACATGCGATTGCACATATAGAGGAAGCGGCGCTACATAGTATTCCGGAAGAACAGCAGCGTTGGTATGCGATCAAAATTTTTGAACGTGACGAAAAGGCGCTGTCTCAGTTAGAGCTTTCCGCCGATGTCCTTTCCCATATAGAAGAGGATATCAAGGCGGCGGAGAAGGAGCTAGATGACGACGCAGAAAGTATTATCACCAACGAACGCTATGTTTATATTGCCTCTTTGATGAAAGGATGCTATAAGAAAAAAAGTGCCGGCAAACTTTCAACTTCTGATAAAATTGATAAAGTTGTCACCAATCGATGGCTGGCGCTTCCCATTTTTGCTGTTGTCATGTTTGTTGTCTATTTTATTTCTGTTACGACAGTTGGAACATGGGCAACGGATTGGGCCAATGATGGGCTTTTCGGCGACGGGTTCCATCTGTTTGGAATTGACGGCGGCTATACGGCGGATTCTGAAGAATTCGGCGAAGCTTCGCAGGTCGTAAACGGCTTCATGGAATATGCGGCGGAGAACGGCGTTGACACGCAATCCTTGGAAGCAGCACTGGATACCGAAGCGGAGGGCTTCTCTCCAGAGACGGCGTTGAGTGAGCTTCGTACATTTAGTGAACAATTTGACACAGCGGATGAGGCGACATATACTGTAGTTGATGAAGAAACGATGGCGGATGAAGCGGTTACCTCTACCGGAGCGGATCTTCAGGATGCGATCAGCGTTTATCAAAAATACGATGCCACAGAGCCGGATCCTGCTGAATATGGTGTTTGGGTTCCGGGTATCCCCGTCTTGATCGGAAACGGCTTAGAGGCGGCGAATGCGCCGGAGTGGCTCAACGGCTTGATCCTTGACGGTATTGTGGCGGGCGTAGGTGCTGTATTGGGATTTGTCCCACAGATGCTGGTTCTGTTTATTTTCCTTGCTTTTCTGGAATCCTGCGGCTATATGGCGCGGATTGCATTTGTTATGGACCGCATTTTCCGCAAGTTTGGGCTTTCAGGCAAATCCTTTATCCCGATGTTGATTGGATCGGGATGCGGTGTCCCTGGCATTATGGCATCGAGGACGATCGAAAATGAACGCGACCGCCGTATGACAATAATGACGACGACCTTTATCCCGTGCGGAGCAAAACTTCCGTTTATTGCGATGATTGCAGGTGCAATTTTCGGCGGTGCGCCTTGGGTTGCCCCATCGGCTTACTTCTTGGGCGTATTTGCGATTGTTGTTTCCGGTATTATGCTGAAAAAGACCAAAATGTTTGCCGGCGATCCTGCTCCGTTTGTTATGGAGCTTCCGGCCTATCACTGGCCTACAGTGGGTAATGTACTTCGCAGTATGTGGGAACGCGGCTGGTCCTTTATCAAGAAAGCCGGAACGATCATTCTGCTTTCTACGATTGTCGTTTGGTTTACGACTTATTTCGGCTTTGTAGACGGTACATTTCAAATGCTGTCCGACGATCAAATCGACAGCAGTATCCTTGCGGCCATTGGCAATGCAATTGCTTGGATTTTTACACCGCTTGGCTGGGGCAACTGGCAGGCTGCGGTGGCTTCCATTACCGGGTTGGTCGCGAAGGAGAATATCGTCGGTACGATGGGAATCCTCTATGGCGGCAGCGGCACGGTGTATACGAATCTTGCGGCAGCGTTTACCGTTGTCAGCGGTTATTCATTCTTGGTTTTCAACCTGCTGTGCGCTCCCTGCTTTGCGGCTATCGGCGCAATTAAACGCGAAATGAATAATGCGAAGTGGACCTGGTTCGCAATCGGTTATCAATGCGTATTCGCTTATGCAGTGGCGTTAATTGTAAATCAGCTTGGAAACTTGTTCACCGGAAACTGCAATACGGCCGGCGGCGTAATAGGCGTTATTGTCGCCCTTGTACTGGTTGCTTTGATCGTGTTTATGCTGGTGAAACCCTATAAAGAATCAGAAAAGCTTACGGAGCGGGTTCGCGTAAAATAATCCGGCCCATTCCGTGTTTTGCCAAAGGAGGAGATTTAAATGCTGGCATGGCTTTCAGAAAATATAGCTACCATTCTGATCTGCCTTGTTTTGATTGTAATTGTGGCGGCGATCATTATACATCTTGTGCGGAATAAGCGGAAAGGGAAGTCCTCCTGCGGCTGTGGATGCCAGAGCTGCCCAATGAGTGGAAGCTGTCATCATAAGTAAAAGCGTCTTTCTAATTTCTAAGAAGAAAAAGCCTGTATGCGAAGTACTGTTTTGCATACAGGCTTTTTATCATGCTGAAAGTCACAATAAAAAATCCGAGTGTCCATATGAACACTCGGACTGGTGCCGCTGACCGGACTTGAACCGGTACGATGTTGCCATCGAGGGATTTTAAGTCCCTTGCGTCTGCCTATTCCGCCACAGCGGCATTCTAAAATACTAATATAGTATAATCGAAAAAAAGCATTTTGTCAAGCCGTAAGAAAAATAGGAGAAAAGGGAGAATCTCAGGTAAAAAAAGAATTGCGGAATCAGGTTGATTGTCGTATAATAAGCCTGCACGGCATATAGCGGCTTAATTTGTAAACATTTTGTTAAATCAGGCATGCTGCTGTCACAAGATGCAGAAAAATGCGTTTTAAATATAGACGCGGCAAGTTTGGGGACTGATATGTTGATTGCTTGTAGTGAACAGGAAGAGATGATAAACCGTATATATCAAACGTATAAAAAGCTGATGCTTTATGCGGCTTATCAAATTCTGGAAAATCAAGAGGATGCAGAAGATGCGTTGCAGATGGCGATGCTTGGGATATGCCGCAACGCTGCACAGATTGATGATAACGTGAGCGAACCGGAGATGCGGTCGTATGTGGTGACCGCTGCACAGAATGCGGCGTATTCCATTAAACGGCATCAGATCCGCCACGGTGGTCTGGATACTTCTTTGGATGAACTGAGAGAAAAAGCCGGTGATGTCGTTCCGGAAGAGCACTCTTTTTTAGAGCAGCTCACCTTAAAAGAGCGGTATCAGGAGGTGGTGGAGGCCATTCGCGGCCTGCCCGAACTATATCGGGAGGTGTTGTTTCTCTGCTATGTGGAGGAGTATTCCATCTCGGCGATTGCCAAAAGGCTTGGGAGAAAAGAAGATACAGTTAGGCAGCAATTGTCGCGCGGAAGGAAGATGCTGATTAAACGGCTGAACGAAAAGGAGGACGCTTAATGGATGATAGAGCATTGCTTCGCCAGGCGTTTCTGGAGGCGTACGGGATAAAACAAGAGGTGCCCCAAATGGAAGAAAAGGGGTTACAGATTTCTCGAAGGACTGATCGGCGAATCTTGCGTATGATATACAGGGATAGCCGCAGGCGGCGCTTTTTTCGGACGGTATCCGCAGCGGCGCGCAGTATGGCAGCTTTTCTGTTGATCGCCGGCTTATTCTTTTTCCCTAATATAGGAACAGATGCGACGTTCCAATCGCAGCAAAGCGTTTTTGTAACGGACGATACGGATGTTTTTTTCGTACATATCGGTCAGGAGGATATCCGCGCCGGTGAACAGATGGAACATGCGTTTTCATTGGAGGCGCCGCAGGGGTTTGTGTGTGAAGCGGTAGAAGAGGGCGATATCTATCAGAATCTGGTTTATAAGCCGGAGCTTCTTGCGCAAGGAGGAGACCCCTATGCTTATCTTTATTTGAACTGCTCTGTCAACGGGAGCCAGCAGCTTTCGTTTGATTTGCTGCATTGCTTAAACCGCGGCTGGCGGGATGTGGGAAGTCGGCGGGTGTATTGGATGGAATATGCGGATGCATGTCAGGCTGTGTGGATTGAAGAAGTAGATGGAAAAGCATATACAATTGAAATGGGCTGGTTTGATAAAGGCGGCGTTTCACAAGAGGCGTTTGACCGAATGATTAAAAGCGTTACAGCACAGGAAAGAGGGAAATCAGAATCATGATGAAGAAAACAATATCTTTATTTTTGGCAGCAGTTATAATGTCCTGCGCGTTTTTAACCGTCCCAATGACGGTATACGCAGAGGATGATATCGGCATCTCTCCTTATTTCACAAATTTTTATAATGGGACGATTAACTTTTCCGTTTCTACTTCCGGGTATGCAGAGGTTAAAGCCACGGTCTATACGAACAGCTATACTACAGGCGGGACAATTTATACTTATATCCAGCGGAAAGACGGCAATACATGGTCGACGATTAACAACGGTCAGGAGAACAACCAGTGGGCCGATACGTTTGGCAGCAGCGGACGTACCGTCACCCATTATATGTACTTACCGTCTAAGGGGATCAGTTATCGTGCGGTAGCGGTGTTTTATGTAAGAGGAACGGGCGGTGTAGCTGACTCAGTTGTAAAATATTCTGTCACCCGGACTTTTTAATATCCCGTTTGAACAGAAGAAAGATAGACGGAGCATATAAAAAGGCGGCGGATTTTCCGCCGCCTTTTTATATGCTTATGCGATCCGAAGAAGTTAACCGGCTGCCCTAAAGCCTTTTTGGACAGATGCCAGTTGACGATCGTAATGACGCGGCAAGGAGGGCTTGTTATATAGGGGTTAGGTTAAAATCCTGCACGAAATCACGGCCATGTTTTTCTGGGGGTGTGTTGTCAGCCATATTGCAAAACGGAAGGCGGGACCGATTTACCAGTCCCGCCTTCCTGTTGCGTTTTATTGCTTATGCCAGCCCGCAGTCATCATAATCGCGCCACTTTTTACGATAGGAGCGATCGCTTGTATATTTGTAGAGAACATACGCGGATGTTACCGCTAAAGCCGCAATCGTGAGCAGAAGAGAAATAATCGGAAAAGCTGTTTTGACTTTTTCCTGCATTTTCGCTGATCCATGATCCATGATTAGGTCCCCCTTCAATCGGCCTGTTATACAGACTCCTCTCTTATGATACAACAAAAGCATCAAAAAATAGTTTGCAATTTTTGATACTTTCATGATACCGTGCCAGCGTGCATTTGTCAAGAAAAGCGATCCGGCTTAAGATGGGTTATGCAAGCTGATGGGAGGAAAGCCATGCGGCAATGGTTTCCGTAATGCGTTTTAAACAGCCGTCGTCCAGCGGGGAAAGAAGCCCTGCGCTGTGCACCAGATCAACAAATGTCTTGGTACCGCCCATACGGACAAACGCAAGATATTTTTCCCATGCATTTTGAGCGTCATGCAAAAACAGGGCGAAAAACTGCAGTGCAACCGTTTGCGCCAAACAATAGTCAATATAATAAAATGGGTTCAGGTAAATGTGCAGCTGGCGCTGCCAGCCAGCGCCGCGTCCATAAAAGGGCAGGCCGGCGAAATCGATATACGGCCGGTATTGTTTTTCGAGACTTGCCCAGACGGCATTGCGCTCATCCGGGGTCATCTCTGGCTTAGAATAGACAAGTTCCTGGAAATGATCCACCATCGTGCCATATGGAATGAATGAAAGCGCGTCTTCTGCGTGCGAAAGTTCATACTTTGCGGTTTGATCTTTGAAAAACAAATGATGATACGGCGAAGTCAAAAATTCCATGGACATGGAATGTGTTTCGCAAGCTTCAAGTGAAGGGGAACGGAGGTCTGATAGTGGGATTTCCTTGTTGGCAGTATAAAATGCAAAGGCGTGGCCGGCTTCATGCGTCAAAACATCTACATCACCGGAAGTGCCGTTGAAATTTGAAAAGATAAAAGGATAACCGTACAGAGGGAAGTCGGTGCAGTATCCGCCGGCAGCTTTCCCTTCTTTAGACAATACATCGAAGAGTTCATTGTCGAACATGACCTTGATAAATTCTGCGGTTTCCGGCGACATTTCGGTATACATCTTTTTCGCAGAAGCGAGCAGTTCTTCCGGCGTTCCCTGCGGCACGGCGTTGCCGTCCTTAAAAGTAAACAGGTCGTCGTAGAATTTGAAATCACCGGTCAGGCCGATGCGTTTAGCCTGTGCGGCTTTTACTTTGTCGACCAGTGGAACCAGATCAGAGAGGACCTGACGGCGGAAGTTGGCAACCCCATCCGGGCCGTAGCAGTTACGTCCCATCCGGATATAGCCAAGCGGGACATACGTTTCAAACCCAAGTTTTTTTGCTTGCTGCGTGCGGTTCTTTACCAGCTTGTCATAGATATCGTCCAGTTCCTCCCGGTGTGCGTCGAAGAAAGCACCCTCCGCTTCATATGCGGCTTTGCGCACGGAGCGGTCCGGGTTTTGCTTGTAGGCGGCGAGCTGCGGGATTGTGCATTTCTTCCCGTCGAAGTCGATCTGCGCACTTGCATAGAGCTTTTGATAAGAGGCCTCCAGCTTCGCCTCTTCCTGCATAAGGGGGATAATCTCCGGTGAGAAGCCTTTCAGCTGCAATTCCATATTATAAAACCACAGCGGAGAGAGCTTGCCCTCCAATTCCTTTCGATAAGGAGAAGTACAAAGCTTTTTGCCGAAATTCAAAATCTTTTCATTCAAGAGCGGCGATATTTCATCAAAAAATGCACGCTCCTTTTCGTAAAAAGGATCCCGTGTATCGATGGTATTGCGTACATAAGCAATAGAACTGAGCGTGCCGACCTCTATGGTGTGCTTTTCGAGTTCCAAGTAGCAGGCATACTGCTCGTCAGCGCTTTTTGCTTTATCCAGCTTGTCACACAGTGCATCGATGGCGCCGAAAAGGGCCTCTGCGTCCGGGCGGTGATACGGCATTTCAGAAAACTTCATGAAAAGAAAACCTCACTTTCTGCTATCTGTAGAGTTTACAGAGTTTTGACTATCACTTTTTTCCTTTATCATACTACAACAGGAGGATGAAGTCAAATCGGAGAGAAAATATGAAAAAATTGTGCCTCAACCTCACTAAAAATTAAAATATTGTATACGGTTTTTTTATGAGTTTGAATGAAGTTTCAAAAAATTATTCATTTTCCTTTAAAAAGCAGTCATTTTTTTCTGAGTTTTGAAGAAGGATGGATTGATTTTTTGAATTTTTTATTATATAATAGGGCAAATACCTACAGGAGGGATTTTAGAAATGAAAAAAGTACTGGCGCTCATGCTGGCGTTTGCAATGGTATTTGCATTTGCTGCATGTGATGACGGCACGACGCAGCACACAGTCGGCGGTCAAATCGTTGTCGGTTCTGTAACGGATCTTGACGCGAATATGCTTGACGGCTGGACAAACGGCGCGCAGAATGCCGCAATTCGCTCCCTGATTTTTGGCGGTGCTACAGTCACCTATACCAAAGAGGGCGAATTTGAAGTGGATCCGTATGTTGCGAAATCAGTTGAATCTACTGAAAACGACGACGGTTCCAAGACCTACACAATTGAAATCCGCGACGACCTGAAATGGAACGACGAGGAAAACACCCCGATTACCGCAGAGGATTACGTTTTCTCCCTGCTGTTCTACGCTTCTCCGGAATATGCATCTTTGGATGCGTCTGATGTCCACACATACACAAACTGCTATGTAGGATATGAGGCTTATAACAGCGGCGAAAGCAAGACCTTCCAAGGTATCCGCCTGATCGACGATCATTCTTTCTCTGTAACGATCACTGCGGAAGAGCTTCCGTACCACTACGATATCGCATATGCTGCTGTTGATCCGCTGCCGATGCACGTCATTGCACCGGACGTTACGATCACGGACAGCGAAAACGGCGTGACCATTTCCGATAACTTTACATCTGAGCTTCTCGAGACGACTGTCAACGCCAACGGCGCTTACCGTTATCTGCCGCAGGTCACTTACGGCCCGTATCAGCTCGAGAGCTATGACGATTCTACAAAGCAGGCTGTTCTTGTTATCAACAACAACTTCCTTGGCACTTATGACGGCGTGAAACCGTCCATTGAGAGAATCGTATTGAAAACTGTCAACGACGCTACACAAATGGACGAGCTGGAAGCTGGTTCTGTTGACCTGATCAGCGGCGTTTCCGGCGGCACTGCAATCAACTCCGGCCTCGATGTATGCGACGCTGGCAATGCGCAGTACGCAGTATATGACCGCGCTGGCTATGGCCAGATTACCTTTGCGTGTGATTTTGGCCCGACCCAGTTTGCTTCTGTCCGTCAGGCAATCGCTTACTGCCTTGACCGCGATGAGTTTGCAAGACAGTATTCCGGCGGCTATGCTAAAGTTGTAAACGGCCTGTACGGCCTGTCCACACCGGAATACAAACGCAATCAGGAAACTGTCGACAACGAACTGAACAACTATGCAAAAGATCTGGAAAAAGCAAAAGAAGTTCTGATTGCTGACGGCTGGACGCTCAATGCAGACGGCGGGGAATTTGTCGAGGGCGTTGACGAGGTTCGCTATAAGAATGTTGACGGCGAGCTGATGGCTTGCGAAATCAACTGGGCCAACACACCTGACAACCCGGTTTCTGATTTGCTGAATACCATGCTTCCGGGCGAAATGGCAAAAGTCGGCATGAAGCTGAATTCGACGACAGTTGAGTTCGGCGTCCTGCTGAACAATATGTACCGTACCGGTATTGACGAGCCGACTTACCACATGTTCAATCTTGCAACTGGCTTTGTTCCGATTTCTTCTTACTGGTATGAGTACAGCATGGATGACGCATACATGGGCAGCTATAACACAAACTTCATCAGAGATGAAGAGCTGGCTTCTATAGCTGCTGAGATGAAGCAGATTCCGTATGAGGATAAAGAAGCTTGGGATGCGGCGTGGATCAATCTCCAGAAACGCTGGAATGAGCTTCTGCCAAATATCCCGCTGTATTCCGACGAGTATCACGACTTCTACTCCAACAAGATCCAGAACTATGATCCGGATTCTCTCTGGCAGTGGGAGCGCGCAATCGTTTACGCTTATATCGACGAAGCGGATCAATAAGATTCACAGAAATGAAAATCATTCCTTTGGAATGGTGCTATAACGTAACGGCGAGAAATAGGGCATGAAGAATGCCCTATTTCTTGTATCGTTATGGTTTTTAGCTTGTGTTCCCCGAAACAGGGAACGCATTTATGCACTTCGGCGGGGTGCGGAAGTGCATAAATCTATTCCCTGTCATCGGAAGCAGGAACAGCGCGGTTAAACGGAGCAGTCTGCATATGTATATCCCGTTGCGCCGCGGAAGCAGCTGAACCGTGCTGCCGTTAAGTGCGGTAAGAACAAAACGGAAAGGTGATCGTATGGTCAAATACATTTTAAAGCGGTTATTGTACCTTGTATTTGTCTTCTTTATCGTGTCGATTATTATGTTCGGGATTTACAAATGCGTCCCGGGCGATCCTGCACGTATGATGATCGATTCAAGCAAACAGACCGTGGATCCAGAGCGTTATGAACAGATGTATCAGGACGCCCGCGAACGTTTGGGATTAGACAAGCCTGTTGTCGTACAGTACGTAAGCTGGCTTGGAAATATGCTGACCGGCGACTTCGGGTTTTCTTCCCAGTACCGCCGTCCGGTTGCGGAGATTGTTGCCGACCCGATTGGCAATACTGTTATGCTGAATGTGGCTTCTATGATTTTGGTCTTTGTGATAACCATTCCCTTGGGGATTATCACGGCCGTGAAAAAGGGAAGCGTGCTGGATAATGTTGTCCAGGTGGGTACGGTTATCGGATATTCCCTGCCCAGTTTTGTTATTGCGCTGATTTTTATCTTCCTGTTTACAAAGCTTCTGCCGATTTTCCCGATTTCCGGCGTAAATTCCGCAGGTATATCCGGCAGCGGCTTTACGATATTCATGGATAAGCTGTATCACATGGCGCTGCCGTGTATTGTTATGACGTTTGCCTCACTTGGCAGCATTACGCGTTATGTCCGTGCCGCTATGATCGATGTGCTGCGGCAGGACTATATCCGCACTGCACGCGCAAAAGGCCTAAGGGAAAAGGTTGTCATTTATTCTCATGCATTCCGCAATGCATTGATCCCGATTGTGACTGTACTGACAGGCTGGGTAATCAGCGTTTTTGCCGGTTCTGTCGTAATTGAGACCATTTTCCTGTGGAACGGCATTGGCAAAGTGCTTTATGACGCGCTCATGCAGCGCGACTTTATGGTGGTGCTTGCCATGCAGATGTTCTATGTTGTGCTGACGCTGGCAGGAAATTTACTGATGGATCTTGCCTATATGCTGGTAGATCCGCGTGTTAAGCTGAATTCTTAAGGCAGGAGGAGAGACGATGAGCAACAAAGCGCCCAAAAAGAAATCCGGCTCGTTCGGCCGCAGCCTTTTCGGCCGTCTCTTCGGCGGAAAGCGGGAACTTTCCATTTTTGAAGAGGAACAAATGCAGAGTCCATTCCGGACTGTCATACGCAATTTCCGTTCCAATAAAGTAGCAATGTTTGGAACCATCGTATTTTTGATCATTTTTCTTTCCTGTTTTATTCTGCCGATCTTTTTCCCGTTGGATGTGACGTATACGGATTCTTCCCAACAAAATATCGCTCCGGGATTTTCCATGCTATCCGTCCCGGATGAACTGAAAAACGGAAATGCTGTGGATATTGCGGGCGGCGGTACATTCGGTATCGGCGCAGATAAAAACGGTGAGGTTTATCTGTGGGGCCAGATGGATGACAGATTAAAAGAAATCCCCGAGAATATGGGGAAGATTGTAAGTGTCTCAGCCGGTTTAAACCATGTCCTTGCTTTGGATGAGGACGGGCAGGTTTATACATGGGGATACAACCGCCTTCGGCTGGACAAGATTCCGCTTGAAATGGAAGGCGTCACCAATATAAAGGATATTGTGGCGGGCTATCAGATTTCCTTTGCTTTGACGGATGACGGTTATTTGTACCACTGGGGCAATGAAAACTTGATTGAAATTTCACCGGACGCATATCAGGGGCATATTGAAAAGATTGCACCAAACGCTACAACGGCCATTGCGCTGCTGGATGACGGTACTGTGGTGTGCTTGGCTACAAAAGATAATGCTTTCCAGCGGATCCCGGAAGAAATTCAGGGAAAAGTAATAGATATCGCGTCTACAGATAGAACAGCTGCCGCTTTAACGGAAGACGGGCAGGTCTATGTGTGGGGTTCCTCTGATTATGGCGTTTTTGATGTACCGGAGGAATTACAGGGGCAATGCACCGCCATTGCCGCTGGCCGGTATCATTTTACCGCAATCGGGGAAGATAAAAAGGTGTACGCTTGGGGACGCAATAACTTCGGGCAGACAGACATTTCAGCCGAAAACGTCGTTTCCATTTCAAACGGCTATTTCCAAAGCTATGCGGTTACAGAGGACGGCACGGTTGTTACTGCCGGTTTAAAAGGTTACCTGATGGGAACGGACGGCTTTGGCCGCGATATTTTCACGCGCTTGGTTTCTGGCGGACGCATGACCATGACGATTGGTGCGATTGCCGTCATTATTTCCGTCATTATTGGCGTCATCATTGGCGGCTTTTCCGGTTATTACGGTGGGAAGGTTGACAACATCTTGATGCGTTTTGCCGAGATTGTTGCGTCAATTCCATTTTTGCCATTTGCCATGATCCTTTCGGCGATTGTCGGAAACAGTTTGAGTGAGATTCAGCGAATTGCCGTTATCATGGTGATTTTGGGCGTTCTCTCCTGGCCAAGCTTGGCAAGGCTTGTGCGTGCGCAGATTCTGGCAGAACGGGAAAAGGAGTTTGTCACCGCGGCTAAGGCAATGGGAATTAAAGAAATTGCCATTATATTCAAACACATTCTTCCGAATGTAATAACGGTTGTAATAGTTGATACCACGCTTGCTTTTGCTTCCTGCATGCTGACAGAGTCTTCTTTGTCCTTCTTAGGCTTCGGCGTAATCGAACCGACGCCGACCTGGGGCAATATGCTCAATGGCTCGCAAGCGTCTACCGTTATTCAGAATTACTGGTGGCGCTGGGTCTTCCCGTCGCTTGCTTTGAGCTTGTCTACAATCAGCATCAACCTGATTGGCGACGGCCTGCGCGATGCAATCGATCCCAGATCGAATGACAGATAGGAGGTATGAGTTTTTATGGCATTGTTAGAGCTGCATGACCTGCATACGTATTTTAAAACGAAACGCGGCATTGTCAAAGCGGTAAACGGCGTCTCCTATCAGGTCGAGGCGGGAAAAACGCTGGGCGTTGTCGGGGAATCTGGTTCCGGCAAAAGCGTTTCCGCCATGAGTATTTTGAAGCTTTTAGATGGAAATGGCTATATTGCAGGCGGCGATATCTTTTTTAAGGGACAGAACTTAAAAGACTGTTCTATGGATGAAATGTATAAAATCCGCGGCAATGAAATTTCAGTTATTTTCCAAGAGCCGATGACAAGTTTAAATCCTGTATTTACCATCGAACGGCAGATTTCAGAATCCTATATTGTACACCAGCATATGAGCAAGAAAGAGGCAAGGGCCAAAGCAGTGGAAATGCTGGCCGCAGTCAAAATTCCGAATCCGGAAGCAGTGGCAAAGCAATATCCGCACCAGCTTTCCGGCGGCATGCGCCAGCGTGTTATGATTGCGATGGCACTGGCGTGTGAGCCAAGCCTGTTAATTGCAGATGAGCCGACAACGGCGCTTGACGTTACCATTCAGGCGCAGATTCTGCATTTGATGAATGAGCTGAAACGGGAAAAAGGCACTTCTATCCTGTTTATTACACACGATCTTGGTGTTATCAATGAGATGGCCGACGATGTGGCGGTCATGTACTGCGGGCAGGTTGTGGAAATGGCAAGCGTTGATACGATTTTCGGCAAGAATGCCTATTCGCATCCTTATACCGAAGGGTTGATGACGTCGATTCCGCGTTTGGATACGCCGGCCGGCACGCGGTTGGAGGCTATCCCGGGAGCTGTTCCGCATCCGCTGGATCTTCCCAAAGGCTGCAAGTTTGCGCCGCGCTGCAAATATTGTACGGAGCGTTGCCGTGAAGAAGAGCCGGAGCTTGTTGAAGTAGAAGAAAATCATCAGATCAGATGCTTCTATCCGGATAAGGAGGCGCGTCATGCAGAATAAAAAGATATTACTTCAGATTTCTAACTTAAAACAATGGTTTCCGGTAAAAAAGCAGAAAATCCGTCAAGAGCAGCTTTATGTCAAAGCCAACGACGGCATTTCACTTGACATTTATGAAGGTGAAACGCTGGGGCTTGTAGGGGAGTCCGGCTGTGGAAAATCCACTTTTGGCCGCGTCCTGCTGCAGCTTTATCATCAGACAGAAGGGAAAACCATGTATTTTGGCCGCACGTTGGATGATGTTGTGCCGGAATATGTAAAAGAGACGTACCAAAAACTGCCGCAGCACCGCGAAAAAATGCAGGAACTCCAAAAGAAAAAAGAAGAGTATCTTGCATCATATGAGAAGCTATCGGAAACAGAGAAGCAGCACAAGGCGGATGAGCGTACCAAAATCATTCGGGAAGCAAACGACAGCGTGCTTGATTTGGCGCATCTGATCGGCGGTTTCATTGTGGTAAAAGATCTCGCGCCTGTGTCGCACCTCTTTTTGCAGGAATTCCATGTGGCTGCAGAGCGCCGTGACCTGCGTGAAGAGAAACGCAGCTTAGAAGTTCATCGAAACTATTATATAGGAAAAGCGGAAAGCCGCGAGAAGGAAGGAAAGGACGCCGCTTCTGCTAAAGCAAAGGCGGACGATCTTTCTAAAAAGATTGAGGCAAAATCAGCAGAGATTTCTGCGAAAGAAAAAGAGCTGGAATCGGTGCGTGCCGAAATTGCAGCGTTGCGGAAACAGTATGAGAATGATCCGGACTTTGCGAAATATGAAGCTATGCGCAGCGATGGCATCGATCTTGCAAAGCTGAAATATTCAGAAATGCGTCTGCTGCGCAGCGACATGCAATTGATCTTTCAGGATCCGTATTCCTCATTGAACCCTCGTATGACAGTTGGGCAGATTATCGGGGAAGGCCCGCAGGCGCACGGCTTTTTTATCCGGAAAGACGAGCGGATTCAGGATTATGTGATGCAGGTAATGGAAAACTGCGGGTTGGCGCCGTACATGATCCACCGGTATCCGCATCAGTTTTCCGGCGGCCAGCGCCAGCGTATCGGCATCGCCCGTTCTTTGGCCATGAAGCCGAAGTTTGTGGTCTGCGACGAGGCTGTTTCTGCGCTGGATGTTTCGATCCAGTCACAGGTCATCAATCTGCTGCAGGATCTGAAAGAGAAAGAGAACCTGACCTATCTGTTTATTTCACACGACCTTAGCGTTGTCAAATATATCAGCGACCGTATTGGCGTAATGTATCTCGGTAATCTGGTTGAATTGGCTGCTTCACAGGAGATGTTTGAGCATCCGCTTCATCCGTATACGGAAGCTCTTCTGCTCGCAATTCCGACAACAGATGTGGAAAACAGAAAAGAGAGTATTCCTTTGGAAGGCGATATCCCAAGCCCGATCCGTCCGCCGAAGGGCTGCAAATTCCATACGCGCTGCAAATATTGTACGGAAGAATGCAAGCTGGTCACGCCGGAATTCCGCGAGCTTCGTCCGGGGCATTTTGTTGCATGCCACCATCCGCTTGACCACACTGTAATTGAATAAGCGGGATACCGGGAGATAGATATGTTTTTTCAGAAAAAAATCAATCGGGTGATCGATGAGAAAAAGAGCGAAGAAAAGCTTAAAGAGACGCTTGAAAATACACCGCTTGAGAAGAAAGACCTACCGGCAATGATTATTGCTGCTTTGCTGGTCTTGCTGCCGGCTGTTATTGTTGTGGGCGGGCTTTTTATGTTGATTGCTTATCTTTTTTTTGTACATTGAATCTTGACCGATTCTGAAAACTGAAAAGCGCAAAACGTCGCCGCTTTCGCGGCGGCGTTTTTTGGTTATTGAGAGAATGGTTTTTTGGATGCCGCAGGAGATCGGGTTGGAAAGCGTCTCTCTCGACTTAGGAAAAAGCAGTGCAGATGATGCCGGATCAAGGCGTAATGAAGCATATTATCATACAATATGTAGTTTATATGAAAAAAATACGATTTGTATTCTTCGTTTTGCAAAAGAAAAGCCTCTTGCATCCCGTATTGATGTATGATACACTGAACACAAAATAAAGAGAGGGAGAGCTTGATGATACAGGAAATCAAAAATTGGCAGTTGTCCTATCGCGGGGAAGAAGGCCTTGCGGGAAGCGTTCCGTGTTCGATGTACTCCATCCTGTTGGAACATGGTAAAATGGACGATCCGTTTTATCGTACAAACGAATACGATGCGCGTGCGATGTCGGAAGAGGATTGTACGCTGTATGCGACGTTCCCGGCAGATGAACAGACGCTTGCTGCCCCGCGACAGGTTTTACGGTTTTTGGGCGTGGATACGCTTGCGGATATCTATTTAAATGGGACATATCTCGGCCATACAGAAAATATGCATCGTATTTGGGAATACGATGTTAAAGGCTTGCTTTGCCCTGAAAACCAATTGGAAGTCCGATTTTCATCCCCATTGCGTGCAGCGCGTGAGGCGGCTTCGAAATATCCCTTATGGGGTGTAACGCATACGACAGTGGATGGGTATCAGCATATCCGTAAATCCCATTGTATGTATGGCTGGGATTGGGGCCCGCAGCTGCCGGATATGGGCTTGTTCCGGCCTGTACAGCTTGTTAGCTTTACAGATGCGGAGGTGCGTGACGTATGGGTGCGCCAGAAGCATGAGAATGGAAAGGTAAAGCTTTCGGTAAAAGCCGAAATTGACTTTGTAGAACAGGAACTGCCCGCAGAGGTAACAGTTTATGCGCCGGACGGCACGGTCTTGTCCTTTTCCGATACGCTTAGCAGGGAGATTGTGATAGAAGAGCCTGCTCTCTGGTGGCCGAACGGGTGGGGGGCGCATCCCCTTTACACTGTCACGGTACGTGTAAAAAAGGACGGCTGCACTTGCGCAGAAAAATCAGTGCGGATTGGTTTGCGTACGATAACGGTAAGCACGGCGGCAGATCAATGGGGAAATGAGTTCTGTTTTGTCGTAAATGAGAAAAAGCTGTTCGCTATGGGTGCGGATTATATTCCGGAGGACAATATTTTAGCACGCGTCACGCCGGAACGGACGCGCGACCTGTTAGAGGATTGCGTACGTGCCAATTATAACTGTGTCCGCGTGTGGGGCGGCGGGTACTATCCCGATGATTTCTTTTTTGATGCGTGTGATGAGTTGGGCCTTATTGTATGGGAAGATTTTATGTTCGCCTGTGCGACTTACCGTATGACAAAAAAATTTGAAGAAAATCTGATTCCAGAATTCATTGAAAATATCAAACGCTTACGCAACCACGCCTCCTTGGGACTGCTGTGCGGAAACAATGAAATGGAGACTGCATGGCTTAACTGGGATATCCCACAGAACGAGCGGACAAAGCTTGATTATCTCTATCTCTATGAGCAGCTTTTGCCGGATCTGTGCGAGGAATACGCGCCGGATACGTTTTATTGGCCGTCCAGCCCTTCTTCGGGCGGTGGATTTGATGATCCGGCTGATGAAAACCGCGGCGATATGCACTGTTGGGAAGTATGGCATGGCGCCAAACCCTTTTCTTATTTCCGTTCTACTTATTTCCGCTTTTGTTCGGAGTTTGGTTTTGAATCCTTCCCGGATATGAAAACTTGCCGTAGTTTTGCAGAAGAAGAGGACTTAAATCCTTTTTCACGTGTGATGGAAAGTCATCAGAAATGCATCGGCGGGAACCAGAAGATGCTTCATTATATGGCGCTTGACTATCTGTTCCCAAAGGATTTTGATAGCTTTGTATATGCTTCACAGCTTTTGCAGGCAGATGCCATGCGGTTTGCTATTGAACACTGGAGAGCCAACCGCGGCCGCTGTATGGGCGCATTATACTGGCAGCTAAACGACTGCTGGCCGGTTGCAAGCTGGGCCTCGATCGATTCTGCGGGCCGCTGGAAGGCTTTGCATTATGAGGCGAAACGTTTTTTTGCACCAGTACTGCTCGCCGCTTTTGAAGAAGGGACCGACGTTGTGTTCGCTGTGTCGAACGAGACGTTTGACAGCCGCAGCCTAACAATACGCTGGCGTATTTTGGATACGGCGTTTAAAGTGTATGCGGAGGGTTCGATGCCTGTTACGTGCAGCGCGCTTTCAGCTGTAAAGCTGCCGGCAGTTTCTTTTGAAGAGGCACTGCAAGGGGATATGGACCACCGCTATCTGGCCTATGAGCTGCTGGATGAAACGCAGCACGTGATCTGTAAGAAAGCAGCATTGTTTGAAAAGCCCAAGCACTTTACATGGAAAAAGCCAGAAATCCAAGTCTCTTTTCAGGAGAAGGAAGGAAAAACGGCGATTATCGTTTGTGCAGATACATTTGTAAAGGGGTTGTGCTTGTCATTTGCTGATGCGGACGTCGTACTTTCCGACAATTATTTTGATTTAACGGATGGCGAAGCTGTGACAGTGACAGTAGATAAAGTGATCGGCGGAAATGCGGATCCTGCCGCTTTAAAAACGTCGCTGCGGCTTTGCAGTGTATATGATATTGCAAAATAACATCAAAAAGAGACAGTCTGCCTGAGATGGACTCAGGGCGGCTGTCTTTTTTTGATGCTGCAAAACAGTGACAAAGGGGAGTGTTATAAAATCCCATTTTCAAAATTTATTAAAATAAAAAATGATTTAATAAAGAAGTACAGAAAATTGGACAACAAATCCTTTATAATGAGAAGGCAGGATCCTATATTATTGATATGAAAGAGAGGGGACATACAATGTCAAAAGGAATTCGTGTCTTCGTAGAGTCTATTCTGAGCAAAGAAGAAGGAAAATACATTTTGTACTGCCGGAGTGTTGGACGCTATACCGCACTGCATCCGGGGGTAAAAATGTATGATAGCGTTTTAGGGGAGTATACGGTGGAATGGGCTGAGACTGTCCGGGGGACGCTTAAAGGCACAGCGAAAATCCTGCTGTGCCTCCAAGAGGAAACAGCGGCACGCTTGATTGGTTCTGTACTTTTCACCAGCGCACCCGAGGCGGTGCGGGTAGCCCCGAGCGAAGCGGAACGGCGGCGCTTATTAGGATTGCCTGAAGAAGGACAGGAGATCATGCCCGGTTAAGGAGGCGGATAGGAGGGACACTGTCTCTTTTTGCTGCGCTTTTATAAACGCGGCAGTGTCACCCTATGTCTGCAAAGCCGCCGGGCTTATGGCGAAGGGATGTGCAGCGCAAAAGGGAACGGCCGAAGGAGAAATTTCCTTCGGCCGTTCCCTAATATTTAAATTTCACAAGAACAATCCAGATGATGTGTTGGAAAAACGAGGGTGCCGGATAGCCGGCAAAGACGCATAAAAAGCAGGGACAGCATATTCCATCCTGTCCCTGCCTACAAAAGCTTCAAAGCGCAGCGTTTTTCTTCAGATCGCTGTCTCCGTACTGATATCAGTTCAAACTTACAATATTATAAGAGGAGGCCAACGAGCCGATCTCGTCGGAATAAAGCGCCTCTCTGTCGGAAGAAAAATAGGAGGAGAAATAGAAAGAGACGTCGGAAGAATCAATTGTGCGGAGCGAGCCATCGCTCTCTACAACAGCGTTGCGGACCGAGACCAGCGCATACATTGGGAAGGTCTCCTGATTCCCGTTTTGTGAGAGCGTAACATTCATAGAATACAGATGGAAAATTGTATTATAAGTCCCCCAATCCTGTACTTCTTTTCGAGAGGCGATATACGTGTCCTGAAGCGCCATGTCTTCGATGGAGACATTTGCAAGATAGGAATAGTCCGGGCTGTTGATTTCATAGATAATCGAAAAGCTGTTGCTTCTAAGAGAATCTGTCAGCTTTGCAGCCGTTGATTCCGCTATCAGGCTGTTAATCTGAGTGGTGAGCTGCTCTTTTTCTGTAATATACTCAGGAAGCCCTTCGACAGTGTATTCTTTCGTGCTTTCCAGAACAATGCCGCCGGCCTGCTGTACGTCGCTTTCGTCGTAAGAAACTTGAATCGTGACAGTATCCCCATTCGCAAAATAGCGGCGGTCGTCGGCAATCGAGTAATAAAACAAGTCTTCATTGCCGCCTGTGATGGTGACGGTACCTGCTGGCGAAACCCCTTCATAACTCAGCGAGACATTTTCGAAGGGATCGATCACGTCAGCGGTTTCCAATCCTTCCGCCGTTACGGAAAAAGATGCGTTTTGAAAGCGTACGCCGACTTGTTCGGCATAGGTTTCGTCATATGTAAAGGTTGCGGTGATGACGTCGCCGTTTTTGATATCCTCCGTTTTGTCCAGCGTCCCCTGCAGAGTAGAAACAAGCGCGGCTTGCTCTTCGTTTTCAAATACTGTATTTGTATCCCAGTCGTCCTGTACAAGCTGTGCCGTGGCATACCCGTCGTAGCCTTCAATCTCAATGTGATAAAGCTCGGATAGATCCACGTTGTGATGCGTCAGGGAATCTATCAGAAAATACCCGCCTACAGCAAGGCCGGCTAAGACCAGAACACCGCCTGCAATGATCAGCGCAAGCATCCAGCCTTTCAGTTTTTTCTTTTTTGGCTGGGCTGGGCCGCCGTTTTGCGGGGGAACTGCCCCCGGTGCGGGGAACGGCCCGGAAGTTCCCTGCGGCGCCTGATACGGCCCAGTATACGTATTTTGCCCTGAATAAGCGCCCTGCGATGTCTGCTGCGGTGCGGCGTACCCGCCTTGCTGAGAGGGGTAGCCGTTTTGAGAAGACTGATATGGGGCAGAGGGGCCGGTTGGCCGGGCAAACCCTCCCTGCGGTGCTTGATACTGTACGGTATAGCCGTTTTGCTGGGGATAGGCGTTTTGTACCGCCTGATACTGTATGGTGTGCCCATCCTGTGGAGCAGGATTCCCCTGCGGCACCTGATATTGTATAGTGCCGCCCTGTTGAGGATAGGGGTTCTGGGCGGCCTGATACGGTGCCGCATGCCCATTTTGCGCCGGAGCGGCAGTATTGCGCTGATATACAGATGTGTCGTCAACAGGTGGGACGCTGTCCAATATTTTTTGTGCAAGCGTATCGGACGCGGTGCTTCCCTTAGGCTGGGAATCGGCCGGGACGGCGCCTTCGGCGTCTTCCTGCGGCAATTTTACATAATTGTCATCCATTGAATAGTTCCTCCTCCATTGTTCTGCGGTGTTTTTCCTTTTTTATAGAAACATAGTGCAGCTTGTTTTCTTTGCGGAAAGCGCGTCTGCGGCGCGCCGCTTCCCATTCCAGCTCTTCTTCGCGTGTTTCGCACCGCAGCATCGGGACGGGGACGGGGTTATCGTTTTCATCCAGTGCCACCATCACAAGGTAAGCGCGGTTTATCATTTCCTGACTGCCGTTTAAATGTTCGACAAAAGTATCCACGCGTACCTCCATGGAGGTGGTCCCCACATAAGTAAGCTGTGCCTTTAATACAATTGTACTATTGACATATGCAGCTTTTGTAAATTCAAGCTGGCTGACAGAAGCGGTCGTGACATTGCACCCAGAATGCCTGCGCGCCGCAACGGCAGCAACCACATCGATCCATTCCATCAGCTTTCCGCCGAACAGGCGCTGGTAGCCGTTAATATGCTCCGGCATTAAAATCTGGATTTGTTCCGTACGGGATTGGGCCACGGTCTTGACCGGGCGGTCTTCTATTTGCATTGGTCTATTCCTCCGTTTGAAAAAAAGCGGCGGACAAAAACCCGCCCTGACCCAACGGCAAATCGGTGCGGATGCTTTCGCCGCATAGGATATGGCCGCCGCATACGGCGGATAACCGGGCGATCAAACGCTGTGCCGCTTTTGGGCTGCGGTCATGTACGACCGCAATTTTCTTTGTATGCGATATATAAGGCCGAAGTGAAAAAAAGAGCGCATCCGAAGCGGAGCGGGCCGATACAGTGTTGAACCGCCGGATTTCCCCTTCGCTCCCCACTGTATAAACGGTAAAGCAAAACGGCGGAAAAAGGGGCGGCCTCTTTCGGTGCGAGACGAAAGCCGCCGTACTGTCCGGCGCGGTAAAAAAGCAGCGGATCCGGCCGCGCCTTCTTTGGACGTCCCGCAAAATCCTTGCGGAAAAACGGTCTTCTTCTGCACGTTCTGCAGCATAAGCAGCCAGAAGAAGCTGTCCGGCGCCAAAAGTGCGGCTGTCCAAAATGGCAGCAGCAGGGTTATGCGCCAGTGCGGCGCAAGCGGCAGCATAGGCGCCGGAGAGCTGTGCCGGAGCAGTCAGGATGATATTAAATGCTCCGCTGCGGCAGGCGAGACGGTATTGCGCGGGGGAAGGGCAAAGTGGTCCTTCTTGGCTTAGGCGCGGCAAAACCGGCGTAAATGTCTGCTCTGAAAAAGGCGCACCGGCAAGCGGAAGGACGGTGTCGGTGACAATACGGTATTGCATAGCCTGTCCTCCCTTGAAGCGCCGGCAAAAGCAAAGTCCCCGTCTTGCATAGAGATACCGGCCGTTTGGCCGCTGCGGGTTTCGTCCGGCAGAATAAGAATATTATACTATTTGAAAACGTGCTTGTAAATGTATTGGCGCGAAATTTTGACTCACTGCCGTAATATCGCGCTGTTTTACAGCATGGCGGCGATTTGCCCGGCAGCTTCCTCCGGGGAAAGGGTGTCCGTATTCAGCTTTTTGGTATCCATCTGCGCATAGCCGCCAAGACGCGCAAGGCTTCGCTCGATCACGCCTGTATCGCGAAGGCCGCGCTCTATATCAAGCCGAAGCCTTGCGCGCAGCACCTCTTCGCTTTGTGTCAATGTAACGCACAATACCCGGCATTGTTTGGTGTCCAGCCTGGAGAGCAGGTCGGAAAGGATTTCACGCTCATGCATGACCCAGCAGAAAATGACGTTTTGATAGGCTTTGCAGGCAAGAAACTGCGAGAGCAGGAATGCGATATTTTCTAAGACCATTTTTTTGGTCTCATCGGTTACGAGGAAAGGGTCGGAATCCCAGCACCAGTCCCCGTCGAGAAATACAGCCTGCGGCAGAAGCTTTTGCAGCGCGCGGCTTACTGTCGTTTTTCCAGCGCCCATAGTACCGTTTATCAGAATAAAGTTTTTCATACGGTCACACCTTTTGGTAAAATGCAGAGGGAAGACGGATATCTTCTTTTTTTACTTTATCCCAAGAAAATAGAGGGATCAGCTCCTGTGGGGATACAGGCCGGCCCGATTCGGTCAACCCGCAGAGCTGCGCCAGCATGCCAACCAGTTCCTGGGAGGAAAAGTGCAGGCGGAGCCGAGACAAGTCGAGGTCGGCATCGCGTTTGGAGAGACGTCTGCCATCCGGCGCGAGAAGCAAGGGAATATGCGCGTAAACGGGAGGAGCCGTCTCCAAAAGCTGGAACAGCCAGATTTGGCGGGCGGTTGAAAAGAGCAGGTCGCTTCCGCGCACAACCTCGCTCACCCCCATTTCCCAATCATCCGCGACGACGGCGAGCTGATAGGCGAAAACACCGTCGGAACGGCGCAGGATAAAGTCGCCGCACTCTAAAAGCAGATTCTCAGCATGCGGGCCGCGGCAGAGGTCGGTAAAACGGATGGTTTCATCCGGGACGGCAATACGCAGCGCCGGTGCATGCCTTGCCCTTTTTTCAGCGATCTGTTCGGCCGTGAGCGCGCGGCAGGTACCGGGATACAAAATACGCCCGTCGGAAAGATGCGGCGCTTGCGCGGCATGCAGTTCCGAACGGCTGCAAAAACAGGGATACAAATGCGCCTTTTCTTCCAATATGTGCAGGATGCGTTCATAATGTTTTGTACGACGGCTTTGAAGACAGGTTTCACCGTTTTGATCCGTTCCAGTACATCCGCCCTCATCCCAGTCAAGCCCAAGCCAGCGAAGATCTGCCTCCAGCATATCGGCTGCCGAGGAGGGGCAGCGTGCGGAGTCAAGATCTTCAATCCGTAAAAGCATAACGCCCTGCTGTGCGCGGACGGACAGCCACGCAAGCAGGGCGCACAAAACGTTGCCGAGATGCATGCGGCCGCTCGGCGTAGGCGCAAATCTTCCGCGCACGGGCGGGTGCGGCGATACACTCACGGGATAATATAGGGTTCCATGACTTTGGCCACGCTGTTTGAAAAAGCTTCCGCAGCGCCCCAGTCGAAATTGATAAGGCCGCTTCCGCCGCCTCCGCCGACGGTATGTACGCGTGTCTTCCCATAAAAGTCATCCAAAGATACAGTCAGGGTCAGACGGTTTCCGGCGCGCCAGAAATGTTTTTCATAAATACTGATAACACAGTGCCCGCCGTTTGGGCTGTCGGCTACGAAACGGTCGATCAGTTCACCGGTAATACTGCCGCGCTGGATAAAGTCATCAATCATGGGGACAGCTTGCTGTGGTGTAAGGCTGATATAAAATGTATTGGCCTGCATGGGAACCCCTCCTTTTTCTGTTTCCATTATAAAGGAAGCCTTTCTTCCGGTCAAGAGGTGCTTGACAGAAAACATGCGCTCGGTATACCATAAAGGAAGCATCCGTTTTCCATATGGCGGGGCATTGTTTTTTTCTTGTTGATATAACGTTGTAAAAGGAGGGCACAGAATGAAAAAACGCGTCTATATCGTATGGAATGATTTTTATCATCCACAGCAGACCTTACAGCCTCTGGTAGAGAAGATATTTCCAGAGGATCGCTTTTGTATTGAAAAGGCGTACAGCTATGCTGGCTTTTCTGCCTATAAGCCGGATTTGCTCGTACAGTTTGCAATCGGTAGCCCAGCGCCGTCTTTAGAAGAACAGCAGGAGGTGGCACGGCATGTGACAGACGGCGGAATGGGGCTGATCGCTTTTCATGCCGGACTGGTACTGACAGGGGAGGATAGCCCTTTTTTGCAGAAATTGGGCACCGCCCATTTTATCTCGCATCCTGAACGGAAGGATGCAGCTTTGGATGATCCGCATCCAGAGCAGTGCGAAGTCCGTGTCATCCCGCTCCGAAACGTCGTGCATCCGGTGACGGCGGAGGTGGAGCCATTTTGCGCATGGGATGAGCACTATTTTGTCAAAATGGATGTAGAAAACACCATGCTTCTGGCCTGCGCTTCATCCGTCCATGGGACGACGCCCTGCGTCTGGGCACATGAAGCAGGAAAAGGGCGTGTTGTCTGCGTGACACAGGGGCACAACCCCGGTATGGTGGAGCACCCGCAAATGGTTCGGCTTATGGAAAACGCAGTAAATTGGTGTGTAAAGGAGTAGAAGATCATGAAAGTTTCACTTGGAATGTTTACCGTATTTGAAGCGCTGCAAAAAGATCTTGCACAGACAATCAAAAGGGTAGCGGAACTTGGCTATGACGGAATTGAGATGTACGGGGAAATTCCCTGTCCGGCAAAGGAATTGCGCAGTATACTTGAAGAAAACGGAGTAGAGATCAGTGGATGGCATGTGGAATGGTGCCATCTTCAGCCTAATACGATTGAAGAAACACTCGCTTACCATAAAGTCCTTGGGACGCCGTATCTAATCATTCCGGCACTGGGCGGACCATGGAACATCGGGCATACACAGGCAGAGGACTGTGCGGAAGTGTGGCATCGCCATGCACAGGAAATCAACCGTGTCATCGAACGGGCGGAGAAGGAAGGCTTTTCCGTCGGCTATCATACGCATGCGCACGAGTTCGAAAACTGTTATGAAAATGCGGAAACCCCCTACCGCATTCTGTTGTCCGAATGCCCGCGTCTTATAATGGAATTGGACACCGGGAACTGTATTGAGGGCGGCGGCAATCCGGTGCAGGCGCTTCAGTATGCCGGAAACGCGGCGAAGCTTGTACACGTCAAACCCTATTCGAAAGAAAACGCATTCAACGAAAGGCTTGGCTCTCCAACAGATGAAACGCCGCTTGCCGCAGTCGTTTCTGCCTGCTTTGAGAACAAAGCGGAGTGGATCGTGGCAGAGTGCGAGCCGGATCCGGGAACGGAAGTATTTGGATTGGCGCAGGCGTGCTGCACCCTGATTCGGGATGAAATTTCACAAATACAGAAGAATGTAAAATGATAGAAAAAGAACAGTACAAAAACGCAAGATTGAATGTGAAAAAACTTTGATATCCGAATAAAATTTTTTTGATAATTACAGTTTTCAGTTAAAAAATGGATTTTTATTTGTGTAGATTGAATTAAAGAACATGATAATTTGATTGAATTTTTATGTCAAATGCTCTATAATAGAACCAGCGTTAGGATTAATGTTTTTTATCCATCCTCTTGTACGGATGGATGTCGAGCACCAATCAGACACAACGCGAAAGGAGAATTTGACAATGAGGATCAGCAAATGGAAGCGTGCCGGATCCGGCCTGCTGGCAGCTGTAATTGCGGCGTCGGTATACGTCGGCGCAGCGGTTCCTGCGGCTGCCGCCGCAGTCGGCGATGACGGTTCGGCTGAGATGAATGAGGCGTACGCCGCCATGAATCTTTGATGCCGGTCGGCCCGTCGTTTAACGTGGACACGCTTCTCGAATGGACGCCCGAATCGGATCCGGACGCCCGTTACAGCAGAGCAAGTATTGCGCTGACCGACCGGAAGGGCGGGTTTGTCGTAAACCCAAAAGCCAATCCGGAGGCGAAGCTGATGCTTTGCTCCCTCGCTAACTCGGCTGATGCTTGTAGCAGAGCTGTATGGAATGGTTTTAGGCGTAGACGAATCTATAGAAGCGGGTTATGATCAAGGCATAACGGCAGAGACATGGAATGCTTTGATAGAAGAGTATAACAATGCGAAAGCATTGCTCGAAGATGTCGATGCGGCTGATGCTGAAACATTAGAGCAACAGATTGCAGCGTTTGAAGAAGCGGTTGCAAACCTTGTTTCTGCTGGTGACGGTAGTGCGCTTGCAGGTTTGGTTGAAACCGCAAAGAATGAAGATTTGAGCAAATATACAGAGGAAAGTGCAGAGGCCATTCGTCAGGCTATAGCCAAAGCTGAAGAAGCCCTCGAAAAGCGCGGCACGCAGGAGGAAATAGATGAAGCATATGCCGCACTTGAAAAAGCGCTTACAGATGCTGAACTCAAATCTGAAACACCTGTTACACCGGATTCTCCTGATACCGGAGATTACACACCGTTTGCTGTACCGGCAATGCTGGCGGCTGCAGCGGCAGTGCTTCTGTTCGTCAAAAGACGTAGAGAAACCAACTGAATAGAAACGGTGCTGTATGAATAAACGATAACAAAAAACGTCCCTCTTTATCAAAGAGGGACGTTTTTTGCACCTGTCATCAATTGATTTCGGCGCTTTGGGGATAAACTTATAAGAAGAGGTTGCAGACAATCCTTTTTAAGCTCTGTAGAATAACAAAAATCCCGAAAACCTATGTTTTCGGGATTTATTATTTAATATCAGCAGACTTTTGAAACCCAACCGTGTTTATCTTCCCGCTTAGAGAGCTGGATGCCGGTCAATTCATCATATAATTTCTGTGTAATTTCTCCGATCGTACCATCTCCAATTTTGATGATATCGTCTTTGTATTTTAATTCGCAGACCGGTGAGACGACAGCTGCCGTTCCCGTACCGAACATCTCCTTGAGCTGGCCGCTTTTAGCAGCCTCCTCTATCTCATCTATGGACAGGCGGCGTTCACTTACTTTATAGCCCCAATCCTTTAATATTTCGATGCAGGATTTTCTGGTAATGCCCGGCAATACGCTTCCGAGAAGTTCCGGTGTCACCACTTCGTCGCCGATAACGAAGAAGACATTCATAGAACCAACTTCTTCAACATATTTCCGTTCTACGCCGTCAAGCCACAAAACCTGAGCATATCCCACAGCATCCTGCTGTGCTTTTAAAGAAGCGGCATAATTGCCGCCGGTCTTTGCATAGCCCATGCCGCCCCGGACTGTCCGTACATACTTTGGCTCTACATAAATTTTAACGGGTTCCAAACCATTGGCATAATAAGAGCCTGACGGAGAAAGGATGATTAAAAATTTATAATTGTGTGCCGGATGTACCCCCAGTACAGGTTCACAGCCAATGATGAAGGGACGGATATACAAAGAAGTGCCCTCTGCAGCGGGAACCCAGTCTTTTTCAATTTCGACTAACTTTTTTGTTGCCTGCACGCAAAAATCAACGTCAATCTCTGGAATGCAGAGACGGTCGTTTGATTGATTCATACGCTTAAAGTTTTCCTCCGGACGGAACAGCTGAATTGTACCGTCGGCCGTACGATAGGCTTTCAGCCCTTCGAATACCTCTTGTCCGTAATGGAAAACAGAGGCGGAGGGGTCGAGCGAAATCGGTCCGTATGGAACGATGCGCGGATCATGCCAGCCCTTTCCTACGGTATAGTCCATGACGAACATATGGTCGGTGAAGCATTTGCCGAAGCCGAGTTTGGACTCGTCCGTCGGTTTTTCCTTTGGCGCAGTGGTAAGCGTCACTTTAATTTCTTCCATGAGAGAACCCCTCTTTTCTGAATTGCAGACGTAAGATTTTATCACGCCTTTGGTACTATATTATACACCCCGGATACGCGGATTACAAGGATTTAGCTGAATAAAAATACATGGATATTGCAGAAAAATGCATACGATCTTTCTTTAAGAAGCTGAATTGGGTTTGTGAGCGGAAAATATTTTAATGCGAAATAAGGTGATCCGCATTAATTAGAAAAATATTTGCCTGTTTAATGCCCGGCTTTCTTACAATATCGTCACGCAAAAAAGGCAAAGATGGTTTATAATATAGCTGATAAAGTGGGAGGACCCACTGTACTATTACATAATGCAGAGAAGGATACGTTCTTTATACGGATAAAAAGGGGAAGACCGATGGAACTGCTTTTAGTAGAAGATGACCGTGTTATTGCAACGGGGCTGTTTTATTCACTGTGTCAGGAAGGATATGAGGTGACGGTTTGCCATTCCTGCGAAGAGGCGCGCAGTGCAATTGCATCACATAACTTCAGCCTCTGCCTGCTTGACCTTACGCTTCCGGATGGCAGCGGGTATGACCTTTGCTCTCTGATTAAAGGAAGAGGGAATATCCCTGTTATTTTTTTGACGGCTTGTGACGATGAAGGAAATGTGGTAATGGGGCTTGATATGGGTGCAGATGATTATGTGACAAAACCGTTCCGTTTGCGCGAATTGCTGTCGCGTATCCGTACAGTATTGCGGCGGTATGGAGGAGAGCGGATGCAAACACAGATTACGGCAGGGGATCTTGTTATTAGTACGACGGAAGCGCGCGTATTCAAAGCCGGCACGGAAATTGTGCTGACATCGTTAGAATATCGGCTGCTGCTGATATTTGCGGGGCATATGGGGCAGGTGCTTTCACGCGGGCAGCTTTTGGAAAATTTATGGGACGCCGCTGGTGATTTTGTAAATGACAACACACTGACGGTGTATATTAAACGTTTGCGGGATAAAATCGAAGATGATCCGCAGGAGCCGCAGTATATCAAAACGGTTCGTGGACTCGGCTACCGTTTTGGAACGCCGGAAAAGAGGAGGACGTTGATGTGAAAAACAGGGGAGTGGTGATCCCGCTTCTGGTGGGGATTTTGGTTTCTGGAATTTGTTCGCTTGCCGTATGGTATCGCTGCGGGGAACGCGCAGCGCAGTTCGTAGCCTGTTGCTTTTTGATTGTAAATGCAGCGTATTGGATTGCGTCGGTAGTACGCTACTGTGAGATTGAAGGGCTGTGCGTCTATTTGATGCGGATCCGTTCAGGCGACTATTCGTTGGATATCCGGGACAACAGGGAAGGCAGTTTGTCTAAGCTGAAAAATGATATCTATAAGCTGACTGTTACACTGCGGGAGCAAGCGGAGCTTTTGCGGCGGGATAAGGCTTATCTTGCGGATTCTCTTGCCGATATTTCCCATCAAATCAAAACGCCGCTTACGTCCATTACCGTGATGACGGAGCTGCTTGGAGAACCGGCGCTGCCTGAAGAAAAACGGCTCGAATTTTTAAACGGCATTCGTACTACATTGAACCGGATGGAATGGCTGGTATCGACGCTTTTAAAAATGGCAAAATTAGATGCCGGTTCTGTTGTAATGAAACCGGAACTGCTTGGAGTGCTTGCACTGTGCAGAGAGGCAGTGGAGCCGCTCTTGATCCGTGCGGAATTAGGCGGGGTATCCCTTTCAGTATCTGGGCCGAATGCACCGCTTTTCTGTGATAGGCGATGGACAGAAGAAGCCGTATTGAATATTGTGAAAAATTGTATTGAACATACGAAATCCGGAGGATGGGTGAAGATCCAGTGTATTGATAATCCGCTTCATGTACGTATTGAAGTGACCGATAATGGCGGCGGGATTCATCCAAGGGATCTTCCCCATATATTTGAACGATTCTATCGGGGAAGGGATGCAAAGCCGGACAGCGCCGGTATCGGCCTTGCAATGGCACGTGCAGTCGTGCTGCATCAGAATGGAGATCTGACCGCTGAAAATACGGATGTCGGCGCGAAATTCGTGATCCGTTTTTTTAAACAGGTGGTCTAAAAAAACGGTTTTTGTATGACAGATTTGTCACACAGAAAGTCACAGAACCGTCATGCTGCCGCGGTATGCTTTACGATAGATTAAGCAAGGAAAGGGTGTATGCAGATGGAGATTCTGCGCATACAGAATCTTACGAAGATATACGGGAGCGGGGATACTGAGGTACGGGCGCTCAACAATGTGTCGTTTTCAGTGCAGAAGGGGGAATTTGTTGCAATTGTGGGGCCGTCCGGTTCGGGAAAATCTACCCTTTTGCATATTTTAGGGGGCGTAGACCGCCCGACCGATGGCAAAGTATTTATTGAGGGAAATGACATTTATGCCTTGAATGAAAATAATCTTGCCGTTTTCCGTCGCCGACAGATTGGCTTGATCTATCAATTTTATAACTTGATTCCGGTTTTAAATGTAGAGGAGAATATCACTCTGCCGCTGCTTCTTGACGGCAGAAAAGTCGACCGTGCTTATCTTCAGAAACTGATTGATACGCTTGGGATTGCCGAGCGGCTTACACACCTTCCGAACCAACTGTCAGGCGGACAGCAGCAGCGTGTTTCTATCGGGCGTGCGCTGGTAAACAATCCAGCGATTGTATTGGCCGACGAGCCGACAGGTAATCTTGACAGCAAGAACAGTGCCGAAATAGTAGAACTTTTAAAGTACTTTAACCGGGAAAACCGCCAGACGCTTATTATCATTACGCATGATGAACGGATCGCATTGCAGGCGGATCGGATCATAGCCATTGAAGACGGCCGTATTGCCCGGGATGAGGTGATCCGGCAATGAACATCATGTATCGTGTGACTTTGAAATCTATGCTGAAAAATAAACGCCGCACGATTGTAACCATCATCGGCGTCATTATTTCAGTGGCGATGATTACTGCGGTCTCAACCTTTTCCGCTTCCTTTTCAAGCTTGTTCCGCAGACAAGAAATTTACGAGAACGGGGACTGGATTGTCTCGTTCCGCTCAATAGATCACGCAAAGGCGCAAGAAGTAGAAAGTGATTCGCTTTTTGATAAGGCCGGATATTCATACCGCGATTTTTTTGTACAGCTTTCTAATCCGGAGGAGACAGGCTATAGATATTTGGAATTACTGTCGGCGGATCGCAACACGATTGAGCTCAACGCAATGAAGGCAACACAGGGAAGGCTTCCGGAATCGCCCAATGAGATCTGCCTTCCAGAAGAAGTTGAAGCTTTTTCATCTTATCAGCCCGGCGATACAATCACGCTATCTTATGGAATCCGTTTACAAGATGGGGTGCGTACTCCGGCTACAGAATCGTATATGGAAGGGGAGACGTTTTCTGAAATAGAAAGCCGGACTTTCACCATATGCGGCTTTTGGCAGGGAAGTGGAATAAGCCGTTTTTTTCCGGTCGCTGTGACCGGTTATTCGAGGGAAACGACGCCTGCGGAGGCACAGCTTAACTTGACAGCCCGTACGCTGCAAATCCAAAGCGATACCTATGGACAAATTTACGACGTTGCTTTTCAGTATCAGATTGATTCGAATACACTGCAGTTTCACAATGCGCTTTTAAATTACAGCGGCGTATTAAGTGACCGCGACCTGTTTGTTACATTTTTAATGCCGACGGTTATCATAGGTTTGATTATTATGATCGGTTCGGTTATGCTGATTTACAATGCTTTTGCCATTTCGGTTTCGGAACGTGCCAAGCAGCTTGGTATGCTGGCGAGCATCGGCGCTACCCGCCGCCAAAAACGCAGAAGCGTACTCTTTGAAGGGGTTGCAATTGGGATTGTTGCCATTCCGCTTGGGATCTTGTTTGGAATTTTGGGAATCGGCATTACCTTTTGGGCAATTTCTCCTTGGATTATGAGTATTTTTCAAATTGATGTGCCGTTTCAGGTTGAAGTCGTACCCGCAGCCATTGTGATGGCAGTCCTGTTTTCCGCCTTTACGATCTTAATTTCTGCATGGCTTCCGGCAAGGCGCGCTTCGAAAATTACGCCGATTGAAGCAATCCGGCAATCTCAGGATGTTCGCCTGCGCGCAAAAAACGTCAAGACTTCCCGATTTGTGAGAAAGCTGTTCGGATTTGAAGGGGAACTTGCCATGAAAAATCTGAAACGGAACCGCAAACGGTATCGTGCTACAATTTTGGCGCTTTGCGTCAGTGTTGTGCTGTTTTTATCGACTGCCGCTTTTAACAATTATATGGTGCACGCTTATAGTATGGCGCGGCACGAGGTGGCGTATGATGTTGCGTTTTACGCTTACGACGGCATTGATCAGACGCAGGAGCTTTTGCATATCCCTTACGCGAAGGAAGCAGAAATGAACCGCAATCTGTCTTTGGGGGCAGCGCTTCCCCGTGAAAAAGCAAGTCCTGCTGTGCAGAAGGTTTACACAGGATCTTTCGAAGAAATCCCTTTAGATATCCAAGTGATTGCGCTCGATGGCGCTTCACAGGAAAGGTATCTTGAAAAAGCCGGGCTGGATCCGCACCTGCTGGATACAAAAAATAATGCTGTCGCAATTAACCGCTATCTTTATGCGGACGGGCATGATTACAGCGAATACAGCACCGTGGATGAGCGGCAAGTCTCTGAAATCAACCCGTATTATTCTTACTATCTTTATATCGACGGTGAGGAGAAAGAAGAACACTATTACACAGGGCAGCCGCTGTCTATTCAGGCTTTTACAGAGGAAAGGCCGCTTTGCGTCAGTGAAATCTCCGATTCCCCTGCAAGACTTGTCCTGGTTGTTTCGGAAGAGACTTTTGACGGTATGATGACAGCATATACACAGCAGGTTCAGGCTGCTCTTGATGCCGGGGAAGATGAAATCGACTCGCTTGTTTACAGTACGCGCTCTTTTTGTTACCGTACGGATGAATCGTCGCTGCTTTGCAGCGAGTTGGAGCAATACTATGGCTATACCAATAATTTTGAAGAAGCAAACAGGCAGGTTCAAAATATGCTGAACGTTATCAACGTATTCCTCTATGGGTTTATTACGCTGATTACGATGATTTCTGTTGCGAATATCTTTAATACAGTTTCGACAAGTATCGGACTGCGGACAAGGGAGTTTGCCATGCTTAGAAGCGTCGGTATGACAAAAAAAGCATTTAACAAAATGCTCCGGTTTGAAAGCATGTTTTATGGAATGAAGGCGCTTTTATGGGGAATCCCCATTAGCATTATTATCTGCTTTTTGATGTATGGCAGCCTGTCTCGAAATTTTGATTTCTGCTTTTATATTCCGATTGTACCGTTTGGAATTGCGGTTTTGGCCATTTTTTCTATTGTCGGCCTTACGATGCTTTATTCAGCGTCAAAGGTGAAAAAAGCAAATATCATCTCAATCCTGACACAGGAAAATATATAGAAACCTTCTAAAGTGGGGAAAAGAAAAAGCGTCGAAAAAGGCGGCGGACAGAATCATCTGTCCGCCGCTTCGGCGTTACCATGGAATTTCACGCAGGAAACCGTCCCTGAGGACGAAACGGTTTTCGTCAGAGTGGATATATGGTTCTTTTTCATCATAGCACAAGGCCGAGGTGATGTACTCTCCAGCCTGCATTGCCTCTGGCGCCTTTATGTCACAGTACCAGCGAAAGGTAAATCCCTCCGGGCGCAGCTTATTGAAAAGGATTTTCCCCATCATGTTAAGCGCAGCTTTGGATGCGCTGGCGGCAAAATCTTCTTGACCTGTGCTGTAGGAGTTGCTTGCCTCTATATCCGTAATGGCGGCAATGCGCTTCATCCCTCGTCTTAGCAGCGGGAGAAAGGCGTTTACCGTTTCAAAAGCACCATAGAGATTTTGCATCATCGTGTCCAGCATTTCATCATAATCGTGTCCGGCTCCCACTTTTCCGTCGTGGGGCTGCCGGCCGGTTCCCAGTACCAGAATATCAAGCTGCCCGCTTTGGCGTTCTATCTCTTTTACAGCTTGTGCAAGGCTTTCTTTATGCATAGGATCGAACGGGAGAAAGCGTATGCCGTCCGCCATGTTTTCCGGCCGTGCCGGAGCGCTTAAGTAGACACGGTCATGGGAGGCGGCGAAAAAATCAGCGGCTTGCCGTATAGCAGGTTGTGCGCCGCATGTTAGTAAAATGGTTTTGTTCATCCGTTTCCTTCCTTTCAGTATGGCCACATTTCTCCGCTGATATCTGTCATGACCAGTACGTCTTCGGTTGGCCGGTCTGTTATAAACTGCCGGTATGCCGCTTCGGCGGCTTCTTCCGGTTCAAAGTTGCCGACGGTCGACTTAGTTCCCATCATATAAGATCGTACCCAGCCCGGATGGTATAATCGGAAGGAATACCCCTGCGGGCGCAGCGTGCGAAACATCCTGCGCACCACCATATTGAGCGCAGTTTTTGACATGGTGTAGGAAAATGTATCCTGCCGATGTGCAACTGAAATAGAGCCGGCTTCACTTGAAATATAGGCAAGCCGTTTTAAGCCGCCCTGCATCAGAGGAAGAAACGCCTCCGTAACGCGGAGCGCAGCGATCGTGTTTACGTTGAAAACTGCGCGCATATTGTCGTATTCTTCATTCCCTGAAATGCCGGCGCAGCTGATGAGCAGGTCGATTGTACTGCAAAGCGCTGCACAGGCCTTCGCGGCAGTGTTGACAGATTCTGTGTCACTGACGTCCAATGGAATGATGTGCAGGTTTTCAGGCTCCTGCCTGCTTAATTGTGAAAGCTGCGGCCAATCCGGCATATACTGGCCGGCGATTACCTGCCAGCCGCCCTTTAAAAAGCATTCACACAAAGCGAAGCCGACGCCTCGGTCGGCCCCTGTAATCAGTACGGTTTTTGGCATGGCGTTTACCTTTCTTTCAAGCACCATTCAAAGGCGTTTGTGAGCAGGCGGATAAACGAGGGGTTTTCCCAAACGTCAAGCGTATGGCCCGGCGTGAGCGCACATAGGCGCCCCTCACCTAACAAGCGTGTGTATCCAGCGGGCTGGACGCCGCCGTCTTTGGAACGGCTTGTTAAAAAGAGGTCCGCGTCCTGGCAAAGCATCTCGATTGCATAATGCTCATCCCGGATAGAAAAGTCACAAAGTCCATCGGCGATAGGATGTCCGGGCTTTTCAAAATGCAAATCGACCGTACAGCGCGGCGGATGTGTAAGAAACCGGGAGCCTGTCAAGGCGTTATAATCGGGAGAGCTGCCTTCACCATAGGCGAGCCCGGAATGCAGGGCGATAAAACCGCCGCCGGCACGGATATAATCTTCAAACTCCTTCGGGCCGACCTCTGTCACTCCTTCTTCAAACCAAGGGGCGTTGTTGGCGGCAATAACGCTGTTGCTTTTGCAGCATAAGATCACGCGGTAGCGTGCGATCCTTTCCGGTGTCAGATGTCTTTGGCTGCCTTCACTACATCAAAGCGGAACCGGCTGTCTTTTCGAGCTGCAAGCCCTTTTTCAACGACTTCTGCCGGATGCCAGAGGTCGTCGCAGATGACCAAAATATTTTCCATGTTGCCTCCTTGCACATTGCACGTTTGAATGTTGGTATATCGTTATAATTTTCATCATAGCACAGATTCCACATTAAGTAAAGTAGAATGACTGGGATTTGCAAAAGAAATGCAGATCCTGACAAAAAGAAAAAGGATGCGTGTTGACAGATTGCCTAATGCATGTTACAATGCATAAAAAGGTTTGTTCGGTTTCTTTACTTATATCCGCTTGTTTTTGTAAAGTGTAAGGAATGAGAAGGGGTGTTTAAGATGACAATGCGTGATTATATTGAAGAACAGCCTGCCGTGATGCGGCGGATTTTTGAGAACCGGAAAGAAAATCTGCGGGAGTTTCTCACCTATTATCGGGAAATCAGCCCGGATCATATTTATATTGTCGCTTGCGGCAGCTCTTATAATGCATCCTGTGTAGCGGCGGCGTTTATGGCTAAGGTGCTGAATACGGATGTGACGGTTCATTTCCCGTCCAAGCTTCCGGCGATCCGCGCTAAACGTCCTCTTATTATTGCTGTGTCGCAGGGCGGGGAGTCTACCAATACCATCGCGGCAGTAAAGGCGCTTTCGGCCTATCCTTTGATTGCGGCGACAGGGAAGGCGGAATGCACGGTCAATTCATTGTGCGACCGGCATTTTGACTTTGGATGCGGCCCGGAGACGGTCGGCCCGAAAACAAAGGGGTATACGGCGACCATCCTTTCTTTCAGTCTTTTTGCTTTGGAGGCGGCACGTATTTCAGGCAGCATCGACAAGCCTGCGTATGACCGTTACTGCGCGCTGTTTGCAGCGGTCCCGGATAATATGGAAGAGAATATTGCGCGCTGTGACCTGTTTGTACAGGCGCATCTTTCTGAGTTTTGCAGCATGAAAAAGATGGCGTGGACAGGCAAGGGGATCGACGGCCTTCTTACCAAGGAGTGCGCGCTCAAAATTATGGAGACGCTGCTGATTCCGGCAATCCACTATGAATTTGAAGAATATCTGCACGGCCCGCTGTGCACAATAGATCCGCAGATGGCAGGTTTTTATCTGCTGTCGGACGACGCAGACGCCAAACGGATCGAAGCAGTGGCTCGGGCGCATCAGGAGATATGCCCGCAGGCCTATGTCGTCACGTCGGATGATACCGTCGAGGGGGATCGTGTCCTGCATCTCATTTCCGGCGGGGATGACGCGGTCAAGCCTTTTGCCTATATTCTTCCGGCACAGTTTATTGCGTCGGAGGTTCCCGTGGCGCTCGGCACAGTCGACAAAGGGATGCGCCAGTTCCGTGCATTTGACGATATTGTAAAAATAAAAGCGAAACGGTGAGGTGTCTTTATGGAACCATATGTATTGGGCGTTGACAGCGGCGGGACGAAATGCCTGATCCGTGCGGTGCGCCCGGATGGTACGTTTCTTGCAGAATATAGCGGCGAAACTTCCCGCCACCACGGTTTAGAAGAAGCTGAGGTTGTCCGCCGGATTGAGCGTACTGTGGATGCATGCCTTGCGCAGTTTGGCGGGAAGCGGGAAGCGTGTCTTGCGGTCGCGGCAGGTGTATCGGGCATTGATTCCGATGAAGATGCAGCCATTGTTGACCGTATTTATCACAGCTTAAAAGGGTTTTCCTGCCCTATCCGCTGCCTGAACGATGCGGAGCTTACACATTATGCAGTGACCGGCGGGGTCGGTGTCCTTGTTATATCAGGAACCGGCTCGATTGCATATGGGAAAAACGCCGCAGGTGAGAGCGCACGCGTAGGCGGATGGGTCTTTACCATTATGAGCGACGAGGGTTCGGGCTCTTATATTTCGCGGCAGGCACTGCATTACTTTTCGCGTTATTTGGACGGATGCGCAGAAGAGACGGAGCTTGTGCAGCTTGTCAAAAAGCGCGTTGGCATATCAACGCGGAAAGAGCTGATGGACCTCTGCATCCAGCTTGGTACGCCGCCATGGACGCTGCCGCGTCTTTCTATTGAAGTGGACGAGGCAGCAGCAGCAGGGGATCCCTATGCGCTTGCAATTTTAGAGGACGCCGCGCGCTGTACGTTCCGGCTTGCCGATATTCTGGTACAGAAACTTCGGCTTTATGAGGAAGCGCAATTTAAAGTCGGCGTATGGGGAAGCGCTATTGTAAAAAGCCAGTATCATTTTTCGGAGTTCTGCCGGCTGTTCCACGAAAAGTATGATAATGTGTCCGTTGTAAAGCCTCAAAAGGACGCCGCAGACGGCGCGTGCCGCTTGGCGCTTGAAATGATCGGAAAATAGTAAAGAAAAAATATAAAAACGAAGGATCGTGCTATACACGATCCTTCGTTTTTTATTTATCGGTGCATCCCGCTGCATAAAAGCGAAAGGGACAGCCTAACCATGGCCGGCTAAAACAAAAGGCTGCTGCACGCCGCGTCAGCAGGCCGCTTTGCTCGATGACGCTTTTAACTGTTTCAGGGCGTTTTGGAACCATACGTTTTGGGGTTCGATTTGCACAACGAAATGGAGACGCCCCAAAAGATGCTGATAATAGCGATTGACGTCCGGTACGCCCCCATTGAGGAACGCTGTTTTGCCTCCCCGTATGATGCTTTCTTCCAGCCCGAATTTCAGGGCATAATATACCTCTTGGCGGAGTCCGTGTTTATAGCCGCGTGCCGCGGATACCTTTTGGTTTACGGTAAGCCCCGTCACGCTTTGCCGTCCGGCATTTGAAACAAAGTGCGTTTTGGATTCGTTTAATTCAAATCCCATGTCATTCAGAAGCGATTTCGCCTTTAGATAGGCGGAAAAAAGAGGACGGTCGGAAGAAAAAGCCATGTCGTCACAGTAACGGGTATACGAAATACTGCGGCGCGCGCACCATTCCCCGATCGTATCGTCAAAACGGCGCATCACCAAATTGGATAGGGCAGGGGAGGTCGGCGCACCTTGTGGGAGGACGCCTTCCCGGCAGCATAATGCGGCAAGCAAAACGCCGGTTTGTTTGGAGAAATAGGCCGTGTGGAAGGCGGCGCTGTAAACCTGCTCAAAACAGATGCTCCCAAAAAAATCAGTAAGGTCAAGCTTTAAAAGAAAACGTTTTCCAACATGGGGGGAGGCATTGCCGATAAGCGTCCTTCCCTTGATATAGGCCGCCGCATATTTTGACACCGGCAGTTTATCTAAGATATCCTGACGTATGCGCTGCTGGCAGGCGCGTAAGGCGGGGCTTGGCGCATATAACGTCCGATATCCGCCGTTTTTCTTTTTGATACGGATCAGGCGGTATTCCTGCGCCGCGTTTTTGACAAGGCGGAAGAGCGCTTTTCTGCTAATGTGAAAGAAAGCCGCCGTTTGATAGGTGTCGTACAAAAAAGGCAGCGGGCTGACCGTTTTGAAATTCAACGCCATATCAGCCGCTTGTTGAAGTCCCATTTTTTTGACAAAGTGCATATCGCACTTTTCAAAAAATACCGTATCGCCTTTTATATGCATGGTCATCCCTCGATTGAATAGAAAAAACCCGCCTTTTGCAGCACAAAAAATACCGGACAGAAGCGGAGGCGAATCTTTTAATCACGAAGTGATTTGGAATTCGCCGAAGCGCTGTCAGGGGTGCATTTCGCATGCGAAATGCTGTGTTCCCAATTAAATAAAACAGGCCGACGACTCGCCGGCCCCCTTAAAGCGGCGTTCCCTTTAAGCTGTACGCTGCTGCAAAAGGCAGGCTGGTTACATTGCAAGTATACCGCGTTTTGAGAAGAACCGCAACCCCCAACCATATCTGCTTGGCGATATCGGGGAAAAAAGGAGAAGGGGCTGTCCCGCACTGCGGGACAGCCCCTTTTTATGGAGGAATGGTTCCCTCAAAGAGAGAACACCGCCTGTCGTTTAAATGGCCTTACGATTTCTTCCTGCTTCGCTTGTAGAGAATCAGGCAAGCTGTCATGCCGCCGGTAAAGAGCAGGACGGCCGACAGCGCCAGGCCAAGATTGGCAGGGTCGCCGGTATCGGGTGGGTTTGCAGGATCCATGCACCCTTCTACAGCAAAGACCCAGTCGACCTCTCCGATGCGGTCCATATAGTCGTTGCCAAGCGTAAGCGAGACGGTGAGCGTTACGTCCAATTGGACGGTCTCGCCCTTGCGGAGCTCGCCTAAGTAGACATTTTCTATTAAGCCGTCCGGCTGGTCGGGGGATGCCGCATAAATAACGGCGCCGCCGTTTTCCACCTCCATAGAGAGCTGGGAGAGGAAATCAGCCATATATGCGCTTTCGGAAGAAGCGGAATCCCGGCGCCCGTCTGTGCGGATTTCCGCAAGTACTTCTTCGCTGATCGGATTGTTTTCCGCGTCGTGAGGAACAGCCCGCAGATAGACTTTAATGGAATCGTATGCGTCGGCGCTGTTTTGAATGGTGATCTCCTCAGTGCGTACATCGCCGGGCATTACGCCTTTAAATCCGTCGAACAGATCGCTGTCCGTATACGTGCTGCCCGGCCCGAAAGCGATCAGCTCCCCGTCTTGGAAGCGGACGGTGGAATCTGCGGCATATACCGAAAAGGGCAGGCAGAAGATGAGTGCCAGCGCACAGAGAAGTGTGGGAAGGCGTTTCCTCATTGTACCCAATTTTCAGGAAAAGTTCCCGGCGGGGAAGCAAAAAGAAAAGATGAAAAAAGGAAAACCGTCCCGTACCCTCCGGCAAAAAGGTGCCGGAGAGTACGAGACGGTTTTTTTATCGGGCGCCGCGAAAAAGCAGGCTTCCTTTTTTCCGTGTAAGGGACGCTTGGGGATACGGGGCGGCGAAACACGGCGATAGAAGAGAATTCATGGCACGCGCCGGAAAATGCGCTATGGCCTTCGGGCGGCATGCCGCCTTTGAGAAAACAGTGTATCGTGGTTTACCGTGTGGTAAAAGCGTTCGCGCACTTTTTCATAGTCCGTGTGCGGTTCGGAGAGGATCCACATCAGCTTGGTAACAGTGGCCTCCAGCGTCATATCATACGTTTCAATCAGGCCGAAATCATCTTTTGCCTTCCGTCCGACCTCATAGACGGACATATCGCTGCCTTCGTTTGCGACTTGTGTCGCAATGACAACAATCTTTCCTTTCTGCTGCCATTGTTTCATTTCCTTATAAAAAATATCAAGCAGCGTTTCAGGAATGCCCCCAACGCCGAAGCTTTCAATAATCAGGCAGTCGTATTGGGAAAACAGGTATTGCAGAAGGTCGGGCTTTACGCCCGGGATCAGTTTGAGAACGCAGATGCTGTCATTCAGGCTGTGATAAAACCGGACAGGTTCAGAAAGCGGCGTTTCTGAAAAATAGCGAAACAGCACGCCGTCTTGAATCCGTGCGGGATAGGGAAAATTGATGCTTGAAAAAGCGTTATAGCTTTTGGCGCGTTCCTTTCGTGCGCGCGTCCCGACGATCACTTTGCCGTCGAATAGGATATTGACGTTTTGAGACGCTTCGTCGGACGCATAGATAAAACTGTCGAGCAGGTTGGTCCTGGCGTCGGTATTTTCTCGGTCAATGGGTTTTTGTGCCCCGGTGACGACGATCGGTTTAGCAGAATTTTGGATAAGGTAGGATAGGGCGGCGGCGGTATAGGCCAGCGTGTCGGTCCCGTGGCATACAACAAAGCCGTCGTATGCCTCGTAATGTGTTTCTATCGTTCGGGCAATCAGCAGCCAGTGATACGGCTGGATGTTGGTGCTGTCAAGATTGCAGACTTGCAGCGTATCGACGTTACAAACGGATTCCACCTGTGGGATATAGGATAAAATATCCTGCGGGGAGATGGAAGGGGACAGGCCGGCGGACGTCTCACGCGAGGCAATGGTGCCGCCTGTGCCGATCATTAAGATGTTTTTCATATACTCCTCCATAACCGGATGATTGTATGTTGGGATTGGAAACATGATCCAGCGTCTGACGCCGGCTTCTCGCGTATTATACTGCTTAACGGCGATAAAGTAAAGCGTATGTCAAAAGGGGTAAGGGCAGGGAAGGCTGCGTCAAAAGGACTGCTTATATTTTATCCGGATAAGATGGAATATTGAAACGGCAGTGAAGATTAAAATTCTGCTGAAAGGCGCGGCGCTTATTATAGGAGGATAGAAAGGAGCTCGTTCCATTTCCGTTTTTATATATTAGTATCTCTATCGGCGGCGGTCCTTCTGCATTGATACATTTCAATATGTTTGCCCACTTGAAGAAACAGCCTTTTTGCCGTGAGGATATACGTCGCCTTCTTCCTTACAAATGCTTTTATGATAAGAAAAAGCCATGCGCAGCTTGAAAATGGGGATTCTGATGGCGTCTTTGCTCAGACAACCATTTATGCAGCCACAGCAACGCATTTCATTGCAAAGCCGACAGTATATCAGAAATATCTGCATCCAAGCAAACGGATTGTCCTGCAATTTCTTGCGGACAGAAAGCTTCTCCGTAATTTACGCAGGCATACGTTGCGCTGCGATTCTGTGCGGTCATTTGCCAAAATGGATATTTGATAATAACCGGGGTGTTGCTTCCAACACCGAGTTCTAAAAATAGGATATGCAGCCCCTCGTGACGGCGGATAAAATCATCATACCGATTAGAAGCGGCATACCAGCCGTCATCCTGAACAAAAGTCATATCACAGCGCAGGTTCATCGTCATCGGAGCACCGCAGACCGGGCATTTGGGGATTAGCCCTGCGGGGATTTTCATATCTCTTTGCTCGGCTGCCATCTGCCGGACAACAGTCTCGTTGTCATAGGTTTTTTGATGGCAGGGCTTGGAGCACTGCCACAGCCCGTAGTCACCCTGTGTGTAAAATAAGCGTTTCTTGTCAAAGCCAGAAAGTTGAAACTGATGGTCTACATTGGTGGTTAAAACAAAATAATCCTTATCCTTCACCAGCTCCAGCAAATCCCGATAAGGTTTACCCACACCGGCCTCATAGCGGTTGACCATGATCTGCCGGCTCCACCACGCCCAATATTCCTCCAATGTATCATATTTGCAGCATTTACGATCGCGTCACACCGAAGGGTTGTAATATCCCCTTGCCAGAGATAAATCCCCTCCTGTACCGGCTGTAGACCGGCAAGATCGGTGATTCCCTTGCGCTGCGTTTCTTCCTGTAAATAAGCGTCTTGTACCGCGAAAAATTCCTGACTGGCGGGGTGAGGCATTCGAATATTGAACAGGGAACGGAGCAGGCGCTTTTGCCCCTCTTCGTCCGCTGGAATTTCCATTCTCTCATATCTCGGCTGCTCTTTCAGCAGCTCTCTGATTAAATACAATCTTCTTTCCATCTGTGTCATTTTACGTCCTCCCGAATTACCGCTTTTTGCGGACAAACTTCCATGCAATTCCCGCAGTGCAGGCAATGTGCCTGCTGAATCACTGCTGGAACAGAAGTGAAATCAATACAGTTTTGCGGACATACTGCTTCACAGGCGCGGCAGCCGATGCAGGTTTCTGTGATAAAGTAGCCTTCCGGTTCTGCCTGTGCTTCCCCAAAAGAAAAGGAAAACCGCTCAATGGGTTTTTTGGAAAGGTCGAACCATTCGCCGCTCCCCTGATAAAGCTGGAATACGGTCAAAGCCTTTTGGGATTCCGGCGTAGGATAGATTTCTCGCATATAAGGGTTCTTTTCAAACAATCGGGGCAGCAGACCGCCGCCAAGCTCTTTTACCTTCCCGCGCACGGATACCGCCACGCAGGACATGGTATCTTTGCCCTTCATGCCGGTTAGCGCCATGTACCCGCTTTCTTTCAACCGGTTATAAAATCCCTTGCCTTTGGCGGTGAGAAAATACAGCCCGGTTTCATCAGCGTCCATCATATCAATGGCACAGGTCACGGGCAGTCCGCCTTTATCTGTGGTTGCAGCTACGGTTGTATGGATCTCCTGCTGCAAATATTGCAAAACTTCTGCTGCTGTCATATCAAATGCCCCCTATACTGATACCATTATCATATCGCTATAAACGAAAAACGTAAAGTACGCACTTTATTGTGGTATAGTTACCAAAAGGAAACGATTAGAGCGTTGCAAGATAATATCCAAGCATCCATCTCATCGTCTGTAAGATATGGACGCTTTGCTCGGAAAGCATAGAATCTACAAGTGATCTGCCTGTCTATAAGCAAGCAGGGCCGCCCTAAAGGCAGCCCTGCTTACACAATTATAATATTAAGCGTAGAAAAATCCTTCCGTCATATCCAGATAGTTCTGGCCGTTGTAGTTGGGGTACTGCTTCTGCCCCTCTGCTTTGAAGCTGTCAGCGTCCGAACAATTTGCCGCAATCTTTTTCAGATTTTCAAGATAGTCGATTTTTGTTTGGGCGTCTTTCAAATCTTCAGGCGTATAGTGCGAGGTCAGAATCAGATCATAACCTTTTTCGATGTAACTTTTCAGTTCGGCGATAATGCCATCGGCGTGGCCTGCACCGGCAACAATGGAATGACAGTCATGACCAAGCATATGGGTGTATACGGCGTTGATTTCGGGAATTTCGACATCAAACGCATCGTCTGTCTGCTTGATTACAAAATCAATCCCGCCAATGGTTACCTTGCCCTCTGCCATAACGTCTGTAATCTTATGAACAGATTTATCGAAGATTTCCCCAAAAGAGTTTGTGAAATTATCGATCAGCGCTTTGCCGCCCCCGTTTTCGGAAAATTCCACTGCATTTTGCGTTGCATATTTCGGGACTTCCGGCAGGAAGGTAGCGCCTGCGCCGTGATAGGCAATAAGCATCCCCTCTACCTCGATATCTTTCAAATATTCCGTAAGCTCTTTAATGTTATCAAAGAAGCAGGGGGATTCAATGATAACAGCTTTGCCGTTTTTCTCTATGATGAAAACCTCATCGTCAATAAAATCGTTGGTCCTGTATGCGTGCAGCTTAATGCCGCCAAAATCGTAAACATTCATTTCTCCCTTATTGAGGGTTACAGTTGTAAAGGTATTTTTGTTCATTGTGATCGTCTCCTTCTTTTCTTTTATTCACTAACAACGCTGATACGCTGCTGAATGTGTTTTCCGCTTTCGGCTTCATCGATCATAGCGATTGCATAGTCAGCATAGCTGATGACGCTTTCACCTTTGGAACTCAGTGTCAATTCTTCGCCGCCCAGAATATACTTGCCGGTGCGGACGCCATCCGCCTGAAAATCTCCGGCAGGGCTTACATATGTCCACTGCACATCTTTACGCTGACGCAGCTCGCCAAGGGCTTTCGCCATAGCTGCGGCGAGAGGTTTGAATACATCCGGGAAGTTGTAGGTGTTACAATGATGTGTAACAAATCAAAGAAATAAATAGCGAATAGGAGTGACCTGTGTTAAGGTAGAGTTGACCAGACAAAACCAAAAGG
>CAJFJV010000006.1 GCA_904384225.1 uncultured Oscillospiraceae bacterium | reverse complement strand
AAATAGAACTTGACCCTGCTGTCCTACAGCTATTGTATCACGGGCATCCCAAAGCCTGCTGATACCTAATTTATTAACTTTGAAACTTATTATACGAGGGAGGAAACAAAATGAAAAAAGTTTTAACCATTGCCGGATCCGACTCCAGTGGAGGCGCGGGGATACAGGCGGACTTAAAAACGATAGCCGCACACGGCCTTTACGGTATGAGCGTGATCACAGCGCTTACCGCCCAAAACACAACAGGCGTTTATGGAATACTTGAAGCAGACGCAGCTTTCGTCGAAGCGCAGATGGATGCTGTATTTACAGATATTTTTCCGGATGCTGTGAAAATCGGAATGGTTTCGAATGCAGATATCATCCGTGCGATAGCAAATGGCTTACGGCGATATCAGCCGAAAAATATTGTAGTGGATCCGGTAATGGTATCGACGAGCGGCAGTGCGTTGTTGTCTCCAGACGCAGTGCAGGCGCTTTGTACGGAGTTGCTGCCGTTGGCAACGGTCATCACACCGAACATCCCAGAAGCACAAAAACTGTCAGGAGAGCCTATTGTGGATGCAGCCGGAATGGAGCTTGCGGGCGAAAAGATTGCGCGGCAATACGGCGTCAATGTTTTGATGAAGGGGGGACACCGTATTTTGGACGCCAATGATTGTCTGGTGCAATATAATGCGCAACAGGCCGTCTGGTTTTATGGAGAACGGGTGGATAATCCCAACACCCATGGTACTGGCTGTACGCTCTCTTCTGCTATTGCGTGCGGATTGGCAAAAGGACAGACGCTTAAAGAGAGCGTCACATCTGCAAAAGATTATGTTACACGTGCTTTGAAAGCCGGCCTTGATCTGGGAAAGGGAAGCGGGCCGCTTTGCCATAATGTGTGAAAGTAATCCGGATACCGAATTTTAGATAAAAGCTGCATATCTTACATAGATCTGCTTTAATTGTCGCATAATAATAGTAAAAATACTTTACGAACCTCTTGCAAAGCGGGTTCAACTGCTGTAAAATAAGGATAACAGCCCAATGGGCAAAGATTTCGAAAGGGTGAAATAAATTGATTTTTAAAAATGGCTTCGTGCTGGATAAGAGTTTCCATTTTGTAAAAACCAGTGTTGAAGTAAAAAATGGGAAAATCGTCAATATCGGCGATATTGACGGGGAAGACGTAGTGGATATTACGGGAAAATACTTGATCCCGGGTTTAGTTGATATCCATACGCATGGCTGCGGTGGATCAGATGCATGTGATGCTACCATAGAAGCCTTTGATGTGATGTCTGATACACAGGGAAAAGCGGGCATTACATCTTTCTGTGCAACATCTATGACAGTTCCAGTGGAGCAAATTGAGCGCGTTTTTAAGACGGTCAAAGAGTATATGGCGGGAAAACCAAAACGTGCTGCTATAGTGGGAATCAATATGGAAGGGCCGTTCTTCTGTGAAAGCAAAAAGGGCGCGCAGCGTGCAGACTGCCTGAAAAACCCTGATGTGGCATTGTTCCGACATTTAAATGAATTGTCCGGCAATGTAGTGAAGCTGTGTGACCTTGCGCCAGAGCTTCCGGGCGCTCTTGATTTTATCCGTGAGGTAAAAGATGAGGTGGAGGTTTCCATTGGCCATACGGCTGCAAATTATGACGAGGCAATGGCTGCTATCCGCTGCGGGGCGACGCATATTACACATCTGTACAATGCAATGAACGGCTTGACGCACCGTTCCCCGGGTGTAATTGGCGCTGCTTCTGATACGAATGTATTTACAGAGCTGATCTGTGACGGCATCCATATTGAAGGGCCGGCTATCCGTGCTGCATTTAAGCTGATGCAGGATCGTGTCTGCTTGATTTCAGATTCTATGAGCGCGTGCGGTATGCCGAACGGCGAATATGAACTGGGCGGCCAAAAGGTTTTTATGAACAATAAAAAAGCAACGCTTATCGATGGGACCATTGCAGGTTCTGCAACCAACCTTGCTGATTGCATGAGAAAAGCGGTGGAATTTGGCATCCCGCTGGAGACCGCATTGAAAGCTGCGACATATAATCCTGCCAAATCAATCCGTATGGAAAAGAAAATTGGCAGCATTGATATCAATTTAGATGCAGATTTGATTGTGATGAATCGCGATCTCGAGTTCGAGCAGATTTATTTTAAAGGCGTTCTGGCTGATTAATGACGCAAAAGAACAAATCGAATTAGAAATACCCGTTTTTTATACCCACACAAAAAAATATAATCTTCTCTGATGTAAAATGAACTGCACCCCAATTGTTAGACGGTATGGCATACAGATAACAATTGGGGTGCTTTATTATGCCAAAAGAAATACCAAACAAACGATATACACCGGAATTTGAGTAAACGATTGTAGAATCGGTGCAAAAGGAAGGCCTGAGTATAAGGGGTATCATGCAAAGATTTGAAATGCAGCGAGCAAAAAATGCTGGCAGCCTTGCAAAAATTCCAATTCATGAAGCGCTTCAAATAAGGACTGGCTGATAATTTGGATTACTGTCATAATCGTCGCTTCAGAATAAAGTTAAAAAGGCTTGCCGCCTGCAATTTACAGGCAACAAGCCTTTTGGGCTGCTTGAGCAATTTTACTGCTAAAGATGGTCTAACTTTTTGTGGTCACATCAAAACGCATGCATTGGAGAAACTCTATAAATAGACTGTTTTTCTCACATGATAAATGAATTGCAGATGGAACAGACTAAATCTAAATCAAAACAGAGGAAGACACAGGTCAGCCGCAGCCAGTCTGTTTTAGCTTGTTCTATCTACTATAGCGTAACCGCTCTGTTTTTCCTTGCACTGCTTTTTATCCGAGTAGGTCGGGTCGAAGACCGGCGTAACTGCGGCGAAAAATGGTTTCTGTTTTGAATTCCTCCCCTTTTTTCAAAAGATCAAGACAGAGCGGGGCACCTTCTTCGTACACTTTTTCATACCAGAAAAAGCCGTATTTTTCGTCGCCGGGCGCTAAAGAAATAGGAGCAGGAAGATTTTGAAGATCGGTAGACATAAGCCGCTTTCCGGTCATGTCATAGACCATCATAACGCGTCTACCATCATCACGGTTGTATTCTTCGCTTTCTGGATAACCGCGAGGGGAAAGGAACTGATAGATCAGTTTTCCATCCGTTGCATATTCGGGCCAGCTGTATTCCGGTTCTACTGAAACAGAGCAAAGCGGGGTCGACTCCCTCGTCTTTGTATCATATAGAGTGAATGCAGTCTCGGATTCCGTGCCAATATTGAAGCTTTGATCCCTGCATAGCAGCTTGCCGTCGACAATGCCTTCTATAATCTGTTTGTCAAAAAGCTTTTCTATGTTCTGTGTACGTAAGTCATAGTCATATGCAGTAGAAAGAGAATCGTCGCTTGAGGAAGCAAAAAAGTAAATATGCCAGCCATTTGGGAAAAAGTATCCCCAATAAGCGTCGGAAAGCGTAAAAACAATTTCTGCTTCCTCGTCCAATGCATCCATCTTTTTGCGGGCAAGGGTACAGGTTGTTTCGTTGGCCATATATGCATAGTATAAATAGCCGCGATGAATGGCAATGAATTCAAGATTCAAGGGCATGGGACAAAGAATTTCATGTGTTGTTCCATCCGGCGATACTTTTAATAGCGATGAAGATTCAGAAATTTGCAGTTTCCCTTCTTCATTCTGGTTTGCAGCAGAAAGGCAATAAAGATTTTCCTCATAGAGTTGAAGAAATTTGAAAGAAAACGTACCGGTATAAGCGTTGCACTGCCATGCGAGACTTGCATCCGACTCGTTTTCGTGTCTGCAGTCGGGTTTGGAACAGACCGGGGCAATCTCCTTGCTTTCACCGTCCATGAAGAATAGGAAGTCGCCCATTGTGAAATAATAACCGCCCTCTCCCGGTGCAATGGGGAATTTATTATAGCGGGGGACAAAAGATGTCGGATAATCGGTTCCTGCTACGTATTCATCTGGAAGCGAAGCGTAGCGATCCGAATTACAGCCGCCAAAACAGGAAACGATAAGACCTGCTGCCAAAAGGGCGGATAGAATCTTTTTCATAGAAAAACTTCCTACTTGGAAATAATATACTCCTATTTATGCACATGCATTTGTGGCAGTCTCTGTATTGGTAAGGCCGGATACTGTATGTGGATTGCCCTTATCAACTGATACAAACATAAATACGTAAAGAAGTGCCGCATAATTGAAAGCAATCGATATATTATGAAAGAACCGGTATAAATTTCTCGAATCTTATTACAAGAATATTATTATTTTACAGTTTTATTTTAACAGGCTGTTTTTGAACTGTAAATTATTTTATACTTCAATATATATTATATTTCATTTTCAGAAAATGAAATCGAACGGATATATTCGTGCTTTTATTCTCTCGTAAAATTGATGCGGCATCCTGCTAAGATGCAATTTGATAAGATACAATGTAACTGTTTTTCGCTGTAATTCTTGTCCGGACAGTTGTGCTGCGACGTTCTGCTTCCGTTAACACAAGAGGGTCTAAGACGGAAAGTGCATCCAATGATACGCCAGAAGGGAAACAAAATTCTACAGTGTTGGTTTCGGAAGAAGCTGCTTCATCGAAAGAGCGGCGGACCACTTCGTTCATATTGGCAGCATCTGTTATGGCGATGCCCCGCTTTGCAAAGAAATGGTGGGGATCCCCTGTACAGGAGGGATAAGAAGCGCCGGGAACGGCGGGACGTATTTTGTGCGTACGGCCGAATACACTGTCATTTTGCATAAAGTAAGCACGTGAAACTGTATTTTCTCCATCATCCCAAGTGGGGTCAACATGGTACCAAGTCCCGTCTTCACATTCCATTATGATCCACGCATGTCCGCCCCCATTGGCTTCTCCGGTAACATAGAGAGCTGGAATACCAGCTTTTTGCAAGAGATATTGATAAGCGCGCGCGTACCCTTCGCAATCGGCGCATCCTGCCAGAAGGGCGTCCAAAAGAGGGGACGCATGCTTTTGGTCGTATGAAAGCTTGTGAAGAAGGCGGTCGTGGAGCAAGAGGGCGCGGTCTTCAGTGGAAAGAGCATCAGAAACCCCATTGAGAAGTCCGTCTGAAATCGTTTCCAGTTTTTCGGCATATGTCAGTGCTTCAGATTTTGTCATAGTGTAGGAAGGAGAGAAAATAAGCGTATCCTCAGATAGAGAATAGCGGTACTCTCCATTAAGAAAGAAAAATTCCGGCTTTGCACATAGAATATGCCAAAACGCAATATCTAATTGATCTTTACATTCAGCAGGTAAATAGATTTTTTCAGAAAAAGAAGAGATACCATCTGCAAGCGTTTGTTCGAGAGGGGAATCCCAGCCCGGCCAAAAGCTATTAGACGGTATCATTTGTTCATCCTGTTTGATTTCGCATCCTGTAAGGAGAAAAGCGGCTAAGACCGCCCACAGGAATCGTTTCATTCGCGTGTGCTGTGAATACCGCGAATATCCAGAAAAACGGGAAGGCCCGTTTTATCGCGGATCGGTTCAAGCTCTCCCTGCATCAAGGGGAGAAGGTACTGCTTGATTTCATCGCGTACCGATTGGTCGGAAAGGTCATGCCAGCATTCTGGGACATCTTTTGCAAGATTTGCGACGTTGGAAACATCTGTTTGTGCAATCCGCACGGCATAGGGGTGGTTGCTGGTGCGTTCAAATACCATCATAATGCCGGTTGCGCCGGCTTCTGCGGCGGAGACAGCTGCCTCTCCGATCTGTACTGCTTCGTCAAGATCCGTTTTTGAAGCAAGGTGTGCCGAACAGCGCTGCATCACATTTAGTTCAATCGAACGCACTTTACATCCAATTTTTTCTGCTATCTGCAATTCAAGATATTTTCCAACACCGCTTAAATACGTATGCCCAAAAGTATCCACTGCACCGCTCTTGGTTTCCATGCCGACATAATCCCCGTTATGGTTACGGATCCCTTCGCTGACTGCGCATATTACAGTATGTTCTGTCTTCAGCAGCTCTTTAACCTGATTGAGAAATCCAAATTCATCAAATGGGATTTCTGGAATGGCAACAATCTGCGGGTATACGCCGCCCATAAAGTGTTCTAATCCGGCTGCCAATGTAAGCCATCCGCTGTTCCTTCCCATTATCTCAACCACTACAACATTTTTAATGGGATAAATCTCGCTGTCACGAATGATTTCATGCATAGTATGGTAAAGATATTTTGCACTGCTTCCGAAACCGGGAGTGTGATCCGTAACCGGCAGATCATTGTCAATTGTTTTAGGTACGCCGATCACCTGAACGCCGCTTCCGTTTTCCTTGAAATAACGGTCAAGCTGTAAAACCGTGTCCATCGAATCGTTTCCGCCTATATAAAAAAACACACCTATATCATAATCCTGAAAGACTTGTTCAATTGCCGGCCAATCCGCAGCTGTAAGCTTTTTACGGCAGGAACCGAGCGCCATCGCCGGGGTTTGGATCAGAAGGCGAAGCTTCTCTTCACTGCTGTATGGGGATAGGTCGATAATGTCCCGGCTCAGTACGCCTGCGATGCCATGCAATGCGCCGTATACGGTGTTAAAGCGGCTGGAAGCAGATGCTGCGCGGATAACACCGGCCATAGATGCGTTGATAGCGGTACTCGGTCCGCCGGATAATCCGATCAGAATGTTTTTTTTCATAAGTCCTCCGTGTTTTTTAGTGGAATATCGGGCAAAAGTCTATAGGGGCTTTTCCGATAGTATGATATGCTGGATTTGAAGAATCCAGAATCGGTTTAATGTATGGCCATAGGGGAGTTTCGTGCTAAGGTATTGTACATTTCCAAACACAGGCCAAGCAGATAAAGAACAGCCAGTGAACGGAAAAAGACGGTCCATCCTTCACTGAGCGGTTTTGCGGGCTTTCTGCGCTTGCGGAGGATCCATTGGTAGATTCGGTTATACGGCAGGATAAACAAAAGCAGACACGGTACATACCAGGGAAACATCATAAGCCAGTAATACAAATCACCATAGATGGCAATACATACGGTTGCAAAAAAGGCCAAAAAGACGCCGTAGCAGAACAAGAAAATGCCCAAGGCAATCATATTGCGAATATGCTGGCGTTTAAGTTCATGGTCGATCATTCGCTTCCCGTAATACGGATCAGAATGAACAGGGACAGAGCCGATATATTCTTGGCAGTTGGCGCATATCACATTCTCATCTTTATTCACTGTTTGGCATTTCGGGCAAACCCGCATAACAATCCTCCGTTCTAAAGCTATCTGCCTTATAAAACAGTATACCGGTTTACCCGAAATTCTGCAAGCAAAGAGAACGGGCACGCTGTTTATTCTTAAAAAATTTCCAAAAAAGCGTCCCAACCCTCTTTACAATCTCAAAGGAGTGTGCTATGCTGTAGCCGTGATGTAACGGATTACATCAAGGTGTGCGGCGGAGGTGAGGTATACGGCCACAATTAAGGATGTTGCAAAGCTTGCGGGCGTTTCAGTTGCAACGGTGTCACGCGTAATTAACGGGGAAGAAAATGTTTCGTCTCAAACAAAATCGCGTGTGAAAGATGCCATACAAAAGCTTTCCTATTCCCCGAATTTGTTGGGACGGAATCTAAGGCGGGGCGCGACCAAAAGCATTCTGGTTCTTCTAAACACGATTTCTAACCCATTTTATTCTCGGGTAGTGAAAGGGATTGAAGAACGCGCCGCTCAAGACGGTTACAGCGTAATGCTGTACATGACACATGGAGATATGGAATTAGAACGCCGTGCAGTCACCCTGTTGCAGACGAAATTGATCGACGGGGCGATTTTCCTTTCAACAGAGCAGCCGGGGGAAAAGCTGACGGAACTTTGCCGCGGAATCCCGGTAGTGCAGGCTTGCGAGCCGCAAAGCAGCTTTTTAGCGGCCTCTGTCTCAATTGATAATCAAAAAGCGGCATTTGATGCCATCAGCTATCTTATTGCACGCGGGCACCGTTCGATTGCTTTTTTTGGTGCAGGGGGATCCCTTTCCTCCGCTCTTTGCCGGAAGGAGGGTTATTACGAGGCACTGCGGTATGCAGGCATACCGATAGATAAGCGCTACGTAATAGAAGAGGGCTTCAGCGTACATGCCGGGATGCGTGCAGCTAAGCGTTTGCTGCAACAAGAGAATACATTGCCGGACGCGGTCTTTTGCATATCAGATTCTGTTGCGATAGGTGCGGTGCGTGCTTTTTCAGAAGCGGGCATATGTGTGCCGGATGATATCTCTGTTATGGGGTTTGATAACGCGTTTTTGTCTGAGGCATATCTGCCCAGTATCACAACAGTGAAACAGCCTCGCTATGAAATCGGTTACAAAGCAGCTTCGTTTTTATTGGCTGCAATATGCGGTGAAGACAACCGCGCACAGAAAATAGTTTTGGAACACGAGCTGATCGAACGAGATTCGGTCATTTCGCGTTGATTATACTGAAAGAAGGAGAATGATTCATGGAAAAGGTCAGGATTGGTATTATTGGATGCGGTGGTATAGCGAACGGAAAGCATCTTCCCGCTCTCCAAAAGGTAAAAGAGGCGGAATTGGTTGCGTTTTGCGATATCATTGAAGAGAAAGCGGTCAAAGCGGCGAAAGAATACGGTACTCCGGATGCAAAGGTCTATACTGACTATAAAGAGCTTTTAAAAGACGAGAGTATCGATGCAGTACACGTTTTGACGCCGAACCGCTCACACAGTTTTATTTCCATTGACGCAATGCGTGCTGGGAAACACGTTATGTGTGAAAAGCCGATGGCCAAAACCTATGCGGAAGCAAAGGAAATGGTTGAGGTTGCAAAGGAAACGGGAAAAATCCTTACTATAGGCTATCAGAACCGTTACCGTCCTGATTCTCAGTACCTAAAACGTGCATGTGAAAACGGCGAGCTTGGTGAGATTTATTTTGCAAAAGCGCATGCGATTAGACGCCGTGCCGTTCCGACATGGGGCGTATTCTTAAATGAATATGAGCAAGGCGGCGGACCGCTGATTGATATTGGTACACATGCACTTGATTTGACGTTATGGATGATGGACAACTATAAGCCCAAAATGGTCGTAGGCACTACATATAAAAAATTGGGCGACCAAAAAGAATCCGGAAATGCATGGGGCGATTGGGATCCGGAGAAATTTACCGTTGAAGATTCTGCATTCGGCTTCATTACAATGGAGGACGGCGCTACCATTATTTTAGAGTCCAGCTGGGCATTGAATTCTCTTGATGTAGATGAGGCGAAAACTTCCCTCTGCGGAACAAAAGCAGGCGCAGACATGAAAGGCGGGCTTCGCATTAACGGAGTAAAATACAATAAACAGTATGTGGAAGAGCCCAATCTTGAATCTGGAGGCGTCGATTATTTTGAAGGGGATTTGGGCGGTGAACCGCAGGATTTTGAGTGCCGTACCTGGATTAATGCCATTACCAAAGGCACCCCGCTTACCGTGTTGCCGGAGCAGGCAGCTGTCGTAACGCAGATACTTGAAGCAATTTATGAATCGGCGAAAACCGGTAAGCCTGTTTATTTGAACGACTGATAAAATGCCGCTGGCAGGCAGCGCTGCGAGCAAAGCGTACGCGAGATCGAGGTGCGTTTTGGGGAACGGTATGGGATACATAGATAGAGCGTGTTTTGCCGTGTCGGACTTGTCCTTCTATGGATAGGGCGTTCCGCCATGCGTACATGCAGCGGCGGATATAGGCTACCATACTCGCCGATACGGCAGAATCAGGGAGGATTACAATGAAACTGGGGATTATTAGCTATAGCTTTGAAAGAGAAGCATTTGAAAAAATCAAAGAGCAAGGGCTTGATTTCGTTGAATTTTGCGTCAATGCGGATGCAGCGAACCGATATGCGGAGTTTGGAGAACGGGCGCCGGAAATAAAAAAGAATCTCGATGAACTGGGCCTGTTTACCGGATCGGTCGGCCGATGGGCAGGGAGAAAAACGCTTCCGGACGGCAGTGTAAACGAAGCGGAGCGCATAGCCGATCATACTTTGATTCAGGCGGCGGCGGTGCTTGGCTGCCCGGTGTATGTTTTGGGCGTAGACTATGTAGAGGAACTGTCGCTGTATGAGAATTATACCTGCGCCATTCAGTATCTTTCTGAGCTGATCGCATTTGCAAAACCATATGGCATCAAAATTGCAACTTGTAACTGCCGCTGGGGCAATTTTATCCATTCTGACCCGGCTTGGAGTGTAATTCACGGGCACCTTAAGGATCTTTGGATCAAATATGATCCTTCACACAGCCGTTATGCAAAGGGTGAGGATTATTTAAGCGAAATGAAAAAATGGGGGCACCGGTTTGCGCATGTCCATATCAAAGGCAGTATGCTGATTGACGGAGAGCGCTTTGATGATCCGCCGGCAGGGATGGATCAGACGGACTGGGGCGCATTTATGGCAGTGCTTTACGCAAAGGGATACGATGGTACGTTGGCGATTGAACCGCATTCCGACATTTGGAAGGAAGGTGAATTGGGAGACGCCGGTGTTGCGTATACTATAAAGCTGATACGCGGGATGATGTTCTGATCTGAAAAACTGGAATTTTATGAAGCCGAACATTTTATAGAAAAGAGGTCATTTATGAAATACGGTGTTCAAATGTATGCCATCCGTACGCTTTGCAAAAACGATCTGGAGGCCGGTATTAAAACGGCTGCTGAAATAGGATATGACGGATTGGAGTTTGCCGGTTTCTTTGGGCACAGCGCCGAGGAAGTATCCGGATGGTTGGAGAAATACGGTGTAGAGGCTATGGGGGCGCACATTCCGCTGGAAGAAATCTGCGACAATACAGACGCGACGATCGCTTTCCATAAAGCAATAGGGAACCGCCGGATTATTTGCCCGTGGTCGGAGATAAAGACGGCTTCGGATACAAAAGCTGTAGCGCAGAAGCTGTCTGCGGCACTGCCTAAAATCAAAGCGGCGGGTATGGAGCTGTATTACCACAATCACAGTCATGAGTTTGTAAAGGATGACGGCAAATATCTTATAGATATTCTGGCAGAGGAAATGCCGGCGCTTAAGCTGGAATTTGACGTTTATTGGATATACCGCGGCGGCGAAGATCCAATGGCATATCTGAAAAAGTATGAAGGGCGCACGGATATTTTCCATGCAAAGGATGGCAATATGGAGGAAGGGACACTGGCTGGTGAGGGCAATGTCGACTTAAAAGCCATCTGTGCGTATGCAAAAACTCAGAAATTCGCTTGGGCAGTTGTAGAAAGTGAAGCCACCGAAGATTTGGAAGAGCAGATTGAAGCGATTCGCAAAGACTACGCATACATCAGCAGCTTATAAAGCAGGAAAGGATGTTTTACAATGAAACTTGGCGTATTGACAAATCTTATGGGAGATAAACCCCTTGAAGAAGTGCTGGCCTATCTTAAACCGTTGGGCATTGAAGCGGTAGAGATCGGATGCGGCGGTTTCCCGGGAAAAGCGCATGCGGATCCGGCAGTTCTTTTGCATGACGAGAAAAAGTTACAGGAATTTAAAGAGTTGATCGCAAAATACGATATGGTGATCAGCGGTCTTTCTGCACATGGCAATCCATTGCACCCCAATAAAGCGATTGCCAAACAATTTGACGACGACTTGACCGGCGCCATTCTTTTGGCTGAAAAACTTGGTGTGGAAGTTGTAAACTGTTTTTCCGGCTGCCCGGGAGACAGCGAGTCGTCTGAACATCCAAACTGGGTTGTATGCCCATGGCCGGAGGATTTCACACAAGTTGTAAAATGGCAGTGGGAAGAAAAACTGATTCCGTATTGGAAAGCTAAAGTAGCGTTTGCCAAAGAGCATGGCGTACATAAGTTTGCGCTTGAAATGCATCCGGGCTTTTGCGTCTATAATCCGGAGACAGCGCTTCGTCTGCGCGAGGCAGTCGGTCCGGAGATTGGGGTGAATTTCGATCCGTCTCATTTGATCTGGCAGGGAATTGACCCGTCGTATGCAATTCGTGTGCTCGGCAAGGCAGGAGCAATTTTCCATCTCCATGCCAAAGATACAAAAATCGACCCATATAACAGCATGCTGAACGGCGTTTTGGATACTAAGCCGTATGGGGATGAAATCAACAGAAGCTGGATTTTCCGTTCTTGTGGATACGGGAATGACTATGCATATTGGAAGGATATGATTTCTAATCTTGTTATGACAGGATACGATCACGTACTGTCCATAGAACATGAAGATTCATTGATGACAGTGGAAGAGGGCTTAACCAAAGCGATCTCCTTCCTTCAGGAAGTCCTGACACATGAGAAGCTTGAGAAAATGTGGTGGGCGTAATAAAAGAGAGAAGGGAAACGATGGGTAAGAATAAGCACAGGATAGTCATAGTTGGTTTTGGCGGCATGGGGAATTGGCACCGCGAGTTAATAGAAAGCGGTATCGATGGTTTGGAACTGGCTGGTATGTATGACATTAAAGAGGAACGTCAGCAGGCGGCAAGGGATCTTGGATATCGGGCTTATAACAGTTTTGAAGACGTATTGGCGGATGAGACGGTTGACCTGATTTTGACTTCTACGCCGAACGACTGCCACAAGCCGCTCGCGATCGCGGCTTTACATGCGGGAAAAAATGTTGTCAGTGAAAAACCGGTAACGCTTTCTAGCAAGGACTTACAGGAAATGATCGACGCAGCCAACCGCAGTGGAAAGCTGTTTACCGTGCATCAGAACCGCCGTTGGGATGAAGATTTTCTGACGATGAAGAAAATTTATGACGAAGGTCTGCTTGGCGAAGTATTTAATATTGAGTCGCGCGTCCATGGATCCCGTGGGATTCCAGGTGATTGGCGAGGGAAAAAAGAACATGGCGGCGGTATGATGCTGGATTGGGGCGTCCATATTTTAGATCAGATGCTGCTGCTTGTCCCAGAAAAGATAAAAAACGTTTATTGCAAGGTGAACCATGTCACAAACTATGAGGTGGATGACGGTTTTACCATGATTATTACGTTTGAGAGTGGGAAAACGGCACTGCTTGAGGTAGGCACCAGTAATTTTATCGAACTGCCCAGATGGTACATGTTAGGTGAAAACGGTTCTGCACAGATTGATGATTTTAGTTGTAAGGGCCGTATGGTCAGAGTGAAAAGCTGGGATAAGAATGATGCCGTTCCGGTAAAAACAGCAGCGGGGCTGACAAAAACAATGGCGCCGCGCACAGATGAAACGATTGAAACAGAAGAGATCGTACCGGTCAAGTCCGACATCAAAGATTTTTACCGCAATGTGATGGCAGCGATTGACGGAGAAGAAGGACAGTTAATCCGGCATGACCAGATGATGCGTGTCATGCGGCTGATGGAAACAGGCCTTCGTGCGGCGGAGGAAGGAAAAATCCTGCCGTTTGAGAACGATTCTGTTTGTGTTTAAAAAGAAAAAGGCATAAATGCCGGGCGGCTAAAGCAAAGCCGTATGATAAGGAATCCCCCTGATGCAGGTGTCCTGCCATCAGGGGGATTCCTTATGTCTAAAAAAGGGAAAGAACAGCAGCTGACACGCTTTTAAAAACGGTTTTGTATTCACAGCGGTACCGGGGAAACCTGCGGAAAACTCAGTACAGCATAGGAGGGAGCATCGTCTCGATGCGCGCTTTATAGACATATTTTGATTTTACACAGACTTTACAAACGGATGGTTTGCCTTTTACATACCGTTTTTATACTAAAACACGTAGCAAAGAAAGGAGTTAATAAAATGAAAAAGATAATCGGCATGTTATTGGCGCTTGCCACTATGGCAGCGGTATTTACCGGTTGCACTGATACCGGAAACGGCGGTTCTTCCAATTCTGGTGCAGATGCGGCGACTTTTGACACTTCCAGCGAAATCACTGTAATCTCTCGTGAGCCCGGTTCCGGCACACGCGGTGCATTTGTTGAACTGTTCGGCGTTGAGGAAGAAGATGCAGATGGAAATACAGTAGACAGAACAACTGAGGGCGCAGAAATTGCCTCCAGAACCGACGTTGTTTTGACGAGTGTTGCGAGCAATCCATATGCAATTGGCTATGTTTCACTTGGCTCTTTAAACGACACGGTCAAAGCGCTGAAAATCGGCGGTGTAGAAGCAACAACGGATAACGTGAAAAACGGCACTTACGGTGTATCCCGTCCGTTTAACATTGCAACAAAAGGCGAGCCGACCGGCGTTGTAAAAGACTTTATCAACTTCATCCTTTCCAAAGAAGGACAGGAAATTATTTCTGGGGACTACATCCCGGTTGTGGATAACGCAGAAAGCTTCACAAGTGATATGTCTTCCGGCCAGATTTCCATTGGTGGATCTTCTTCTGTAACCCCTGTTATGCAGGAATTGATTGAAGCATATCAGCAGATTAATTCCAACGCTCAGATTGAGATCAATCAGACGGATTCCAGCTCCGGCATGAACGCTGCAATGGATGGAACCATTGATATCGGAATGGCAAGCCGTGAGTTGAAAGACAGTGAGAAAGCTGAGCTCACACCGGTTCAGATTGCACTTGACGGTATCGCGATTGTGGTAAATCCGGAGAATACGGTCGAGGATCTCACAACCGATCAGGTAAAGGCAATCTACGTAGGTGATGTTACTACTTGGGCAGACGCAACAAATTAAGCGTTCTCCCCTTAAATCATAACAATCCCTCCGAATGAAACACTCATCTGCTATCGGAGGAAAGCCGGCGGATCCCGTCGGCTTTTCGCCGTACAGATAGAAAAGGAGCGCTTATGGACGAGCAAAAAACGAAAAACGATAAAGCTGCAGCAAAAAGGCGCCTTTTGTGGTATAGAGAAAACATCATGCACGGTGTGTTTTTTGTCTGTGCTTTAGTATCCATTGCTGCCGTTGTACTAATCTGTTTGTTTCTTTTTGCAAATGGTATCCCGGCTATTGCTGAGATTGGTGTTTTTGATTTCCTTTTGGGAGAGAAATGGGCGCCAACCAATGAGCCGGCAAGCTACGGCATCCTGCCGATGATTTTAGGCAGTATCTATATTACAGGCGGCGCTATTTTGATCGGCGTGCCGATCGGGATTTTGGCGGCGATTTTTCTGGCAAAATACTGCCCCAAACGCCTGTATAAGGTTGTAAAACCGGCAGTTGAGCTGCTGGCGGGTATTCCTTCGATTGTATATGGATTCTTTGGCCTTTTGGTTATCGTGCCCATGATCCGCAATACTTTTAAAGTGTCCGGCGCCAGTATTTTAGCCGCGACAATCGTTTTGGGCATTATGATTCTGCCGACGATTATCGGTTTGGCTGAATCTGCAATCCGCGCCGTACCGGAGAGTTATTATGAAGGCGCTTTAGCTCTTGGCGCAACACACGAGCGCAGTATTTTCCGTGTTGTTCTGCCGGCTGCAAAGTCGGGCGTAATGGCGGCGGTCGTTTTGGGAATTGGGCGAGCTATCGGCGAAGCCATGGCTGTCTGCATGGTTGCAGGAAATCAGACATGGATGCCGCAGGGAATTTTAAAAGGCGTCCGCACCTTGACGACAAATATTGTTTTGGAAATGGGATATGCAGCTGATCTGCATCGTGAAGCGCTGATTGCAACCGGCGTGGTGCTTTTTGTCTTTATCCTGATTATCAATCTGCTGTTTTCTGTACTAAAGAAAAAAAGCATGTCCAATTCAGTTGAAAAAAAGCCGGGAATGTTCCGGCGGTTATTCGCAAAAGCAAAGAGTAGCCGGAAGGAGGACTCAAAAGCATGAGAAATAAAGAAAAACTTCCTGCAATCAACCATGCCCCTTTCCGTGATAAGCTGCGTACTTATCTGCGCCATCCGGTTTCCCTGCTGGGGATGATTTTGGTGGTGATTGCCGCGCTTGCAACAATAGGTGTATTGGTTGCCCTGATTGTTTACATTTTGGTAAACGGTATACCGTATTTGACGCCGGAGCTGTTTTCCTTTACCTATACTTCCGAAAACGCGTCCATGTTCCCGGCTATTATCAACACCATTACCATGACATTCCTGTCGCTTCTGATTGCAGTACCGTTTAGCTTGTTTACTGCAATTTATCTTGTTGAATATGCAAAACGCGGAAATAAATTGGTTGGCGTCATCCGCACTACTGCCGAAACGCTTTCTGGAATACCATCTATCGTATACGGCCTGTTTGGAATGCTGTTTTTTGTCACTACGCTCGGATGGGGTACTTCCTTATTAGCCGGTGCGATGACCCTTTCCATCATGATCCTGCCTCTCATTATGCGTTCAACGGAGGAAGCACTGCAAGCCGTTCCGGATTCCTATCGTGAAGGCAGTTTTGGCCTTGGCGCTGGGAGACTGCGGACCGTGTTTCGTGTTATCCTTCCACCTGCGATGCCCGGAATCCTTGCCGGAATTATTCTGGCGGTTGGCCGTATTGTTGGAGAGACGGCTGCGCTTTTGTATACATCGGGGACGATGGCGCAAATTCCGGATCTTACGCACGACGGACTGGTTATGGGAAGCGGCGCCACCTTGGCGGTACATATGTATGTGCTCTCAGGAGAAGGCCTGCACATGAATGAAGCGAACGCCACTGGCGTGGTGCTTTTAATCATAGTTTTAGGGATCAACCTTCTTTCTTCACTTGTTGCTAAAAAACTGACAAAGGAGAAAACATAATGGGAAAAATAGATATCAAAGGACTCGATTTGTACTATGGCTCCTTTCATGCGCTTAAGAATGTCAATCTATCGATTCCGGAAAGAGAGATAACCGCATTTATCGGACCTTCCGGATGTGGTAAATCCACCCTGTTGAAATCGTTAAACCGTATGAACGATCTGATAGAAGGCTGTCGGATAACCGGTGAGGTGACATTGGACGGAGAGAACATTTACAGCGGAATGGATGTAAACGATTTGAGACGTCGTGTTGGAATGGTTTTTCAAAAACCGAATCCGTTTCCTATGAGTGTGTATGACAATATTGCATTCGGTCCCCGGACACACGGCGTCCGCTCGAAAAAGAAACTGGATGAAATTGTAGAAAAATCCTTGCGGGACGCCGCCATTTTTGATGAGGTAAAAGATCGGTTGAAAAAATCCGCACTGGGCCTCTCCGGAGGGCAGCAGCAGCGGCTTTGTATTGCACGCGCGCTTGCGGTACAGCCGGAGGTGCTGCTGATGGATGAGCCGACCAGTGCGCTGGATCCGATTTCAACCTCAAAAATTGAGGACCTTGCCGCAGAGCTAAAAAAAGAATATACTATTGTTATGGTGACGCATAATATGCAGCAGGCGGCTCGTATTTCTGACCGTACTGCGTTTTTCCTCTTAGGAGAAGTGATTGAATATGCGCCGACACAAGAGCTGTTCTCGATGCCGAAGGATAAGCGTTGTGAGGATTATATTACCGGCCGGTTTGGATAAAGGCGCATTTATTGAAATAAACGGTGCACGGGAGTTTCGTGCATGATCCGGAATAAGGAGTACCATTGTTATGAGAAATCGCTTTGACAGAGAATTGACAACTTTGAATACAGAGCTTATAGAGATGGGCGCTTTGATCGAAAATGCGATTGACCGCGCAGTAGGCGCGCTGTTTAAGCAGGATGAGGCGCTGGCGGAGCGCGCCATTGAATTTGACAGCGAGGTTGACCGTAAAGAGCGGGATATTGAAGCCCGCTGTTTAAATCTGCTGCTTCAGCAGCAGCCGGTGGCCAGAGATCTTCGCACGGTTTCCTCCGCGCTTAAGATGATTACCGATATGGAGCGTATTGGCGATCAGGCGGCCGATATTGCAGAAATCACGCATCGGCTGAAACTGACAGACGCCCCGCTTTACGATACGCATATCAAAGATATGTCAAAAAGCACGATCCGTATGGTGAAAGAAGCGGTAGATGCATTCGTCGCGCGTGATTTAAATTTGGCGCAGAAAGTAATTGCGGAAGACGACGAGATAGACGGGATGTTTGTCCATGTGCGCGATGAGTTGATTAATATGCTCAAACGGGAGGAGGGCTCTCCGGAAGCGGTAATAGATGTATTGATGATTGCCAAATATTTTGAGCGAATTGGAGACCATGCTACTAATATTGCGGAATGGGTCGTGTTTTCTATCACAGGCAAGCATTGATTGCAAAGTAAAGAGGCATTATATCAGCGAGTCACTGCGAGATGTGCTGTATCGTTTACAATGGGGAGGAGCTTTATATGCGGACGGTTTATATTACAGAGGATGACGCCAGCATCCGGCAGCTTGTGACATATGCGCTTAAGACAGCGGATATTGAGGCTGTTGGATTTGAAACCGGCGCGTCGCTTTTTGAAGCCATCTCCCAGCAAAAACCGGATCTTTTGATACTGGACATTATGCTGCCGGATATAGATGGGATATCTATTTTAAGGCAGATACGCGATAACCCTCATACAGCGGAAATACCGGTATTAATGCTGACGGCAAAAAGCGCAGAGTATGACAAGGTCAACGCGCTGGATCTTGGTGCGGACGACTATGTTACCAAACCATTTGGCGTTATGGAATTGATTTCACGGGTAAAGGCCTTGCTGCGCCGTACCGGCGGCGTAGCCGGCGGTGAAATCCTTTCTTGCGGACGGCTTGAAATGGATGCGGCAAGACGATCTGTTCTATCCTGCGGCGAGGCGGTCTCTTTGACTTATAAGGAATTTGAGCTTCTGCACTATCTTTTAAAAAACAAAGGCATTGTGCTTTCCCGCGACCGTATTATGCAGGTTGTATGGGGGTTTGACTTTGAAGGGGAGAGCCGTACCGTGGATATGCACATAAAACTTCTGCGGCAGAAACTCGGTGAGGCGGGCGGCCAGATCAAGACGGTACGCGGCGTCGGATATAAGCTGGAGGAGGACGCAGGATGAAGAAAAAGCTCTATCGCAGTATGTGTGCTGTCGCCTGCGGCACTATTTTTTTGACAGCATTGGTTTCTCTTCTGGTCTGTTATGGGTTGATTGAAACACAGATTAAAGAAACCATTCGCAATGAGTGCTATCTTGTTGCGGCGGGGTTGAACGACACTGCGGACGAAGAGGCATATTTCGAAGAATTGGCAAAGCCGCTGCCTGAAACGGGGCGGCTTTCTGTTATAGCGCCCGATGGAACGGTTATGTATGATTCTGTAGCGGATGAGGCAGCGATGGAGAACCATGCCGACCGTGAAGAATTCAAAGAGGCGCTTTCGACAGGGGAAGGAGAGGCGCAGCGCCGTTCCTTTACGCTTGGGCAAAGCACCTATTACTGCGCTGTCCGTTTAAACAACGGGAGCGTCGTGCGTGTGGCATATTATGCGGAGAGCTTTTTCTCGATGTTCTTTTCTATTCTGCCGGCTATCTTGCTACTGATTTTAGTGGTGATAGCTGTCAGCTTGCTGCTTTCCCACCGTGTTACAGAAGAAATTGTAAAACCGGTAACAAAGGCGGCGGACCGCTTGGATTTAAATGGCACGGACAGCCCGTATGAAGAATTGACACCTTTTTTTCAGAAAATACACGCACAGCATGAAGAAATACGCGCACATATGGAAACCATTCGGGAAGATCAAAAAACACTGCGGCTGATAATGGAAAATATGAGTGAGGGACTCATTCTGCTTGCGGCAGACCAGCGGATTCTGATGCACAATCATAGTGCGGAAGAGCTTTTGGACGCACCGGCATGCGATTATTCCGGCCAGCCGTTTGTAGCGCTTGCGCGCAATGCTGTACTGCATGATGCAGTAAACAGCGCGTTGAACGGGAAATCTTCTGCTGTAAACATCGATAGCCGGGATCGGATCGTCCGATGCTATATCAGTCCTGTGACAGATCATGGAGCGCTCAACGGCGTGCTGCTGTTTTTATTGGATGAAACGGCGCAATACCGTGCGGAACAGATTCGGGCAGAATTTTCAGCCAATGTTTCGCACGAACTGAAAACGCCGCTTACCAGTATTTCGGGATTCGCAGAGCTTTTGAAAAACGGCATGGTTGATGCGGCACAAGTCCCGGAATTTGCACAGACGATTTATGATGAAGCACAGCGCCTGCTTGTGCTGATAGGGGATATTATGCGCTTGTCCCGTATTGAAGAGCAGGAAGGAAAACTGGCAGACCGTGTTAATCTATTGACAATGGCAAAAGGGGTGTGCGCCTCTATGAAGCAGGAGGCAGAAGAGCATCAGGTGACGCTTTCCTGCGGAGGTACAGATCAGATCGTAAACGGCGATTTTGGGATGCTGCGTGAATTGATACAGAATCTATGTCAAAATGCCGTACGTTATAACCGTGCCGGGGGGAAAGTGGCAGTCACTGTCGCTAATACAGACGGCCGTGTTTCTCTAACTGTTGCAGATACGGGTATTGGGATTGCAAAAGAAGATCAGGGACGTGTTTTTGAACGGTTTTATCGGGTAGACAAGAGCAGGTCGAAAGATACTGGAGGTACAGGGTTAGGCTTGTCCATTGTTAAGCATATTGTGGAATATCACGGCGGCGAGATTTCACTGGAAAGCGAGCCGGGGAAGGGGACTGTTATTACAGTACTCTTGTAGAGAATAGGAAACTACAACAAATAAGAAAATAGAATACCGCAGCACCTCTTTTGTCCTGATAACAAAAGAGGTGCTGCGGTATTTGTATTATTGCATTCGTATAGCAGAAAACTTATTTCAGGTATTATTTAACCTATCCTTTGCCATCTTGATTTTTTACGCTATCCCTGCTGCCAATATTTCCGATCAAGACTGCGATACTGTACCGCTTCTGCGATATGGCGGTGATCAATAACCTCACTTTGATCCAAATCGGCAATCGTGCGGGCGACTTTTAATATCCGGTCGTAAGCACGTGCGGAAAGTCCCATGCGGGTAAACGCATTTTCAAGCAGCTGATTTCCCCGGTCCGTCACCGGGCAGTCCTGATGCAGGCGGGCCGCAGGAATGTGTGCGTTTTGCCCGATGTTGGTCCCGGAAAAACGTTCAGCCTGCAGTTTTCTGGCAGCGTCAACACGTGCTTTAATAGATGCGCTTGATTCAGCGGGTTCGTCAGAAGAAATATGCCGAAATTCTACTGGAAGGGCTTCAATATGCAGATCAAGGCGATCGAGAAGCGGGCCGCTCACCCGGTTTAAATACCGGCTGACTTTTGTTGGCGAACAGGTGCAAGGCCTCGTTGGATGCCCGAAATAACCGCAGGGGCAGGGATTCATTGCAGCAATAATCATCATAGAGCAAGGATATGTCAGTGTCCCAGCCACACGGGAGATCGTAACTTTTCCATCCTCAATTGGCTGACGAAGGATCTCCATTGCATCTCTTGAAAACTCAGGCAGTTCGTCTAAAAATAAAACGCCGTTGTGTGCAAGAGAAATCTCACCCGGATGGGGGATGCTTCCGCCTCCGGAAAGGCCGGCCGGAGAAATTGTGTGATGTGGAGCACGAAAAGGGCGCGTTGTTACAAGAGGGGCATTGCGGTCGATAATACCTGCGATAGAATGTATTTTGGTCGTTTCAATAGACTCTTCAAACGTCATGTCGGGCAAAATGGAAGGAAGGCGTTTGGCGAGCATACTTTTCCCAGAACCGGGTGGTCCGATCAGGAGGGCGTTATGCCCCCCTGCAGCTGCAATTTCAAGCGCGCGGCGTGCGCCGTGCTGTCCTTTTACTTCAGAAAAATCGGGTGGGAGCAAATCGTTTTTCGTGTGCAGCGGAGAAGGCGACAAAGGCGCAAGCTGTGCAGCCCCCGACAAAAACAGGATTAGTTCCGATATATGTGATATCGCATATACATCGATTCCCGAGATAACAACGGCTTCCGCACCGTTGTCTTTTGGCACAAAGACTGCATGAAATCCGGCGTCACGCGCATGAATTACCATCGGAAGAATGCCGGTTACCGGACGGAGAGTGCCGTCCAGCGAAAGTTCGCCGATAAACATGCACTGTGACAGCTTTGCTGATAACTGCCCAGAGGCCGACATTAGGGAAAGCAGGATCGGAAGGTCGTAAAGCGGACCTGCCTTTCGTAAATCGGCTGGAGCAAGGTTGACAACAATTTTTCCAGGCGGAACACAATATCCGCTGTTCTTCATAGCAGCGGATACCCGGTCCCTACTCTCTTTAACTGCTGCATCCGGAAGGCCAACGACATCAAAACGGGGAATTCCTGGCGCAAGGTCGCATTCCACTTCAACAGTGTATGCCGTCATTCCATAAAGACCCGCGCTTTTGATGCTTTCCATATCCAATGTACTCCTTTTATATATGAACACGAAATGAAACCATAAAAATACCTGTTTTTATCAATTATAATGCCGGATAATAAAAACGGCAAGCGTTTATTCCCTGAAAATAAATAAAATATAGAGTTGCCTTTAATAAAAGACACAAATAGCACAGATAGGACATTTTGTATTGTCAAAACTTTATGCAGTTTTTGTATCAAAGAATTGCGAAGAACCCCTTTTCTTTTTCGAAGCAATCGTTATAATAGAAAATACATTGAAAGCATTGGGGAAATAACAGAAAAACGTGTTTGCTCTGCATTTTCAAAAAGAGGTGAAAGAAATATGTTTCAGTTAAAATGGGTCTGGAGCAGGCTGGAGGGGTTTCACGGCCGCTATATATTTGCTCTGTGCTCGACTGTTTTAATTGCAATGTCGCAGCTTGTGACGCCATTGATTACAGCTGAGATAATGGATACGGTCTTCTATCCGCTGGAGGAGGGAGGATTTGTAACACAGGCGGTAATCAATCAGTTAATCTTCTGGATTATTATTTTGATTGGATTTACATTACTGCGCACATCTTTTAATTACTGCTCGATTATGACATATGAGCATGTCTCGCAACAAGTTACATATAAGCTCCGCCGGGATTTGTATAAAACCATGCAGGAGCAAGATATGGATTTTTATTCCAAAAACCGCACCGGCGATTTGATGACGAGACTGACCGGCGATATGGACATGATCCGGCATACTGTATGTTGGGTCATCCGCCAATTGTTAGAATGTATAGTCCTGTTTTTGACTACCACAATCTGCTTCCTTATTTCCGATTGGCTTTTCGCACTAACGCTTTTGGCGGTTACGCCGATTATTTTTCTCTTGACAAAATCGTTTGCCAAACAGGTCCGGCCGATGTATGTGGATCTGCGCGAACGGTTGTCGCAGCTGAATACTGCTGCACAGGAAAACATTTCGGGCAACCGTGTTGTTAAGGCATTTGCCCGTGAGGCGTATGAAATAGAGCGGTTCGATGAAAAAAACCGTGCGTTTAAGAAGGCCAATCTGGCCGCGTCCATGACGTGGCTAAAATACAGCCCTTTTATTGACGGGCTTTCGCAGGCGCTTTCCATTGCCGTGCTGTTAGTGGGCGGTATTTTTCTGATTATTGGAAGAATCTCTATTGGTACGTTTACACTGTTTAACTCCCTGTGCTGGACGCTGACCTCACCTATGCGTATGCTGGGTATGCATATCAACGATCTGCAGCGCTTTTTTGCAAGTGCTTCTAAAATCATTGAGCTATATTATTCCCGCTCTACGATTGCTACACGGCCAGATGCTGTGGACAATGGAAAACGTGTGGAAGGCCGCATCGATTTTGACCATGTAGGGCTTAAGATGCATGGGGCAACGGTACTGCACGACATTGATCTTCATATTGAACCGGGAGAGACCATTGCCATTATGGGGCCGACCGGCGCAGGAAAAACATCCCTAATCAATCTGATACCGCGATTTGCAGACGCATCTGAAGGTGAAATAAAGGTAGACGGGATACCGGTTAGGATGTACCCGCTTCACAAATTGCGTGCTTCAATTGGTCTTGCAACACAGGAAGTATTTTTGTTTTCTGATACAGTGGATGGAAACATCGCATATGGAGATTCTGATATGCCGGAAGAAGAGGTGCAGCGCTATGCAAAGATGGCGTGTGTCGATTTTGCAGACAAGCTTCCGGATGGATTTGATACGCTGATCGGAGAGCGCGGCACCGGCCTGTCAGGCGGCCAGAAACAGCGTATTGCTTTGGCGCGTGCATTGGCAATTCGGCCTTCTGTTTTAATTTTGGATGATACGACGTCGGCAGTTGATTTGGAAACAGAGAAATATATTCAAGAGCAGCTGGCTTCTCTTGATTTCCCATGTACAAAAATCATTATAGCGCAGCGCATTTCAACAACCAAACGTGCCGATCGGATTGTTGTGCTCGATAAAGGGACAATTGTACAGTACGGCACACATGAAGAGCTTTCTAAACAGCCGGGATATTATCGAGAGGTATTCCTGCTGCAAAACGGTGAGGAATAAAGGAGGGAAATGCGTTATGGCAAGAAATCGTTACGATGTTGACGAAACGTTGGAAACACCGTTTAATATACATCATTTATTGCGTGCGGGTGTTTATATTAAGCGGCATAAGACGAAAATGCTGCTTTCGCTTTTATTCTCCGCAATATCGGCGGTATGTTCTCTGGTAGGCCCTCTTTTGATTAAGGACGCAATCAACATTGCTGTTCCGAACCGGGATTACGGCATGTTGATTTGGCAGGCGGTACTGATGGCCGTTTCCATTGTTTTGAGCATTTGGTTTGGATGGATCCGTTCGAAGTATATGACGATTGTTGGGCAGGAAATCATTTATGATATCCGAAAAGATTTATTTGACCATCTGCAAAAACTCCCTTTTCAATTTTATGATGACCGCCCGCATGGGAAAATTCTGACCCGTGTCATTAACTATGTCAACAATGTATCGGATGCATTGTCGAATGGTATCATTAACTTTATTCTGGAGACATTTAACCTGATATTGATTGCGGGCTTTATGCTGGCATGCGATGTGCGTTTAAGTTTGATTGTAATGGCTGGCATACCGCTGTTTTTAATCGTGGTGTTTTTCATAAAGCCTGCACAGCGTCGTGCTTGGCAAGACGTTTCCAACAAAGGTTCCAATTTAAACGCCTATCTGCATGAAAGCTTGGATGGGGCGAAGATTACCCAGTCTTTTGTGCGGGAAGAAGAGAATGCGGGGATTTACGACAAACTGAACCGCAAATACGTAAAATCTTGGATGAAAGCGCAGTTTACTTCAAACCTTGTCTGGTATTCTGTGGATAACATCTCTGCATGGGTCATTTCTGCAATGTATCTGATTGGCCTTTTAACGCTTGGTCCGGCAGTGCAGGTTGGCACCTTAATTGCAATTGCATCTTATGCATGGCGTTTCTGGCAGCCGATCCTGCAGCTTTCTAATCTGTACAATACCTTTATCAATGCTGTGGCTTATCTGGAGCGTATTTTTGAAATGATTGATGAGCCTGTTACGATTGATGATGCGCCGGATGCTTATGAGCTCCCGCCGATTACCGGGGCAGTTCAGTTTGACCACGTTACCTTCTCGTATGATGGATCTGTCAATGTTTTAGAGAATTTGAATCTTGATATTCAAGCAGGAGAATCGATTGCGCTGGTCGGTCCGACTGGAGCCGGAAAAACCACAATTGTAAACCTGATTTCACGCTTTTATAATGTCAATGAAGGCGCCGTTAAACTGGATGGACATGATATCTCCAAAGTCACGCTGCACTCCCTGCGTTCGCAGATGGGAATCATGCTGCAAGACAGCTTCATTTTTTCCGGCACAATTTTGGATAATATCCGGTATGGCCGGCTTGATGCAACAGAGGAAGAGATCATTGCGGCGGCAAAAACCGTACGCGCACATGATTTTATCATGGAGATGGAGGATGGATACCATACGCAGGTGAACGAACGCGGAAGCCGCCTTTCCCAAGGGCAAAAGCAGCTGATCGCATTCGCCCGCACACTGTTGTCAGATCCGCGTATTTTGGTGCTTGATGAAGCAACTTCTTCTATCGACGCCAAGACGGAACGCCTTTTGCAGGAAGGCTTGCAGGCTCTTTTAAAGGGGAGAACGTCGTTTATTATTGCACACCGTCTTTCCACAATCAAAAACTGTGATCGGATTATGTATGTACGCGATAAAGGGATTTCTGAAAGCGGCAGCCACGCAGAATTGATTGAAAAACATGGGGACTACTATCATTTGTATACGGCACAGGTTGAAAGCTGAAGCGCAGAGTCTCACATTTAACATTTAAACGGAACATAGCATAATAGAAAACGGCTTGAAATCCGGATGAACTGGGTAACCACTTCATCCGGATTTTTATTGTAGAACGGAAAGCGATTGCCCAAAGTGAAGCTATTAAGATAAACCGCGCTTTGCCTTTGACCGTGGAGCGTCTGAACCTGTTTTCTAAAGGGAAATACAGAAAAAAGGCGGGCGCTCTTGCACTGTATTTTAACTTTGTAAAAAATCTTCTGTCAAAGCGAAGAGCCGTTTCTCTCCACAGCAGCGAATAGACAAACGCAGCCTTGTATATCATAGTCTGCTCTGCTATACTGGAAGCGTCGATAGGAGGGGTCATATGAAAAAATGCGTGGTGCTTTCCGATTCTTTTAAAGGCTCGATTTCATCCACAGAAATTGGGCGAATCGTCAAGGAAGAGTGTGTCAGGCAGTTTACAGGCTGTGCAGTTTCGGCGGTACCGGTCGCGGATGGCGGAGAGGGAACGGCAGAGTGTTTTGAAGCGGCGCTTGGCGCGGTTCGTATACCGGTGAAGGTATCCGGCCCCTTTGGAGAGCAGATAGATACATTTTATGTTCGAAAAGGAAAAACAGCCGTAATAGAAATGGCAAAAGCCGCAGGGCTTCCCCTGGCTGCCGGCCGGTTAGATCCGCTTAATGCGACAACATACGGCGTAGGAGAGATGATGCGTCATGCGCTCGAAAACGGCTGTGAGGAACTGGTGCTTGGTCTTGGGGGAAGCGCGACAAATGATGCGGGATGCGGCATGGCCTCGGCGCTTGGTGTACGTTTTTACAACACAGAAGGACAGCTGTTCATACCAGTAGGCGGAACATTGGGAAATATTGCAGATGTTGATTGCCGTGGTTTAGAGCAATTTGGGAAAATGAATATCCGTGCAATGTGCGATATTGAAAACCCACTTGTTGGAAAATGTGGTGCGGCATACGTTTTTGCACCGCAAAAAGGGGCAGATGAAAAGACCGTGCAGTTTTTGGACAGAGGGCTGGCGCATTTTGCAGACGTTGTGCGGGATGTATTAGGACAAGAGGTTTCAGCACTTCCGGGAGCTGGGGCTGCCGGTGGAATGGGAGCTGGGGTCGCTGCGCTTTTGAAAGGGGACTTGCAGCCGGGAATAGAGGTTGTAATGGATTTGATCCATTTCGAAGAAATGGTATGCGGAGCAGATCTGGTGATTACCGGAGAGGGGCGGCTTGACGACCAAAGTCTGAATGGAAAGGCTGTTATCGGCGTAGCGCGCCGTGCAAAAAAGCTGGGGATACCAGTCGTCGCGCTTGTTGGAGATTACGATAAAGCGGTTTTGGAAGACGCATACGAAGCGGGAGTAACGGCGGTTTTTGGAATCAATCAGCAGATCGTTACACTGGAAAAAGCCCGGGCAGAAGCACCGCATATGCTGCGTCTTGCCTGTCGGAATCTGTTCGCTTACGCAAAAGCACTGCGCGCTTGATAATAAGCATGGCGAAACGCTTGCGGCAGTCCTTTTGCTGTGGTATGATGAAAAACAGATAATATAAAAATAGAAGAGGAGATACATATGGTCTCATACATTACCGATACCTTTGTCAAGCTGGCAGCGGAAGACAGTCCCACTGGATTTACCGATCGTGCAGCCCGCTTTGTATATGACGAACTAAAATCAATGGGATATACACCCACATTTACAAACAAAGGCGGCGTCCTTTGCCGGATTTCAAATGCGGATAGGGCGGATGCGGATAGGGCGGACGGCCTGCTTTTGACAGCCCATATTGACACATTGGGCGGGATGGTGGCCTGTGTCAAGGAAAACGGACGGCTGATGCTTACCGGGCTTGGAGGGTTGTCTCCGCAAAATACGGAAGCAGAAAATTGTCTTGTCTATACTAGAGACGGGAGAAGGATAGAGGGGACGTTTCAGCTTGTGAACGCGTCGGTACATGTGAATAAAGATTATAGTACGGCGGAGCGCAGCTTCAATACGATGGAAGTTGTGCTGGACGCGGACGTTTCCACCGCAGAAGATGTAAAGAAGCTGGGGATTGAAAATGGCTGTGTGGTCTGCTTCGACCCGCGTACCCGTGTGACAGAGAGCGGTTATATCAAGTCGCGCTTTCTTGACGACAAACTTTCAGCCGCAATTTTGCTCGGTTTTGCTAAGCAGGCAAAAGAAAAAGTGCCGCCCCGCACAGTGTGGCTTCATTTTACGGTATTCGAAGAAGTAGGACACGGCGGCTGTGCTTCTGTTCCGGATGATGTGTCCGAATTGCTGTGCGTAGACATGGGCTGTGTGGGGGAAGGACTGTCCTGTACGGAACGGGATGTTTCGATCTGTGTTAAGGATTCGCACGGCCCTTATCATTATGGTATGACGGATACGTTGATTCGTCTCGCAAAAGAACAGGGGATCCGCTATGCGGCGGACGTCTATCCATTTTATGGATCGGATGCAGACGCGGCGTTGTGTGCCGGGCATGACCTGCGCCATGCATTGATCGGAGCGGGAGTCTATGCAAGCCACGGTTATGAGCGCAGCCATCAGGAAGGGATAGGGAATACTTTCCGTTTGATCTGCGCTTATGCATACAGATGAGCCTCCCATTTCCTCTTCCCCGGGAGGATCTTTGGGCGTATCTTGCCAAAACGCAGCGGCCGATCTTCCTTTATGGGATGGGGGACGGGGCGGATAAGATTTTAAACGTGCTTTTGTCGCGCGGTATTTCGATACAGGGGATTTTTGCAAGCGACGCTTTTGTACGCGGACACAGCTTTCGAGGATTTCCGGTCCGCCGGTATCGTGACGTATTGGAGGAGAATCCCAATATGACAGCGCTTTTGTGCTTTGCTGTGGACTATGAGCCGATGCTTTCACGCCTGAATCAGATAAGCCGCCAGTGTGATTTTTATGCACCGGACGTCCCGGTAGTCCAGACAGACGGAAGCGTATTTGATTTATCTTATGTTAGGCGCCATGAACAGGAATTGGCTGCGGCGTATCATCTGCTTGCAGATGAACAGTCAAGGGCCGTTTTTCAAGCAGTGCTCCAGTATAAACTGACAGGGAAAATAGAATATTTGCGCGGATGTGAAACACTGCATCAAGAAGCTTGGACACTTTTGGATGTAAGCCAAAAAAAGCATTATGTTGATCTTGGTGCATATAACGGGGATACGGTTGGCGCTTTTATACTGGAAACAGATGGTCATTATAGCAGGATTACGGCCGTGGAACCCGACCCTAAAAACTGTGAAAAGCTTCAGAAAAAAGCACGGGAGCACAAATGGGAAAAGATCGATATCGTTAATGCTGCCGCATGGGACAGACAGGAGACGCTATTTGTTAAAAAAGGAAAAAGAGGAAGGGGCTCTGCTTTGCTGCTGGAAGGGACTCTGCCTGTTGCGGGGAATGCGTTGGACCGAATAGCACAGGATATACCAGTAGATTTCATTAAGTTTGACGTGGAAGGTTCAGAATCGCGGGCTATAGCAGGAGCAAAGGAAACGATTCTCCGATGCCATCCGGATATGGAAATTGCGGCTTATCATAAAAATGAGGATCTGTTCGCCATACCGGAGCAAGTCCTTTCGATTTGTCCCGACTATACTGTTTTTTTGCGCCATCATCCATATGTCCCGGCATGGGAAACAAATTACTATTTTAAAGTCAAATAAAAAGGGGATATTGGCTATGTTTGAGGAACTTCAAAAAAATGCGGACCGGTTCCGCCGGTTTGCGGACACCTATGATGAAACACGGCCGAAGATGCCGTCCTATCCGGCAGAAATAGCAGAGCGCTGGCTGGGGCACAAGCCGCATACAGTAGTGGATCTGGGCTGTGGGACGGGGTTGTCCTTGCTGGTGTGGCAAGGAAGGGCCCAACGGATCATAGGGGTGGACCCCAGTGAAGATATGTTGAACTGTGCAAGGGCGAAAAACTTGCAAGATACTACATTGATCCGTGGTTTTGCCCATGAGACCGGTTTGCCGAAAGCATATGCTGATGTGGTGATTTGTTCACAGTCATTCCATTGGATGGATCCGCAGGCAACGCTGCGGGAAGCGGGGCGTATCTTAAAGCCGGGCGGCATTTTTGCGACAGTGGACTGCGATTGGCCGCCCGTATGTGATTGGCGGGTGGAAAAGGCCTATCTTAAACTGCGGCAGAGGGAACAGGAACTGGAAGCGGAACTTCCTGATATCCGCAATACCTTTGTGCGGTTTCCCAAAGAGCATCATCTTCAAAATATTCAGCAATCCGGACAATTTCAATATACGCGAGAGATCGTTTTTGCAAACCGTGAGGAGGCCACCTCCCGGCGGATTTGTGGGTTGATGCTGAGCCAAGGGGGGATACAGACGATTTTGCGCATGTATCCTCAAAAGATCGAAGCAGACATGAAACAGTTTTACGATACGGTTTTTCGCGTATATGGGCATACTTCATTCCAGATGGATTTTTGTTATCGGATGCGCTTAGGCGTAAAATAAGAAACAGAAAGGGAATTTTCCATGACTTCAAAAGAAATTTGCCGGGAGCTAAAAAAATGGACCGAAGAAGAACTTGAAGGCTGCAAAAGAAAAACAGATTCCGGGATTACCATTTTGACGCCGGATGGAATGGGAAATTACGATGCGCTTTGGACACGGGATTTCGCCTATATGGCGGAATATGCGGGAGATCTGATTCCCGATGCACTGCTGCAGGACGGGGTGGAATATCTTCTCTCCCACCAACGGCAAACGGACGGCTGGTATCCTGACCGGGTAGATACGCATGGAACGGCGATTTATTCTGCCGGGAATCCGGATCTGCCCTGCGGCGAGGCGAACTTAGATAACACCCCTTTCCTTGCGATTGTTTTCGCTTTGCTGTTGGATCGGGTGGATGCAGATAGGGCGAAGGAACTGGTCGAAAAGTATATTGGGGAATTGCGGCGCGGCTTAATGTGTATTCCGCTTGAACAGCATGGATTGGTTTGGAATGATCCGCATCATCCTCATTCCCCTTATGGATTTACGGACTGCATCGGCAAAACGGGGGCCTTGATGATGGAATCCATCCTGCTTTGGCGAGCGTGCCGCATGCTTACAGCAAGGCTGCGTGCAATGGGAATCTGTGATAGAGATATGGAGCAAGTGGCTGGCCGGATAGCAAAAGAGCTTGAAAATGTATTTTATGAAAAAGAGAGCGGGATGCTGCTCGCCGCAAGCAAAGACTGCCGCCAGATAGATGTGTGGGGCAGCTGTTACGCACTTTCAGTTGGATTTCCGTTGAGCGTTGGCTGCATTCGAAGTATACAGAATTGGCTGATTCTCCATGCAAAGGGGATTTTAGAGCACGGGCAGCTCCGGCACACTGCGCCAGAAGAATATTGGCACCGCCTTTTGCTTCCCGTGCCGCAGGGAGAGTACCAAAATGGTGCTTATTGGGCTACAGCAACCGGATGGTTTGTGGATGCGGTTGCTCCTGTGGAGCCGGAACTTGCGCATAAAACGCTTTTGGATGTTGTTTCCTATTTTAAAAATCAGGGCGTTTTTGAATGCATAAATGGATCGTATCAAAAACTAAATCACTTTGTTGTCAGCGCGGCCAATACCTATGGCGCAGCAAAACGATACCTAAATGCAGGCTGATCAGGGGCGGACGCTTTATCTTGACAGATGGGTATTCCCATATTACAATAAAAACAATATTGGGCAGAAGAAAGGGGCGATTGCAGTGAAAAAGGATTTTATGAATTTGCTGTATAGCTCCCGGTATGTGCAATAAGAATTATTGTTTGGAAGCAAACAAAAGATCCCCGGGAGAATTATGCTATTTCCCGGGGATTTTTATGTTTGAAAAGTCTCCGGATTAAAAGGAGACGAATAAAATTGGAAAAAACAATGCAGATGGAGATTATCAAGAAGCTGACAGCGGGCATAGGCATGCCGGATGTTTTTTCTTCCTTGCAAAAGGCGGTTGATGATCCGAGAACACAGATTATGCGAAAGGCTGCATATGGCTGGGATGGGGGACCGGAGGATTTTCCGGTGCGGCGCTACCATCCCAAAACCAGATTATACTGCGCCTTGCTGCACGCGGCCGACACGTACCCTTTTTATAAAGAAAAGGGGATACCATATACTGTGTATTGTGATACCATGGAGGATATCGCGCGCCGTGCGGTGCTTTACCGGAAACAGAACGGGGAGTATGGCTTGACAATGGACGATGCGATATGGCTGCGGCATCATCTTGGCGGGAAACTGTTTCGTTTAGGGCAGCTGCAGTTTCAGCTTTTCTCCATGTTTCCCTACCCGGTTTTGGAAGAAGGGGGCTATATGCATTTTGCGGAAAATGCAAAAACGCTTCTTCCAGAAGGCACGCCGTTACTCAATATACATATTCCGGCTAAAAGCATCCTAACACCGGATGAATGTGACCGTTCCTTTATACAGGCAAAAGAATTTTTTTCGCGCTTTTTCCCGGAACATCATGCAAAGGCTTTCTTTTGCTTTTCATGGCTCTTATATCCCGATATGCGCCGGCTCCTGCCAGACACCAGCAATATTGTACAGTTTGCAGGGCGGTTTTCTATTATTGGGAAAAGTACCGATCAGTCAGAAGCACTCCGCCGTATTTATGGGAAGCGTTTTCGAAAAAACGCGGACTATCCTTGCAGGACTGCGTTGCAAAAAGCTGCGCTTCACCGCAAAAACTGTTTGGGTGTAGCATGCGGCATCATAATGCTTTAATGAAACGGCAAAAGCAACAGCCTGTATCCCTTTTTAGTGCCCGAAGCAGGAGTACAGCTGTAAAAAGCGCATCAGCGGCAGCTTACAATTTTTTGAATATATCAAAGCCAACCGTATGCAAGATAAGGCTGTAGATGTTTTAGCTTAATGAAATGCGGAAAACGATAGGGGCGTCCGTGCTAAAGGATGTACGGATATGCAGCCCGTCGCTATCGCGTTTCCATTCCGGTGTTTGCTCTGTCCCAAGTACCTCAACACGTTCAATGAGGCCGTGAAAGACTGTACCGGCTATATGCGGTTGCATCCGCAGGGAGCGGATACAGTATTCGCCGTTTTTGCTTGGCTTCATAGCAAAGGCATACAGTTTGTCGCCTTTTGCGGTGAAGCGGAAATCCGCACTGGTAAAATTTTTCTTGATGGCATCTGAGAAATGGCCGTCTTGAACTTTCGTGGGGCCTTCACCAAATGTCTTCCAGACATGCGTGTCGTAGATGGCCTCACCGTTCACAGACATCCAGTCTCCAATTGCCGTGAGCACTGCGGTGTCCTCGTTGGAAATCGTGCCATCTGCCTTTGGCCCGACATTGAGCAGCAGGCAGCCATTTTTGCTGACAATATCCACAAGATCGCACAGGATATCTGTCGCCGGCCGGAAATCATTGTTTTCAGTGTAACACCAGGAATTTAACGCTATCGCCGTGTCAGTCTGCCAGAAATACGGCTTGATGTCCGCCATTTGCCCGCGCTCAATGTCAGGTATCGCCGTACCGAATAAAAACGCATCGTGCTTATAATTGATGGCAACTTCCATCCCCCATTCAGCGGCCCGGTTATAATAGAAGGCTGCTATCTTTTTGAGATACGGTTTTGCTTTTACGTGTTGGATCCACCAGTCAAAATAGAGGATGCGCGGGCGGTAACGGTCGATCAATTCGCATGTACGTACCAGTCAGTCGTTTAGAAATTCTTCATCCGGGCTGGGTGTGCCGAATACGTCGTCATTATTTTCAGGTGACGGCATCGAGGGCCAATATAGGGCATCCCGATCTGGATATTGTGGGATGTCGCTTTCAAAATCTTTGCCGTGTCCCATAAAAAACCAATGCTCAATGCGATGGGAGGAGACGCCCAACGCCATCCCCTGCGCCTCAACCGCAGCCTTCAGTTCGTCGACAACATCCCGTTTAGGCCCCATTTCAGAGGCGTTCCAGTGGGACAGGTCAGACTTATACATTTGGAATCCATCATGATGTTCCGCTACGGGGACTACGTACCGAGCTCCTGCCCGCTTGAACAGTGCAGCCCATGCAGCGGGATCAAACTGTTCTGCTTTGAAAAGTGGGATAAAATCCTTATAACCGAAATTTTTGTGCGCACCATACGTTTTGAGGTGGTGTTCAAATGCCGTCGAGCCTTTAATGTACATGTTGCGTGGATACCATTCGTTTTCAAAGGCTGGCACACTATAAACACCCCAATGAATAAAAATACCGAATTTAGAATTTCGATACCACGCTGGCGGCTTCCAGTTTGACAGCGACTCCCATGTATCCGCATATGAGCCTTTTGCAATCACTTCATTAATATTTTGCAGAGCTGTTGCCATGTCGTACATATTGTTTTCCTCCTTCGCAGGAATCTTTCTTCCCACATTACAACAGGCAGTTCAGGACTTTCAAGAAAAGAATCTGTCAATTCTACGCAAGTTTTGTCGCCTTTTTGCAGGTTTTTCTGGACATATGCTGCCACCCATGCTACACTTGAAAGCACCATACGACAAAACACAAAGGCGTCTCTGTCGTACTAGGAACACTCTAAGGGATAAATCAAACATACCGCAGGCCAATGGCTATTTGGGATCACATGAAAGGAGAAGTGCGAATGCCGACGCAGTACAGTCTAAATGCGCCGTTCATGCTGGAGGATATGTCGGTATGGGCGGTCAACATCATTTCCGCACCTTTTTTGCAGGCAATGCCTGCGCATAAGCATGCAACGGGATGTTATGAGATCCACTTTATATCTGCTGGACGGGGAACGCTTCAGACGGAGCATGATCGTTATGCAGTTGAACCGGATTCGGTTTTTGTTACTGGTCCGCATGTCCTTCATGCACAGCTTCCTGATGCGGAGGAGCCCATGCAGGAATACTGCGTCTATCTATGTGTAGAAAGCCGCGGCAAATTGGATTCTCCCGTTTCGCGCGCTTTCTGCAATACGCGTTTTTGGTTCGGAAAGGATGACGGGGAAATCCGCAGCATTTTTCAGCGTATTTTTCGGGAATTTACACAAGGCCGTACCGGTTATCTGCTTCAGGTGAAGCTGCTGCTTAGCCAGCTTATTCTTTGGCTGATCCGAAGCTATGAGGCGGAAGGGCGGGTTATCCCGCATCATGCCTGTTCCGGAAGTGCGAGCCAATCCACTTTTATTATCGAAGAGTGCTTTCTGTATGAATACCGTACGCTAACGCTGCAAGCTCTTGCCGAACAACTGCAGTTCAGCCCGCGCCAAACCCAGCGGTTGTTAAAAAACTATTACGGAAGTACGTTTCGACAGAAGAAACAAGAAGCGCGGCTTTCCGCTGCTGTAGCAATGCTGCAAGACAGCCGCCGGCATATCGCGGAAATCTCTGAAGCATTGGACTTCTCTTCGCCGGAACACTTCTCAAATGCATTTAAGAAAGCCTACGGTATGAGCCCCAGCCGCTATCGGAAGCAGAAGTCTTAAGTGAATTTTCATTTTTCCGTTGTCAAAACGAAATCTAATAGTGTGTTCTGTTTGTAGTTCGAGCCGAATCGTTTTTTCTCTGTGGTTGAGATATCGCCTTACTTAGATAGTTGCTGGGGAAAAATAGCATCAATATAGGGCCAATAGGCGTCAAGGTATAAAGCTGTGATGGCTGTACTGCACCTCTTTATTTCGTTGTCTACAGCTTTGTCTGTGATATTTTTACCATATTTAAGGTTTGCGGATCTGTAATAGGTTTGAGAGATATTTGCGTATTGTGTTTTTGCTTTTCTTTAAATGAGAAAGACCACCTTGCTACAGTTTAGTGTACTGCATGGCAAGGTGGCGTATATGTAAAGATTGATGCTTTTGTTTTGTTTGAAAATTCTTAATATACCGGCGGTTGACTGAACATTGCAATAATATAAGAATAAACCGTGTTTACGTTGTATTGGTGTACCTGATAAGCGGCCTGCTGCGGCCCTCTTGGACGGGATTCAATAATAATGCGCGTCATGCCGGGCTGTGGCTCAAAAAAATTGATGTTGACATATTCGCCCCAGCTATATGCATTGACGCCGGTAGACAACCAGATTTGATAACGCATCCGATCAACCGACTCAATATGGAATCCAGCAATATTTCCCGTTTTGGCCTGAATAGCTGCCATGGAATCAAAAACCGTCATAAAAGGGATCGGCAGCATAAAATCCGCAGTTGCATTCGGCGCCGTATATTGATAGGGGTAGTAGCCTGTCACACTGAGTCATCTCCCGTCGTTTTGATAAATTTAGTATAGCATAGAAAGGACAAATCATCAAGCTTTTCTGTGCAATGTTTCCGAATAGAGGCAATCTATCAACATACGCTTGATATCAAAAACAAAGGATAATTTCCGCATACTGTAAAATGATATTGAAGCAAACGCTTGAAAAAAAAAGCGGAATGCGTTATGATGGCAATATAGTAATGCTTTAAAGGAGCTTTGTATTATGAATACGATGCCACTGGAAGAGAAACAAATCCAAAGTAAACGGATTTACGAGGGGAAAATCGTGAATCTTCGTGTAGATACTGTGCTTTTACCCAATGGAAGAGAGGCACTGCGCGAAGTGATTGAGCATGTCGGTGCAGTGTGTGTGGTACCGGTTATGCCGGATGGAACGACATATATGGTGCGCCAGTACCGCTACCCTTTTGGGGAAGCAGTGCTTGAAATTCCGGCGGGTAAGCTGGATGCAGGAGAGCAGCCGGTGGATGCGGCGAACCGTGAATTGGAAGAGGAAATCGGAATGAAAGCGTCCGAACTTATCTATATGGGGGAATTTCGGCCTTCTGTTGCATATGATTTGGAAGTGATACACATGTATCTGGCAAGAGGGCTGGTTGCAACACAACAGCATTTGGATGATGATGAATTTCTTGATGTAGAAACATATTCTTTGCATGCGATTTATGATATGATCATGGACAACAGATTGACTGATGGAAAAACGATAGCAGCTGTTTTGAAGGCGAAGGCGCTGATAGATCGGGAAAACAGCCTTGAAAAATAGAGCAGAAAAGGTGCCGACTATTAGGACGCATGATACAGCTGAGAGCGTACCTGCTGTTTTTCTCCGGACGGTGCCGCCTCGCACAGATGCCAAAGCGTTTATGCGGCAGTACGCCCATCGTACAGGTATGATGTATTGCGGTGATTGGCCTGTTTTGTGTTTTTCGTCGCAGGATGCACTGACACAGTTTTTAAGGGATGCATCGCCGTGTTTTATCGTAAATGAGGGATATGGAACAAACCCAGCCCTTTTCGAGGTCGCGTCACGGTTTGATAAAGCTTTTTTTGAAGAAAACCGTCTTGCTGTTTTCTACATCAAGGCGACCAGCGGATCGGTAAAGTATGCTGTTTCTGCTTTGCACAAAACAGAAACAGACGTATATATATTATTGAAATGCGGAACGCCTGTAATCGGTACTTGTGATATTGCACACTGGATTGCTTTTGTTGCGGTTCCCCGACAAATTGCAGGAACCGGGGCGCTGGTTGGTATACAATTTTTGTCCGGTCCTTCTCTTGGAATCAGGAGGATTACAAAGCTTACCCCATAGAGTGGGTATAGCGATGGCGGGAGCCGCCAAGAAGAAATTTGTTTTAGGGTTGTTCCTGTAGAATTGCAAAAAATGCAGCGGGTTGCGTTTTACAACCCGCTGCATTTTTTAAAAACGATGTATCTTTGCAGCGAAAAAACAGGGTATCAGCCGTATTGCAGGCTTACGCACCTTGATGGGGTTTGGCATCCTTTTTTGATTTTATCCGGTAATAGTTCCCGTCCTGCTGCAGGAAAAATGGGGTCTGCGCCTCCAAAATACCGCGCAGTGCGTCCATTAATTTGTATTGCCTTTTGGGAAGCATGCGGATGGTATACATTTTGTTGTCTTTGGTATTAATGGTACAATCTGCGCCGCTCAAAACAAAGCTTGTAATATCATTGTAAGCATACCGCTCCTTTAGTTTTCCCACATAGCATTTCCATACGAGGACAGCCCCCATAATACCGCAGAGGATCGGCAGGACAAAAAACAGAATATAGACGCCGGTAAATACGCCGATTACAAAGCCCGCACAGGCAAACAGCCATGCAGTCAGAATAAAAAGAAATGTTGACGTGGTGTGGAATTCCAGCGCGGTATCCGTGAGCAAAATCGTTGCAAATTTACCGTAAAGAGAAGTACCGGTCATTTTGTAGTAAACCGGTGTGGTTTGTTTTGTCTGTTTCGCCATAGTCAATCTCCTTTACCCAAGTACCGCGTTTGGGCAAAACGCCAGCCATCTGCACACATATCCTCTAAGCCGTATTCTGCTCGGAAGTGGAGCTCTTTTTCTGCTTTGGACGGATCGGCATAGCATTCGGCGATATCGCCCGGACGTCGCGGCGCAATACGATAGGGGATCGCATGCCCGCACGCCTTTTCAAAAGCATGGATGATCTGCAAAACGGAATATCCATGACCAGTACCTAAATTATATACCCGCACGCCCTCTGAATTGCGGGCTTTCTGTAGTGCTTTAATATGGCCCCGTGCAAGATCCACAACATGAATATAATCCCGTACGCCGGTGCCGTCGGGCGTGGGATAATCGCTGCCGAAGACGTTGACTTCTTTAAGGATGCCGGCGGCAACCTGTGATACATAAGGAAGCAGATTGTTTGGAATGCCGTTGGGATCTTCGCCAAGCAGGCCGGATTTGTGTGCGCCAATTGGATTAAAATAACGGAGCAGAATGACGCTCCAGGATGGATCCGCACAAGCAAGGTCGGAAAGGATCCGTTCTAAAAACAATTTGGTCGTACCATAGGGATTGGTAGTTGAAAGGGGATGATTTTCATCAATAGGGACGTATTGCGGACTGCCATAAACAGTTGCAGAAGAGCTGAACACCATGCGCTTGACATTGTGCGCCTGCATACACTCACACAAAACCAGCGTACCGGTAATGTTATTATGATAATATGCAAGCGGTTTTTGGACAGATTCCCCGACAGCTTTCAAACCAGCAAAGTGAATGACCGTGTCGATTTCATTTTCAGAAAAGATGCGATCTATCGCGTCACGATCAAGCAAGTCCGCCTCATAGAATGGAAAGTCCCGTCCCGTGATTTGCCGAATCGTATTTAAAACTTCGGGTTTGGAGTTTACAAAATTATCGACAATAACAATGTCTTCATTGTTTTGCAGCAATTCTACAGCAGTATGGGCGCCGATATATCCGGCACCGCCAGTAATCAAAACAGCCATATTATTCCTTTCTTCGGCTTTTCCTGTGAGCGAAAAAGCCGTATTGCATACAAGGTTTTTTCACTATTATAACATGCTCAGCCCGGCTGTCAACGACGCGCCGCAGTAAATGGAGGGAACCGCATTGGAAAAACCAGATGAAAGATCCGGATCTGCCACCGGCAAGGTGCCGGGCAGTGATAGGAAAGAAGCGGATACGAAGAATCAAATCCGCACTTGCCCTGCAAGCCCGGAACAGGTTTTTGCGGCAGCCTCAGCTTTGTCCGCTTTCTTAGCGGCCAATATGGATCAGCGTGAAATCAACACGATGATTAATTTTTTGTCGTTGGTAACCGCCAATTTATCGGCCGTTGTAACACAGCAGGAAATATGCGCCGGCGACCTTGTGCAGCCAACCATTTGAGAAAAGGCAATCTCGGTCTAATCGAAAAAGCCGCATAACGTTTTCGGTGAAACGAACAGTTTGATCGTAAATGGTGCGCGTGATTGGGATAAGATTTTTTGGATGTGCTGCATATTTAAACAGTTGGATGACCAGCGATAAATAGAAATTATATCAGTCAAGACGGAATCGTATGCAAAACTACTTTTTGTTCTTCTATATCTATAATGATTTTCCCCTTTTTTGCTTTGGCTATCAGTCTCCTAAGAAGAAAATCCCTTCCGTCAAGTTTATAAACATTTCTTGGTCTTTGATCGCATAGGCTTTCCCGTTCCACCAGACAGTAGTATCATTGGCCGAGATCGCCTTATTTGTTCCGTCTTTTAAATAATATGTAATCGTAATCAAAGGTTCTGCGCTGTCATCTGCCTTTTGAAATATATCATATTTCAAAAAGCCCGTTAATTTTAACGCCGTCTCTATGTCTTCGTCACTCGAAATTTCTTTTGCTTCTTCTGCAACACTTGGATATAAGATGCTAACGGATTGAACCTCTTTCAAATCAGGTAATCCAAAAAGGTACATACCGTCTGTAAGGATTCGAACCCCGATTATCAAAGCGGTTACAGCTACGATTTCTATTAGAAGTCGAATAATGCTTTTGACAACTTTTTTCATCCGTTTTCTCCATATAATTTTTTCGCTTTACTTCAGCGCAGCCGTAATATGGAAAATTCCTTGGCGGTCAAATTCAAAAATATTACAAAACAAAGAGAACATAATGAGCAGCAAGTACATTAACTGCAAAAGCGAACCAACATCGCAGGAGGCAGCACGTAATATTTTTCTCTGATTGTATTACTCCTGTTTTATGGAAAGCAGGAATATCTATTCGGATTCTGCTCCGCTTATACTGAGTTTTGATTCGAATTCAGAAGGAATGACGCAAAACCATGTCTGCCCCGGCGTTACGGTACAAACAGCGCCGTCTTCTGTATAAACTTGAAGAAGGCTGTCTTCCCCGTCTTTCTTAAAGGTAACCGGCTGCATTTTCCCGCATGTAAAATAATAGCCGTGCCCTTCAGACAGATCGATTTCCTTGTGCAGGCCGTCCTGCATTAAATCCACATCAGTATACATTAAAAAGACATTTTGGACGGCTACGGCTTTCCCTGTGGTTTCGTCGATATGGTCATCTCCGTACTGGGCTTTTTGATATAAGCCGGAAGCCGGATCATATGTAAAAGAGGCCGTGCAAATACCGGACATTGGTGCGATAACCGACACTGCCGACTGTGTCATGGAAACGGCGGCGTCCTCACGGAATGTAAAAAGGGAAGGGAGAGGCTCGGATAGCTCTGTACGAATATCAGCTTTCTCAATTCCCGCTTCCAAAAGGGCGGCGTCCGAATAATAGCAGTGCTCGCGCGCTTTGCTTTTTGCGCGCTCCTTATCAAAACGAAAAGCCGTATTGGAAAATACCAGACCGTCAATATCATCGACTTCAAATTGGGAAATGGCCTTTTTGGCCGCTTCGCTTCCTCCAAAATGCAAATAAATTGCATCGAGGGGAAGAAGCAATTCGACATAGTCGTGCCGGGCAGATCGAATAGATCCGATCTCCGGAAGGTTATGATAGTCTGAAAAAACAGCCATCAAACGCGTAATACCGCCTTCTACCGGCATTTCATAGACGATATCGGCTTTGCTGATACCGCGCTGCGGAAGGGACTGCTCGATGTTGTTGACCATTACAGCTACCGGCCGGTTTAAACGTGCGGACTCATCATAACCGGCTGTGCCTGTCAGCGGATTGTAATACACCGTTTCTTCCGGCTCGGACACGTCTGGTGCGGATGGATTGGTGACATTTTCGGATACGCTGCATGCACACATCAAAACAGCAATGGCCGCTGCCGCTGCCGAAATCATGCGTTTTTTCCATTTCATTTTGTACACCCTTTCAGTATGTTGTCACTTTCCTAAGGCTTGTATCGCTGGTGAATGTCCCTACATTATATAAGAAAAGCGCTTGGTCATATTCCGAAAGATCCAGATAGTCTGAAAGCGGCACGTTCAAATACCGTAAATCTACAACGGCAATCTCTTCGTAATGCAGCGTCAAAAACTGCATTGCGGCGTTGGCAAAACTATCTTTAAATACGAGCAGTTTTTTGCCGTTGTCCACATTTGTCTGAATACGGACAAGACCGTTGTTTTGACCAAGAAAGACGGTATATTTATCTTTCCCCTCTAAATTTTCTCGGAAAAAAATAGAGGAGTATGTCTGCTTATTCTTCCCGCTGTATCGAATGACGTCTGTTACGGGATCCCCCTGAGAATATGTGTACAAGTCGATGGAATCCGCCATTTTTTCACCGCAGAGCGCTTTTGAATATAAGGTGCCGAGAAAGTCATGGGAAACATGTTCGATGTTAAACATATCTGCGGTGGCAGCTTTAAATCCCAATGGTTTTGCAAGGGCGGTATATCCTAAATATGCGCCGTAGCTTGTCCAATGGTGGTCTGTGCGGTAGAAAATATATTCCTTTTGATGTGCGGTTAGCACCGTATAGGCATCAACCGTATTGACGTTGTCCAATTGGTCGTAAAAAGAGCGGATGTATTCTGTTTGGTCAATATGCGGTGCAAAGGCCGGGAGCTTTTGCGGATATACAGCTTCGGCTGTCGGAACCAGCATAACGGTAGTCTGCATGGTGTCGGCATATTTTTGAGCAAATGCATTGATTGCCTGCGCATTGCTGGCTGTAATATCTGCGTCAGGCTGGGATATATGTTCGACTAACATATCGTCACAGACATATACGCCGCCGATTTCCCGTTTCCCAGAAAGAAGATCAAGTGCGGTTTTAGCTTTTGCAATCTGTTCCCGCAGGACGATATGGTCCGCAAGGTATGTTTCCGTTTGATCCATAAATGATTTATCGGTTATGCTTTGTAGGGAAAACGTCGGAGCAGTTGCAAGAGAACGATTCTCAAGCTCTGAGAAATTTTGTTTTGGCAAAAACAGCGTTACCGCAGGAAAAAGAATGATCACAGCAAAAAATACTGCGGTCAGGATTTTTTTAGAAAGCATTTAAAGCCGCGCTCCTTTTCTCTGTTGTTTAGAAATTAAAATACAAAAATGGATTGTATGTTGAAGTCACCAGATAGCAGATGCAGACGAAAAACAGCACCAGTTCTGTAGTGAGACGGACTCCATTTGCACCGATCTGCCATTTCCTGCGGCACCAGCCGAAAAGGCGGCGCGGAAGCATGGTAGAGCATACTGCCGCCAGCAGGATGACCACAGCGTTTGAAAGAAGAAGATAAATGGATTCCTTGTTTCCGAATCCGGCTCCGTTTAAGCCAAACATTGCGGAGAAGAACCCTCCGATTGCAGGCAGGCTGTCCATCTCAAATAGTACCCAGCCGAATACGACAAGCAGAAAAGCATACAGCCATTGCAGAATCCGGGGAAGCTTTTGTATGAGTTTCCCCAAAAAGAGTTTTTCGATTAATAGGATGATACCGAAATACAGCCCCCAGAAAACAAAGTTCCAGCTGGCGCCGTGCCAAAGGCCGGTCAGCATCCAAACAACCAAAATGTTGCGAACCAATCCCCATTTTCCAACACGGTTACCGCCCATAGGGATGTAGACGTAAGAGCGGAACCATGAGCCGAGCGTCATATGCCATCTGCGCCAAAATTCAGTGATACTCTTAGATAGATAGGGGTGGTCAAAGTTTTGTGGAAATTCAAAGCCAAGCATTTTGCCAAGCCCGATCGCCATATCGGAATAGCCGGAAAAATCATAATAAATTTGGAAGGTAAAAGCCAAAATACCGATCCACGCAGTCGCAGCGGGCAGCGTGCTGTAATCCATGGCCTTGACTGTAGTCCAGATTGCGCCGATCGTGTTGGCAAGCAAAACTTTTTTTGCGAGGCCGCGGATAAAAATGCTGATGCCGTCGCCAATTTTCCGTGTAGAAATTTCGCGTTCGTTAATCTGTGCTTCTACATCGCTGTAACGGACAATGGGCCCTGCAATTAGTTGTGGGAACAAGGTAACATAACCGGCGAAATTTACAAAGCTTTTTTGAACCCGGATTTCACGCCGATACAAATCGATGACATAGGACATTGCCTGAAAAGTATAAAAAGAAATACCGATTGGCAGTGGAAGCTGCGGATCCGGGATGTTCGTTTGAAACAACGAATTTAAATTTTGTACGACAAAGGAACTGTATTTAAATATGCCTAAAAACAGCAGGTTTAACACAACCGCGGTGATCATAACGGCCAGCCGTCGTTTTTGATTCCCGTCAAACCGTTCCATCAGCATACCTGCGCCGTAATCAATAGCAATGGTAAGCAGCATGACAAGCACATAAACCGGCTCTCCCCAAGCGTAGAACAAAAGGCCGGATATCATAATGACTAAATTTTTTATACGCTGAGGGACGATGTAATAGATGAGAAGGACAATCGGCAAAAAGCCGAAAAGGAAAGTCATGCTCGAAAAAACCATACGTTTATGTCTCCTTTATTTGGTCGCAGTATGCGCGGTATTGTTCATATGTCATGATGTTGTTGATGATCTCCAACAAGGCGTTAGACGTGAGATAGGCAGGCAGGCCCAGATGCGCTAAAAGCATCTGGCGTTTTTGAGCGGCGTACTTCCCTCCGGAAAAACCGTCGGAAAAAAAGTCAAGTTTTGTAATGCGCTGCCCTTCACATCCGCTTTTTCTTTCTGCGGAAACACCAGCATTTTTTAAAAGCGTATAAAGCGTCTTTGCATCTATACCTTCTACACCTAAAAGGTTTTCTTTTCCTGGCTTCTCCTTGCGGTGTTCTTTGCCTTTGATCTGCGGAATGTATACCTGTACAATATCAGCATCTTTTGCAATAGAACGGATATATCCACGCAGTTTAAAACCGGCGTGATCGGAGTCTGTAAGGACCAGCAGCCCTTTCTGCCTGCCAAGGGTACGGATAAGCGCCGCTTTTTCTTTATCTTTGTAGATGCGGAAACCATCTGTTCGGATTATAACGCCGTCGATGAGAGAGGAAAGCTTGATTTGATCGTATTTCCCTTCTACAATGACGACGCGGTCTATTTTTATTTTGTCCAAAATTTTCCCTGCCTATACGTTTGAAGATACAAGCCGCATCTCGCCCAGCATTTGTTCCAAAACGAGGCGGGGCGGCGTCCGAGAGGATTTTAAAGCGAGATCCGCGCGGTACAGCGCATGGATACAGCCGCGGATTTGGGCAGACGAAAAGCGCGCAGCGTCCCGCCTGGCATTTTTTACGGCAAAAAGCCGGTTTTTCGGATAAGAGAAATCCGAAGCTGTCTGATCAGCGGTGACTCCGGCAGCAAGGGCGCACTTCGCGCGGTATAGGTCTGCAAAAGTCATGGATAATGCGCCGAGAATCGCGACCGGCTCCTGACGCAAAAAGAAAAGATTGTCCAAAATAGAAAACGCACGGTCGTAATTGGCACTAAGAACGCTTTTCGCAAGATCAAAAGCGCTGGATTCAATAGATGGGATACAGCATAAATCGATATCCTGTTTCGTAATTTCCCCGCTGCGGACATAAGCGCAGAGCTTATCTATTTCATGAATCAGTGATGCATAATCCGTCCCGCAGCGCTCAACAAGCCAATCAGCTGTTGCCATATCAAGAGAGATATATTGCTTAGCTGCACGTTCGCATAAAGCGCGTTTAAGGGTCGTACGGTCTTTATGGGCAAATTCACAAAGGGTGCCGTGCTTTTTAAATGCATCCATCAATTTTTTATTTTTGGATGAAATCTTTTTGGAATCAAACTGCTCAACCGTATTGCATATAATCAGTACGGTACTCTCAGAAAGGTCTTTTATTATCGAAATCAGACGCTCCAGCGTGCCTGTGGACAGCTTGTCTGCATTTAAGTCCCGTATAACGACACACTTTTGTGCAGCCATCATGGGCAGAGCGTCACAAGCCTCTGCAAGGGCATCAATATCAAGTTTGGCGCCGTCGAAACGGATTCGGTTAAAAGTGTCGAAAGAGCCGGTATCTGCACGCTGTTCCATCCGTTTTAACGCGGAAAGGGAGAAGGCGGTTTCCGGCCCATACAAATAATAAGCGCCGGAGGGTACACCGTTTTTGAGTTGTTTTAAAAGTTCGCTGTCTTTTACAGCCGGCATAAAATCCCTCCCCATATCGGCACGCCAAAATCTTTTACTATTATAACACAGAATCACGTCACTTGTGTTGCGATTTTGAAAATTCACATATAAAACAGAAGAAATTCCCCTGATTTTAGGTGCGGCAGGTAATATGCCGCTATGCCAATAGAGACAGGAAAGCAATGAGATAAAACCGAAAAGCGTTTTGCGATTGATCTTAGATGATGTCAATAGGGATGTTGGCCGTTTTCATTACATCAGCGGTATCAGATCAAAACAAAGTGAAAAGGTTTGCTGCCTGTCGTTAGCAGGCAGCAAACCTTTTTGACTGCTTGAATCCATTTTTCGTTCCACGCTGCTTGTGCCTTAAAATTACACAAAGGAAAAGAGTAGGTGAATATTACGAATCGTTATATTGTTATGCCCTTTCTTTCAGCAGGCGGTCTTTGATATCCCATAGTTTTTGGGAAAGATCGACGTAGTATGTGTGCGGGTTTTCAAATCGTTTGACTTCATCCCATAAAAGGTCGATCTGCTCGGCGCAGTAATTCCGGATTGTTTCAATATCCGGAAGATCATAAACGCATTCGCCGTTACGGAAAACCGGAACCAGCAGTTCCCGCGCAGTAAAGTCTGTCACGAGCTTGCGTTTCCATGTTGCCTCCGGATCAAACAACTCAAGCGGCTTGGTTTCGTCAAGAGTTTCATCATAGACACAGAGTTGGTCGGCGATTGCTTTACCGCTCTCTTTTTCATATAAACGGTATACCTTTTTAAAATGCGGCGTCGTAATTTTTGTGGTATTTTCGCTGATTTTAATTTTAGGAATAATTCTGCCCTGCTCATCCTCTACTGCGCACAGTTTGTATACACCGCCGAAAACCGGCTCGCTTTTTGAAGTAATCAGGCGTTCGCCAACACCAAATGAATCGATCTGTGCCCCTTGCTCCAAAAGGGTTTCAATGATATGCTCGTCCAATGAGTTGGATGCAACGATTTTACATTTTGTCAGCCCGGCTTCATCTAACATTTTCCTTGCTTTTTTCGAGAGATATGTGATGTCTCCGGAATCGATCCGGATTGCGCACTCCTCTATTCCCTGCGGAAGCAGGATTTCCTGAAAAGCACGGATGGCATTGGGAACACCGCTTTTTAGGACATGGTACGTATCGACCAGAAGCGTTGCATTGTGTGGGTAGATCTTACAATAGGTACGGAATGCGTCTAACTCACTGTCAAACATCTGCACCCACGAATGAGCCATTGTGCCGCCTGCCGGAACCCCGTAAACGCGGTCGGTAAGTGTGCAGGCAGTTCCGGCGCATCCGGCGATATATGCCGCGCGCGCACCCAAAACTGCGCCGTCGGCTCCTTGCGCGCGTCTTGAACCGAATTCGGAAACCGGGCGTCCCTTGGCTGCACGGACAATGCGGTTTGCTTTAGTGGCAATCAGAGATTGGTGGTTGATGGATAGCAGAAGAAACGTTTCTATAAGCTGCGCCTCAATCGCCGGCGCACAAACCGTTAAAATCGGTTCATGCGGGAACACCGGCGTGCCTTCAGGGACAGCGTAAAGGTCCCCTGTAAAGCGGAAATCACGAAGCGAGGATAAAAACGCCTCCGAGAAAATTTTTTTCTTCCGGAGAAAGGCAATGTCACTTTCAGAAAAGTGCAGGTTTTTGATATACTGGACCACTTGTTCAAGTCCGGCTGCGATAGCAAAGCCTCCGCCGTCTGGGACATTGCGGAAAAACAGATCGAAATAGACCCGTCTGTCTCCCATCCCGTTTTCAAAATAAGCGTTTCCCATCGTCAATTCATAGAAGTCGCACAGCAGCGTATAGTTGGATTGTTCCATTTTTCACTCCTCCAAAAATCGGGATTAAACCCGCCGCAGCAATTTGAATGCCGCTTGTATCAGTTCTTTTAAGTTCAGGGCGAATAGCAGAGCTGTCAATATAACTTCAAATGCAATCCATCCCGGTACTTCAAAAATCATGACCAGCGCCTGCACCCCAAGAATCAGCGTACTGGCTGTAAAACGAACAAAGGGGATCCGAATCCGGATAAAACGGATTGACGTGATAAAGCGCAGGATAAAAACCAAAAGATAGCTTACAAAAGTGGAAAATGCCGCTCCGTTCACTCCCCATAAAGGTATGAGCAAAAGATTCAGTACAATATTTAAAACCGCACCCGCTGAAATGGTGAGGAAGGAAAGGACGCTCTTTTTCTCCACTGTATAAACGCTGCCGATAAAAGTGCCAAAACAATTAAAGACAGTTGCCATAACAAGAAAGGGGATGTATTTCCACGCTTCGTAATAGCTGTCCTGTGCGAGAAGCGATACCAGTATTTTGGAAAACGGAATAATGCATGCGCCCACCATAAAAATAAGCGCGCTGTAAGAACGGAAAATCTGGGTAAAGAATTTGCTTCGCCCTTTTTCTTCTGTGACGGCGGAAATCTGCCATGCATTCATAAAGATTGTGGAAAACAATGAGATGATAGTCGGCAGCTTATAAGAGACGGCGTATAAGCCGTCTGCGGTATGCCCCAGCATATACGTCACGATATATCGGTCGGACACATTGGTAATCCACCAGCAGATGGTATTCGGTATCAGCGGGAGAGAGTACAGAATCATTTCTTTCCATAGTTTTTTATCGATCCCGCGGATATGGAAGTACTTGCGCAGGCCTGCAACCAAGAACAAAAAAATTGCCGAAAGAAGATCGGAACAGACCGTTGCCATAACATATCCGATTACCCCAAAATGGAATACCACTAAAAAGAGGACATTGAACAAAATCGTGGTAATCGTGCTCAGAATCCCATCAAGCGCATACAGACGGACATATCCGCGCGCCCGTACGAAGTTGGAGCAGATCGAACGAAGCGAGGAGGTCAAAACAAATAGATAAACAAGAAATGTGTTTCCGGAAATAATAGAAATTTTAGAAATCAAGGGCCAAAATAGAAGCAGCACCACAAAACCGATACCAAGGGTCAAAAAGCCTGACGTCAGTACGTCGCTTTTGCGCACGCTCTTATCAAGGCCGAATCGGATGACTGCGTTGACAATCCCCAATGTGACCAGCGGCAGAAGCAGGTTGCCAGTCTGCACGATCAGATCGGTCACGGCGTATTGATCGGGCGAAAGCGCCCACGTATAGAGGGGCATCAAAAGAAAGACAAGCACTTTTGAGCTAAAGGTTCCAATTGCAAAAACTACGGTATTTGATACAAGTCGTCTGTATTTATCCACGCGAGGACCTCCTGTGTAAGGATTTTGTCATAATATACGATACAGCCTTCTGCATTTTTGCCCGATATTTTCCTTATTATATCACACTTCTTTCGGAAATACAGCAAAAAAGAATGAACAAAATACGAACCGATGCTCATTTTTGGCGATGCGAGAGGAGGGGCCATGACAGAATACAATCTATGAGATAAATATATTTGTGCGAAAATTGTATTCCAATAGACTTTATTGACATCTCCTTCCTTTCTGCTATAATACAATTATAGAAGGTCATATCAGCCAAGTCATACACTATATTTTTAATTTTAACAGTTTAAAAGGACCAGACTGCACGTTGTTTGTATGGCTGTGAAGGAGGGTGCCGTTATGACATCAAAAACGCCAAAATATGTTCTTCTTTGTATTGCAGCGCTTTGCCTGCTGCTTGCAGGATGCCGCCCTGCAGATCCGGCGCCTTTGGAAAGCGAGCCGGAATCATCCGCCCAAACAGAGAGCGTAGAGGAAAGCGAATCGCTTTCCGAGCTGCGCGCCCGGCGGCTGGAAGCCGTAGAAGGGCTCCGGGGCGAATATGCCGATCTAATTGAGGCTGATACGCTTAATACAATGATCGGGGAAGAAAAGAGTTCAACAACACACGAAGAGCTGTTTAAGCGCGATCAAGAGGAATATCTCGATCTGGTACGGCTGCGCTTCAACATGGTTCTCCCGTTCCGCTCCCAAGGATCACTGATCGGCCCCAAAGCGCCCGAAGATCTGGAGGCAGCGCGCAATTATATCAGGGAGGAATTCAGCGCCTTTGTTACCGATGAAACACGGGAATCGTTTGAGGACGTCCTTAAAATGATGGAAAATGAAAGCGCGGCACAAAGCCCTACGCCATATGCTGATTATCCGCAGCAGAATTTCGATTGGGCGCGGAATAATCTTTGGACACGGTATGGCTGCACTATTGAGACAAATACATATTTTTTCGATCATCCTTAATCATGCAGGGAAGACGGGGGCCTTCACACGGCCCCCGTCTTTTTGTATAAGTAGGCTGAACGGATTTCCGTTTGAAAACACCTTGACAGACTGCCTTGGCTTAGTATACGATAAACGAAGAGACGCTTTTGCTTTGACAAGGTGGGATACGGATGAAATTGGCACAAAACCATTTGGCGGCGTCCCGGATCGTTATTTCTGAAAAGTGTGACGAAACTGTCCGGTATGCCGCAGACGAACTTGCACGGCATCTCTTTGCGATGTCCGGCGCGTCTTTCCCGATTGCGACGGATGCGCTCGAACTGCAGGAAAACGACATCCTTTTGGGAATAAACCGCCATACGGATGCGCTCGGTTTTTCCAAACGCATTGACGCGCTTCCGAAGGAGGGCTTTTTTTACTGTACGGCTCCCCGTGCATTGATAATCGGCGGAAAGGGCCGCGGCCTTTTATATGGCGTTTATAGCTTTTTGGAAGATGTACTGGGCTGCCGCTTCTTTTCGCCGGAAGTAACGCATATCCCTCACCGGTGCTGTATTGAAATCCCTGTGCTGGATCATACGGAAACGCCCGCAATGGAGTACCGCGAGCCATATCTGACGGAATGCAGAAACCCGGAATATGCTGTGCGGCGCAAGGTGAATGGGCAATCTGTACCGTTTTTTCCCAAGCACGGCGGAGGGGTCAAATATGCGGAAGGCTTTTTTGTCCATACTTTTACAAAGCTTCTTCCGCCTGAGCTGTATTTTGATACGCATCCCGAGTACTATGCCGAGGTGCACGGGGAGCGTTTGCGTGAAAAGACGCAGCTGTGTCTGACGAACCCGGCAGTTTTAGAGCTTGTAACTGCACGGGTTTTAGAAGAGCTTAGAAAGCAGCCGGATGCGGGCATTTTTTCGGTTTCACAGGATGACAATTACAATGGCTGCACCTGCGCACACTGCCGTGCGGTTAATGAAGCGGAAGGAAGTATGGCCGGCACTGTGATCCGTTTCGTAAACGCAGTGGCAGAGGCTGTCGAACAGGAATTTCCGGATGTTATAATCGATACGCTGGCATACCAGTATACCCGAAAACCACCCAAACTTGTGCGGTCGCGCCATAATGTCTGTGTACGGCTGTGCACAATCGAATGCTGTTTTGTGCATCCGCTGAGAAGTTGCCGGCACGATGATCCGGATGCGCCGAATATTGATCTGTCCCAGCCGTTTGCCGATGACCTAATCGGCTGGGGGAAAATTTGCAATCGGCTATATGTGTGGGACTATATAACAAATTTTTCTCATTATTGGATGCCCCATCCGAATTTTCATGTGCTTGCAGATAATGTGCGCTTCTTTGCCGAAAATGGCGTGAAAGGCGTGTTTGAACAGGGGTGCCCGGCGGAGGGCGGCGGAGAATTGACAGGGCTTCGGGCTTATGTGCTTTCCAAGTGCCTTTGGAATCCTGATATTGACGCGGACATTGCCGAGGATGAATACTTATACGGCGTTTATCAAGGCGCGGCTCCATATATAAAGGCTTATATGGAAGAGGTGTACCGTACGGTAGTGGACTCCGGCTCACATCTATACTGTTTTAACCATCCGGATAAGCCGTGGCAGACAATGGAGCTGGTTGAACGCTGCGAGGCGCTTTTTGACCAAGCGGAATCCACAGCGCCGGATGAAACCGTTCTTTACCGTGTACGTAAGGAGCGCATGGCTGTGCGTTATCTGCGCATCCTGCTTACTCCAAAGGGTTCTGTACAGAGGAATGCTTTGTTAGCCTCCTTTGAACAAGATGTCAAAACATTTGGACTCACACAAATTTGGGAGCGGGGGACAATCGACTTTTGCCTGCGTGTGCTGCGCGGGCAGGAAGAACCCGGTTTCTGGTGGGCGAACTGAAGGAGGGAACGGCTAAAACAATGATAACAGAAACGAAAATTGTCGTGCGCTATGCGGAGACCGATCAAATGGGCATTGCGCATCATGCGAATTATGCCGTCTGGTTTGAGCAGGCGCGGACGGAATTTATTAAAAGCTTCGGGATTTCGTATAGCGAGATGGAAAAAAGGGGCGTCATGATGCCGCTGACCAAGCTGGAAACCATATATAAAATACCGGCGCATTATGAAGATGAACTGACGGTTTATACTCGTACGGTCAGGCTGTCGCCGGTGCGGATTCGCTTGGAATATGAGCTGCGCCGCGCAGACACAGAGCGGCCGCTTTCCTTTGGGTCGACGGAGCATGCCTTCGTCGACAGCCAAACCTTTCTGCCGGTCAATGTCAAACGGCGGATGCCCGAGCTATATGCAAAGATGGAGGCAGGAGTGGAGGAACCGCTCCGGGCACTCTCCAAATAAAAGAAAGGATGGAAACAGGATATGAAATATTTTGAGCTTGGCAAAACAGGCCTTCAGGTTTCAAACCTTGCAATGGGCTGTATGCGGATTAACGGAAAAACGAAGGAAGAAGTTGCAAAGCTGATTGAAGCCGCAGTGGAAGAGGGAATTAATTTTTTTGACCATGCGGATATCTATGGCGGGGATCACGCCTGTGAGCGTTGGTTTGCAGAAGCTTTGGCTTTAACGGGTATCAAACGTGATCAGATAATCGTACAGACGAAATGCGGCATCCGCCCGTTTGGCTACGATTTTTCACAGCAGCATATTTTAAAGCAGGTAGACGACAGCTTGAAAGCGTTAAATATGGAATATTTGGATGTTCTCCTGCTGCACCGTCCGGATGCTTTGATGGAACCGGATGAAGTGGCGGAAGCGTTTGACCGGCTGTATGCGGCTGGAAAAGTGCGCTTTTTCGGCGTTTCGAATCACAACCCCATGCAGATGAGGCTGCTTGAGAAATCCCTTCATCAAAAACTGCAGGTAAACCAATTGCAGATTGGAATCGCACACACGCCGATGATTGATAGCGGTATGGCGGTTAATATGGCGATTGATCAAAGCATCAACCGTGACGGCGGTGTGCTGGACTATTGTAGGCTAAACGATATTACGATTCAAGCATGGTCTCCTTTCCAGAAAGGCTTTTTCGAGGGTGTCGTTTTCAACGATAAAGAAAAATATGCAGGCCTGAATGAGGAAATCTGTCGCCTTGCTGAACAGTACCAAGTTGCGCCGACGGCTATAGCGACTGCGTTCCTCACACGTCATCCGGCAAATATTCAGGTTATCCTTGGAACAACGAGTATCGCGCATATGCGGGAGAGCTGTGCAGGCGCTTCCTTGCCGCTTACACGTGAAGAGTGGTACGGTTTATACAAAGCGGCGGGAAATATGATTCCTTAACGGGGAATATGATCCTATAAATTATAAAAGGCAGGGTTCGGTTGAACCGGCCCAAATTGTGCGGACAGCACAAAAAGGTGCCTGTGTAGGGAATATGAAGTTTTAAGCGGAGAGGCGTCGCGCAAGCGGCGCCTCTCCAGTCTTGAACTGGATGTGCTCATGGCTGTAGAGACGGATATAGCGGTCAATCATTTCATTTGCTTCAGAAAAAGCAGCCGGTTTGTGTCGGTAGCTCCATTCGGTTTTCAGAAAGAAGGCTAATGCCGAAGATAGGAAAATAAGAACGCCTATTATTTGCAAAAAGAAGGGATTCTGAGTCTGTTTTTCAACAGGATATACATGTATATGTTGAAAAAAGGGATGCCCGCTGCATTGTTCGCCCTGAAATACAACCTACTTGTTGGAAAAAATGTATATTTCCGTGTTTTCAAAACCACCGTTATGATATGTGCACGGGGTAAAAGGATGCCGTATCTGCGCAAGAGGGTTATTTGCGCTGAAATACAGGATTAAGGATTGGCACTCTCTCTGTTGTACGGACGAAAATCTGAGTAGGACACCGAGATGTTTTTTGATAACAGGCGTTCGGCTTTTTGATTATTTGATTATAAGTAGGCGGGATAAAAGGAAAAGGGGAGCACAGCTTTTTTTGACAACACCGCTGTTTTCATGGTAGGATTATAAAAATAGCCCCGCATAGGCATGCGGGCTGTGAAAACAGTACAGGACATCTTTTGGATTCAGGGAGGAAGCGGTTTGAAAAAAGATCTTTCGTCTCGGGTGCATCTCATTGATGAAGTGCGGGGATTCGCGATCATTTGTATGGTGTTTTATCATGCCATGTATGATCTGGTTGTGATATTTGGGGTGGATTTTCCGGTTTTTACTTCACCGGTTATGCAGGATATTCTGCAGCCTCTTTTTGCAGGGTTGTTTATTTTTATTTCCGGTACAGCAGGACACTATTCGCGTTCCAATCTAAAAAGAGGTGCGATTTGTTTTGCGCTGGGGATGGCGCTTACCTTGGTTACGGCAGTGTTTATGCCTGCTGAATTGATAGCATTTGGCATATTGCATTTTTTAGGTATTGCAATGATGCTGTTCCCGCTTTTAAAAAGGATTGCTGTGCATATGCCGCCGGCTTTAGGCGTCGCGGCGGGGCTGCTCTTTTTCTGGTTTTTTTCTAATATTCCACAGGGAAGCGTCGGGCTGGCGCCGTTTTTTACGATCTCTTTGCCGCGCGCCCTGTACGGGACACCGTATCTGTTTGCACTCGGTTTTCCCGGAACGGGATTTTTCTCTTCTGACTATTTTCCCATCTTGCCATGGATGTTTGCGTTCTTCGCCGGCGTTTGCTTTGGCCGCCTTGTGCGGGACGGAAGGTGCCCAAAATGGTTTTACCGGATGCACTGCCGCCCGCTTGCCTTTGTTGGCCGACATACTATTGTGGTTTACCTGCTGCATCAGCCTGTTTGCTATGGTCTGATTCTGCTGATTTTTACGCTTTTACCGAATTTATAAAAATAGGGACTTTTCTTTGTGCATGGAATCGTGTAAAATGAGAATGTATAAAGAAAAAGGGAAAAGGACATGCGCCGACTGGCGCACAGGTGGAAAACAATCTGCCTGTTTAAAATACAAGGGAGGTTTTTTCCGTGAGAAAGACGAAGATAATCTGCACGTTAGGGCCGGCGACCGATTCCGACGAGGTTGTGCGGGAGCTGATGCTGGCGGGGATGAATGTAGCACGTTTTAATTTTTCGCATTCTACGCATGCGGATCATAAGAAGCGCTTTGAGCAGGTCGACCGCATTCGCCGGGAGCTCTCTTTACCAGTGGGTATTTTGCTCGATACAAAGGGGCCGGAAATCCGTGTAGGCCTTTTTGAAAAAGGGAAAGTCATGCTGCATAAAGGCGATCACTTTACCTTGACGACACGCGACGTTCCGGGTACGGAAAAGTGCGTGTCTGTGTCTTATAAACAGCTTCCGATGGATATTTACGATGGCTGCCGCATTTTGATTGACGACGGTTTGATCGAAATGCATGTGCTTTCCCATACCGAGACTGATATTGAATGTCTTGTGGATAATGGAGGGCCGGTATCCGACCGGAAAGGGGTAAATGTTCCCGGAATCCGTCTGTCTATGCCATACATTAGCGAACAGGATAAAAGTGACATCTTATTTGGCGCGGAGATGGGATTTGATTTTATTGCCGCATCTTTTGTGCGTTGTGCCGAGGATATTGAGGATGTGCGCGCAATTTTGAGCACGGCTGACGCCAAGAGTATCCGGGTCATTGCTAAAATCGAAAATGCGGAGGGCGTAAAAAATATAGACGAGATTCTCCGCGTGGCAGATGGCATTATGGTCGCCCGCGGCGATATGGGCGTGGAGATTGCCTTCGAAGAGCTTCCGGGCATCCAAAAGAAACTGATCCATAAAGCGTATAATGCCGGAAAGGTTGTAGTGACAGCGACACAGATGCTGGATTCCATGATTAAGAATCCGCGGCCGACACGGGCAGAGACCACAGATGTTGCCAACGCCATTTATGACGGAACCAGCGCGATCATGCTTTCGGGAGAAACAGCAGCGGGTGCTTATCCGGTTGAAGCGCTTAAGACTATGGCGCTGATTGCGGAACGGGCGGAACGGGAAATCGACTATGAAAAACAATTTAGAACCCGTGTTTCAACGGATCTTCCGAATATCACAAACGCGATTTCTCATGCGACGGTTACCACGGCAACCGATTTGAAGGCTGCCGCGATTCTGACTGTCACCACGACAGGGCAAACAGCGCGTATGATTTCGAAATACCGGCCGCAGTGCCCGATTATTTCGGGTACGCCGAATGAGCAGGCATACCATCAGTTGAGCCTTTCGTGGGGTGTGACGCCGATGCTCTTAGAGGAAAAGCACAGCGAAGATGAACTGTTCGACCATGCTATCAACTGTGCCCAAAATTTAAACCTGATAGAAGACGGCGATTTGGTTTGCATTACGGCCGGTGTTCCGCTTGGTATTTCAGGGACTACGAACATGATGCGCGTACACATTGTGGGCGATATTTTGATTACAGGTACCGGCATTACGGCGCAGCAGGTGCATGCAAATCTGTGTGTGTGCGACAGCGAAGAGGAGGCGCGTCAGCAATTTAAGCCGGGTGAGATTCTCGTCATTCCTAAGACCTCCAATGCCATCCTTGATTTGATAAAGGACTGTGCCGGTATTATTACTGAGCAGGACGGTGCCAATTCTCATGCGGCTATTGTTGGGTTGGCGCTTGGAAAACCGGTTCTTGTAGGCGCAAAGAATGCAACAGATATCCTACGCTCCGGAACAAATGTCACGCTGGATGCGGAACGCGGGATTGTTTGCAATATGGCGAACAAAACCTAACGGAATCCGGGCAGAAAACGGCGAAAAAATGGACGCTTTCGCTGAATTTGTCTATGAGAGAAGCACAAAGTCGGTTTGATGTCTTGACTTTGTGCTTTTTCCATAGTATTGTAAAGAATAAAATACAATAAAAATGAGGAGAGATGAACATGGCTTTCTATTTTGAAGAACCGTCCCGTACGTTTGGTGAATACCTGCTTGTCCCGGGGTATTCCTCTGCGGAATGTATTCCTGCAAATGTCAGCCTGAAGACGCCTGTTGTAAAGTTTAAAAAGGGTGAGACTTCCGCGATAACGATGAATATTCCGCTTGTGTCTGCGATTATGCAGTCCGTTTCCGGCGAAGAAATGGCAATCGCCCTTGCAAAAGAAGGCGGCATCTCTTTTATCTATGGCTCACAGTCGGTAGAGAGCGAAGCGGCAATGGTAGCCCGCGTCAAAAGCTATAAGGCAGGATTTGTAACCAGCGATTCCAATATTCGTCCGGATGCAACTTTGGCCGATATTTTGGCGCTTAAAGAAAAAACGGGGCATTCAACGGTCGCCGTCACAGAGGACGGTACGGCAAACGGGCGCCTTTTGGGGATTGTAACCAGCCGGGATTACCGTATCAGCCGTATGTCTAAAGACGAGGTAGTGTCGTCTTTTATGACGCCGTTTGAAAAGCTGATCTGTGCACCAGATACGACTACTTTGAAGGAAGCAAACGATATTATTTGGGAAAACAAACTGAACTCCCTTCCGTTGATTGATAAGGATCAGCATTTAAAATATATGGTTTTCCGTAAAGACTATTCGACACATAAAGAAAACACAAACGAGCTGTTGGATAGTTCCAAGCGGTATGTAGTTGGTGCAGGCATCAATACGCGCGATTACGCCGAGCGTGTGCCGGCTCTGGTTGAAGCGGGGGCAGATGTTTTATGTATCGATTCCTCCGAAGGCTTTACGGAGTGGCAGTCCCGTACACTGGCGTGGATCCGTGAACGTTACGGCGATAACGTAAAAGTGGGCGCAGGCAATGTGGTTGACCGCGACGGCTTTTTGTTTCTGGCTAAGGCAGGTGCAGATTTTGTAAAAGTCGGTATCGGCGGCGGCTCAATCTGTATCACCCGTGAGCAAAAGGGGATCGGCCGCGGACAGGCTACCGCATTGATAGAAGTGGCCAAAGCGCGTGACGAGTACTTTGAGGAAACCGGCATTTATATCCCGGTCTGCTCCGACGGTGGTATTGTACACGACTATCATATGACGCTTGCGCTTGCAATGGGTGCGGACTTTATTATGCTGGGACGGTATTTTTCCCGTTTTGATGAAAGCCCGACCAATAAAGTTATTATTAACGGCAATTATATGAAAGAATATTGGGGCGAAGGCTCCAACCGTGCACGCAATTGGCAGCGTTATGACTTGGGCGGCGACGCCAAATTGTCTTTTGAAGAGGGCGTCGATTCCTATGTTCCTTATGCCGGTCCATTGAAAGAAAACGTGAATAAATCGCTTGCAAAGGTTCGGTCTACAATGTGCAACTGCGGCGTTCTTTCTATTGCAGAGCTTCAAAAGAAGGCGAAGCTGACGCTCGTGTCCTCCACCAGCATTGTTGAGGGCGGCGCGCATGATGTTGTTTTAAAGGACAACAACGCCGCTCATTATTCCAAATAAAGCGGAATAGAAAATATAAAGAGGGATCGCTGTATTATGGAACCCCTTTTAGGAAGGCTTTAATCCTGTGCTTCTGAAACGCATGCCGGGATTCAGAGGCTTTATAAAAGGATAGGGATTCCCTATCCAAACAGATACAAACGATAGCAGAAGACCGCAGGCTGCATTGCGCAGAGGCGGCCTTCTGCTTTTTTATATTTGGTTTGCTCATGGGGGGATGGTGTGCAGTGGGAGGCTATATATTAAAAAAGGCGTGCTTTTTATCAAATTCCCTGTTTGCTTTATAGAGCGGCTTCCGTTATAATAAAAATATTGACGAGCCATTTGGGCTTAAAAAGAGAGGGTTGAGCATCCATGAAAAAAATCGGATTTATCGGAATTGGTATTATGGGACGGGGAATGGCGGCGAACTTAGTGAAGGCCGGTTTTGAATTGACGGTATATACCCGCCGGAAGGAAAAGATCGAAGATTTTTTACGGCAGACTGGTGTACAATGGGCAGAAAGCCCGGCTAAGTGCGCGATGGGTCAGGAAGCTGTCATAACAATGGTCGGCTATCCAAAGGATGTAGAAGATGTCTATTTCGGCGAAAACGGTATTTTGTCGGGAGCAGAGCAGGGCGCTTTCCTGATCGATATGACAACGACAGATCCCCGCCTTAGCCTTCGCATTGCAGAAGCTGGGCGGGAAAAAAATCTGCATGTGTTAGATGCGCCCGTTTCTGGCGGCGACACCGGGGCAAGAGAGGGAACGCTGTCGATCATGGTAGGCGGGAATGAGACCGATTTTGCGGCCAGTCTTCCGTTGTTCCGTGCAATGGGGAAAACCATCGTTTATGAAGGCGGGCATGGCGCCGGACAACACACCAAAATGGCAAATCAAATTGCCATAGCCGGGGCCCTTGCGGGTGTTTGTGAAGCGGTTGCTTATGGTGAACGTGTTGGCCTTGATACGGCAAAAATGCTTGAAAGTATTGAAAACGGCGCAGCGGGAAGTTTTCAGATGCGTGCGAATGGGCCCAAAATGATAAACGGCGACGATGCGCCAGGATTCTTTTTAAAGCATTTTGTCAAGGATATGCGGATTGCATTGGAGCAAAGTGCCGATCCGCTGCCCATATTAGAGCAGGTACTGAAAATGAATGAAGCGCTTGAAAAAGAAGGGTTTGGAGATTGTGGGACACAGGCGATGATACATAGCTACCGTAAAAGCTAAGAAAAATCTTGTACGCCGGACAGATAAAAATAGGGCGTTTAGGCGAAATAAAAGAGGCTTCGGTTTCAAAGCACTGAAACCGAAGCCTCTTTTCGTTCACTATTTCGGGAGGCGGAATATGAGGGAATCTATTTCTTTTCTATACCCCTCTTTTATAAATCCGAGTTTTAAAAGCAGGGATATGCTTGCTGTGTTTTCTGTATCGGTACAGCAGATAATATCATAGTTTGGAAATCGGCACTGAAGTGCGGGGAGAAAAGCGGAAAGCAGTTCATAGGCAAAACCCTGTCGATGATACCGGTAAGAAATCGTGTAGCCCAGCGCAGCCGTGTTTTTTGAAATGCCCACAAACAAATCCCCGATTATTTCTTCGGTGTCCTTGCGCGCGATAGCCAGACGGCTTTGCCCGATTGAAAATGGATCATCTGTTTTGGTGCGTGCAATCAGCCGGCTTAGGTTTTCACGGTCTTTAAATTGCCCTCTTTGATATTGGGCACATAATGGATGGCTCCGGTAATCGACAAGCGTATTAAGATCTGCTTCATTAAAATTGCGTAGAACCAAACGGGCGGTTTCCAGATAAACAGGGCTGTTCATTCAAAATCAGAGGCAAGAATATCCTCGTCCTCCCCATCGGAAAAGTTGTGATCCAAAATTTCGCCTACACGCATGCGCCGGGAAACTTTCATTTCTTCGACCTGCCGATGAATCAGTTCTTTTACTTCATTTGGATAACGGATATTTTTCAGCGCCAAAACGGGAGTAGTTTTATCAGAAGAATGTAAATGTACGGTCCCCACACGAAAAATCCGCTGCCAAAAAGAGCGTGATAGGCTTAAATCCCGGACACGGTATAAAAGGACTTCTTCCTGCTTCATATTCAGCAAGCCTACCTCTAAAAAAATCCGGTCTTCACTTAAACGGTATCGGGTAAAAGAGAGCGGCATACCTAAAATGCGTTTACGGTCCTTCCATAAGTATTTAATAGATGCTGGCTTCATATAGCGTAATTCCTTTCTTGCAATATCGCCTATAGTTCAATTTTTGTCCAACGGCCGCCGCGGAAACGTGTCATACAGAATATCATGCGAAGAAACTGATCCCCAAATAGGCCAAGCCATGCGCCTACAAGGCCCAATCCGCAGGGGAAACAAAGAATCCAAGAAAGCCCCGGGCGTATGATACCAATGCTAATAAAGGAGGATAGCGCAACAAATTTTGTGTCTCCCGCTCCCCGCAGACAGCCGGAATAAACAACTTGTGCAGTCTGGACATGTGTTGTGCAGGCAATGATAATGAGGATAATCCCACCGAGTGCAATGACGCGCGCATCATCGGTGAATAATTCCATCAGGAAATGGCGGCCTAATAGGAAAAAGACGAATAGCGCACTTGAAATGCAAAAAGCCATGCGCTGACCAGTTTTTCCATATATAATCGCCATATCCGGCCGCTTCTCCCCAAGGCTTTGCCCGACAAGAGAGGATGCGGCAACACCAAGGCCGTCTCCAAATGAAAAAGAAAGATTGATGATATTCATACAGATCTGATGTGTTGCAAAGGCTACCGTCCCAAGGCCGGCAACGATTTTGGCATATGTAAAGAAGCCTATCCGCATAAACACCTGCTCAACCATGGCGCTGCCGCTGATAGAGACAAGTGCGCCCATTGTTTTCCTGTCAAACCGCCAGCTTGTCTTAGTGCGGAAGTCAAGAAAATGAGCGTGATAAAACAATGACATGACGGACATAATACAGCCGACGATATTACCGATTGCAGTTGCCGCCGCGGCGCCTGCGACCCCCATTTTGGGGAAAACCCAAATGCCGTTGATCAGCAGATAATTCAAAATAATATTGACGATATTGGCGGCAAGATTGGTGCGCATAGAAATTTTGGTGTTTCCTGCACCTCGTTGGGCAGCGTTGATTGTCAGGCTCAGAGACATAAAGACAATACTGATCATCAGGATTTGGAAATAGATTACAGCGTCTTCAATGGTATCCGGGCCTGCTCCGGCAAACAGCAGGATAGGGCGCGCAAATACCGCACCAAGCAAGGACATCAAAATGGAGAGCGCCAGACTGATGATAACAGCTTGCCGCAGGCAGCGGTTTGCGCCTACAGTGTCCTGCTGCCCCTTGCGCCGTGCTACGACTGCCGTAACCCCAACATTTAAAGAAAAACTTACGGCCAAGAGAATAAATTTCGGTTGATTGGTGATACCGACAGCGGCAATTGCTTCCGGACCAAGGCCGCCTACCATCATGGTATCCATAGAACCGATCAGGCTGACAAGAACAGATTCAATTGCGCAGGGCCATGTGAGATTGAACTGATGGCGGTAAACCTCTTTGGTAGGAGGCAGCGGCGCATTTATGCGCTGAGAGGGTTTGAGCATATAGCGTATCGAAAAGAAACGCCGTATGAGATTTGTCACGAAAACGATCCCCTTTTTTATTTGTTGGCTTTATTCTATCATAAATAATGTTTCTTTACAAGAAACGGTTGTCCGTCTGTCGTTTTCGTGCTATGATAAGTGAACAAGATGCAGAAGACGTATTGTTTCGCCGATATGCCGGTATACCATCAAAGTCAAATAAGTTTATTTTGGCAGGATACAAGAACTTAAAAGGAGTGTTTTGGTTTATGGGGCGCCCGATAATTTTAGATACTGATCCCGGAATTGACGACGCGGTGGCTTTTGTTGTGCTGCAGCATTATTGTCCTTCGGATGTACGGTTGATTGTTGCCGGATATGGGAATATAACAAAAGAGCACACTGTGCGCAATGCACTTACGATGTGTTCGCTTTTAAAATGGGATGTCCCGGTTCTGCCGGGAGCTTCCGGCCCGCAGAAAGGCAGCTATGAAACAGCTGCGCACATCCACGGTACGGATGGATTGGGCGGACTTTCCCTTTCAGAACAGGAAAAAAAGCCAATAGAGACAGACGATTGGCTTTTATATCTATATGAAACGATCTGTTCGGAAGGAACCGTCGACTATATTACACTTGGACCGTTAACCAATTTGGCAATGCTTTTTATGCGCTTCCCCGATAGCAAGAAGCATATCGGCAGGATCGTGACAATGGGAGGCGGGATTGGAAAAGGAAATGTGCGTCCCTATGCGGAATTCAACATGTTTTGCGACCCGGAAAGTGCGGCATTCGTCTTGCGGGAGGCGGATCATTTGGCTTTAATACCGCTAAATACAACAGAAACCGTTGCATTCTCCCTAATGCAGATTGATCGAATTGGGCAGTGCGATACGGTGCTGGCCCATGCGCTGTATACGATTTTGAAAGCAAATTATGCGGCGTGTACGGCGTATGGCGAACTGGGATCGACAATGCATGATTCTACGGCGGTACTCTACTATCTTTTTCCGGAGCTGTTTTCCGTACGAAAGTGCGGGATTCATGTAAACTGTGAAAAAGAACCCGGCAATACCGAATTGACAGACCGGCGTCATAATATCATACTGGCGGAGCAAACAGATCCTGCACTTCTTCTTGAAAAAATTATGGCTTGCGTCATGAAGGAGTATACTCCTCACGGTTGATTTTTCCGTCGGCAAAGCAGATCCGGCGCGGTGCAGCAGCGGCTACAGCCGGATCGTGCGTAATGAGGATGATGGTTGTCCCGCCTTCGTGCAGGCCATGGAGAAGCCGCATAATTTCTCCGCCGGACGCACTGTCAAGGTTGCCGGTCGGTTCGTCCGCCAAAATGACGGGTGGGTGAGAAGCTACGGCGCGCGCAATAGCAGTGCGCTGCTGCTGGCCGCCGGAGAGCTGGCTTGGAAGGTAATGCATGCGTTCGGCAAGGCCAACTTCATACAGCGCCTGTTCGGCGAGTTCCCGCCGCCGTGCGCGGGAAAGGCCGCGGTAGCGGAGCGGCAGTTCTACATTTTCAAGTGCAGTTAGACATTGGATTAAATGGAAGCCTTGAAACACAAAACCGATTTTCCGATTGCGGATTGCAGAAAGCCGCCTGTCGGACAAATCGGATACGTCTTCGCCGTCCAGCAGATAGATCCCTTTGTCCGGCGTATCCAAACAGCCGATGATGTTCATCAGCGTTGATTTTCCCGAACCCGAGCTTCCAACAATGGTGACGAATTCCCCGTGGCAAACGGTCAGGTCAATCCCCTTTAAAACGGGAAGAGGGCCGTCCCCGGTTGGAAAGCTTTTTTGAATACCGGTAAGTTCGATCAATTTTTTCATTTTGAATCACCTCCGCATCGTTTACTTTACCCGAATATAAGGGGAGTATGAGTTAAAATTGGAGGTAAAAAAATTGGTTGTCGCATTATTAAAAAAGGAGGATTCCATGAAACCAAATATTTTATTTTTCATGACAGACCAAATGCGGGGAGATTGCATTGGATATGCGGGGCATCCCGATGTAAAAACGCCGTATTTAGACTCAATTGCTTCAACGGGGCAATTTTTTGAAAACGCCTATACGGCGTGCCCATCTTGTATTGCCGCACGCGCTTCCCTGATGACGGGCCTGTCGCCTGAGCATACAGGCCGTGTTGGATATCAGGACGGCGTGCGATGGGACTATCCGGTAACGCTGGCCGGCGAGCTGGGAAAGGCGGGATACGATACACAGTGTGTCGGAAAACTTCATGTGGATCCTCTGCGCAATCGGATCGGTTTTCGCGATGTCCAGCTGCATGACGGATATCTGGCGTATTATCGCCAGGCCGGCACACCGTACTGTGAGCATCAGTCGGTGGCGGATGATTATTTTCATTGGCTCAAAAACGAGAAGGGGATAGACGCAGATGTGACCGATACTGGCCTCGAATGCAACTCTTTTGTGGCGCGCCCTTGGATGTATGACGAAGAGTCCCACCCGACTAATTGGGTAGCGCGTGGCTGCATCGATTATCTTAGAAGGCGTGATCGGTCAAAGCCGTTTTTTCTCTATGCATCCTTTGTGCGTCCCCATCCTCCGCTTGATGCGCCGGCCTGCTATTTCGATATGTATCGGAATAAGGCACTACGCCCGCCGTTTATGGGCGACTGGGCGGATCAAGAGCGGTATTTAAAAACCGGCCGTCATTATTGCAGTGAAGAAGGAGCCGCCGATCCTGAGCTGATGCACGAAGCCCAGATTGGTTATTATGCGTGTATTACACATTTGGACCATCAGATAGGCCGTATTTTGCAGGCGCTTGAGAGGGAGGGGATTCTTCACGACACAATCCTTCTGTTTTGCTCCGACCATGGCGAACTTTTAGGGGATCACCATACATTCCGGAAAACGCGCCCTTATCAGGGCAGTGTGCATATTCCGCTGTTTTTCCGTGTGCCGCAGTTTAGAGGCGGCCTCCGGTTAGATGCAGTGGCAGGCCTTGAGGATATTATGCCTACACTGCTCGAGCTTGCTGGCGCTGAAATCCCGAAAGGGCTTGACGGCCGTTCTTTGTGCCCGGTTATGCGCGGCGAACAATCCGATGTGCGTGAAATGTTCCACGGCGAACACAGCGGATCTTATCTTGGCAATCACTTTATTGTGACCAAAAGGGATAAATATATCTGGTTCGACGAAAGCGGGACGGAGCAGTACTTTGACTTGATTCAAGATCCGGATGAACTGCACGACCGGATTGGGGATCCGGCCTGTCAGGATCGTATTGCAAAACTGCGGGCAGAGCTTATCCGCCGCCTTGCAGGAAGGCCGGAAGGTTACAGCGACGGAGAGAAACTGATACCCGGAAGGCCGCAGCGGGCTGTATTGTAAGATAATCTGGAATGAAATGCGCTTTAGCGTATAGGGGATACAAACCAGTCCTAATTTTAATAGGGAATATTTGTACAGACGAGCAAAAGGAAAGGAACGGATATTATGTCACTGCATATCGGCTGCCATCTGTCATCATCGAAAGGATACCTTGCAATGGGAAAAGAGGCGTTCTCGCTTGGTGCGGATACTTTTCAGTTTTTTACCCGCAATCCACGCGGCAGTAAGGCAAAGGCGTTTGATCAGAAAGACGCAGCCGCGCTTGTTTCCTTTTTAAAGGAGCAGGAGTTTGCCCCTATTATTGCGCATGCGCCATATACGTTGAACGCGGCTTCAGCAGAAGAAAAGACCCGTGAATTTGCCGAGCTTGTCATGCAAGAGGATCTAGCGCGTCTGGAGCATATCCCGCATTGCTATTATAATTTCCATCCCGGAAGCCATGTCGGTCAGGGAGCGGAAAAGGGGATTGCCTTAATTGCCCAGATACTGAATCAGATTTTAAAACCTCAACAGCAGACAATTGTCCTGCTTGAGACAATGGCGGGAAAAGGGACAGAGATCGGCAGAAGTTTTGAGGAGCTCCGGGCAATTATAGATCGGGTGGAATTGTCTGAAAAGGTGGGCGTCTGTTTGGATACGTGCCATGTGCATGATGCGGGTTATGATATTGTAAACAACTTAGACGGGGTGCTGGCCGAGTTTGACCGGATAATCGGAATAGGACGGTTGAAAGCCGTGCATCTCAATGATTCTATGAATGTCTGCGGTGCGCAAAAAGACCGTCACGAGAAAATCGGAGAGGGGCAGATAGGGTTGTCGGCCTTTGAGCGGATTGTCAGGCATCCGGCATTAAACGCATTGCCTTTTTGTCTGGAAACGCCGAATGATCTTAACGGATATCGGCAGGAAATTGAGACGCTGCGGGCGATAGCGGGCCAATAAGCCCAACCGAAAAGCAAAAAAGGATGAGCGGCAGCTCATCCTTTTTTAGAATCTGTCAAACCATGCGCAGGAAAACGGCAGGATTATTGCTCTTGCCTATGACTGTACAATTTCAATCATCCCATCCTGCACAATAATTTGGCTGTATCCGTTTTCTCCCGACAGCCTTTCGAGTGCGGCACGCTCATAATAGACGGTCCCCTCAATCTCCAGTGTGCAAAGCGGCAGGGAGTAACGGACCCCGCTGTTTTCCGCGATATCGGCTGCGGCTTTGCTTTCTGCATCGAGCAGGCGTTGGAAGTCTTCGTCCGTGATGCCAAGATATGCGGCAGCTTCTGCCTGCGTTAAATAAACGGGAGCCGTTTCAGATGCGGGCTGCCTGTCGGATTTGCCGAAGGCGAAATGGAAAGAAGCAATCAGTACACCGACGGCAATACAGACGAGGAAAAGAAGATGGAAGAGGGAAAAGATACGGCTTGATTTGTCCATGATTAGCCTCCTTTTTCAGGAATCGATGGAATCCATTTGGTTGTACGATGTTTTGAGATATACCGTTTCTATTACGACAATGCATTCTGTCCGGACAAGCGTTTCGCTTCTGTGAATGATTTGGAATTTGGCGCTTTATACAACGCTTTGCTGACTATCGGCGGCGGTATAATAATTTCGTGAAGAATAACAATAGCGGATAAAGCTCAGCATAATGAAAATCAATAAACAGATGTTGCTCTTATCTGCATCGGTCTAATGGGGGGTGGTGGCTTTCATCCTAATAGATGCAAAGATGAAATTCCCATTGGTATCTCCTGCTTCCATATATTATAATACATAATAAAACAAATTTTGTCAATAAAAGATTAGATTTTTATATCATTAAAAAACAGGATGGGTGTATGCCCATCCTGTTTTAAGCATAATAGAAGGAAAATAATCAATCAACAGATTTGTTCACTTAATTGTTTGCCGCCTAAGACATGGAAATGCAGATGTTTAACCGTCTGCGCACCGTGTTTGCCCGCATTGCTCACTACGCGGAACCCATCGTCTAAAGCAAGTTCTTTCGACAGCGCTGCAATGACTTCAAAAATATGAGAGATAACCGCGCTGTTTTCAGAGAAAATAGCAGCAGCGCTTTCAATATGTGCTTTGGGAATGACAAGGAAATGTACGGGAGCCTGTGGATTGATGTCATAAAAGGCATAGACCAAATCATCTTCATACAGTTTCTTGCTTGGAATTTCCCCGTTTATAATTTTGCAGAAAAGGCAGTCCATATTTTTGTTCCTCCTTGCATTCAGCCGATCAGGCCGGAAAGGATATCCGGCATAGCTGCAAAAGCTTCATCAATTTTCGTTAAATCTCCGACGCCGGCCATCGCACTGTCCGGCCGTCCGCCTCCTTTTCCTCCAGTAACCGCAGCGGCTTTGGAGACAATTTTGCCTGCATGTGCACCCTTGGCAACAGCGGCCTTTCCGCAAATGCAGAGCATGGTCGCTTTGCCGTCCGATACCCCGCAGAGAAGCGCCACGCCTTCGTTAAGACGCTCTTTAGCCTTATCTCCGACAATTCGGAGCGCGTCTGGCTTGGTGCCGCTGAGCATAGCAGTATAATAGGGGATGCCGGCAGCTATCTGCGTTTGTTCAAACAGGCCGTCAATCTTACTGTCTGCCATTTTTTGGTTCAGCCGATCCAGTTCATGCATACGATCTTTCAGCTCACCCATGACTTGTGCTGCACGGTGCACCAGTTCATTGGGGTTTGCTGCTTTTAATTGTTCTGCTGCTGCCGACAAGACGGAGGCCTGCATGGAAATTAGGTCTAACACCCCATAGCCGGTGACAGCTTCAATACGGCGTACGCCTGCCGCAACAGAACTTTCAGATACAATCTTAAATAGCCCGATTTTTCCTGTATTCGCGACATGTGTACCGCCGCAGAGCTCAATGGAAAAATTGCCTACTTCGCAGACGCGCACACGCTCGCCGTACTTTTCACCAAACAAAGCCATTGCGCCTTTTTCCTTGGCAGAGGCTATATCGGTTTCATACCGGTTGACCTCGATACCGGATAGGATGATACGGTTCACCTCGTGTTCCACCTCCGCGATTTCTTCACGGGTCATTGCTTCAAAATGCGAAAAGTCGAAACGCATCTCCTTGGCGTTTACAAGCTGGCCGGCCTGATGCACGTGTGTACCGAGCACCTTGCGCAGGGCCGCATGGAGCAAGTGTGCTGCCGTGTGGTTTCTTGTAATGGCTTCTCGAATAGCGGAGCTGACCTGCATGGATACGGTATCTCCAACAGAGATGCTTCCGCTTGTGATCTCTGCAGAATGCAGGATGAGTGAGCCGACTGAGGATTTTTGCACGTCATAGACATCCACGGTGGTGTCGCCTGCAATGAGCTGCCCCTTGTCTGCAACTTGTCCGCCGCTTTCTGCATAAAATGGTGTGCGGTCGGTCACAATCAATACTTTTTGCCCGGCACTTGCTGTACCTACGCGTTCCCCTTCATAGACGAGAGCCAATATTTTGGCATCGCAGGACAGGGTATCATAACCGACAAATTCCGTTGCTTCTGTAAGATCGGTTAAAGTATCGTCCCCTACGCCAAATGCATCGTCAGTTGCACGCGCATTCCGCGCGCGTTCACGCTGCTCGTTCATCAGGCGCAAAAAGCCTTCTTCATCCACCGTGATACCGCGTTCGGCAATGATTTCACGGGTAAGGTCAAGAGGGAACCCGTAGGTATCGTACAGACGGAAGGCGGCGGCACCGGGAAGGACGGGCGCGGCGGTCCCTGCGGACTCTGCGCTTTCTATATCATCAATTAGCTGATTTAGAAGTTCAAAGCCTTTACCGACAGTTTTTGCGAAATTCTCCTCCTCATTACGGACCATTTTTCTGATATATTCAACTTTTTCTAAAAGTTCCGGATAAGCGGTTTCGTTTTCCTTCGCAACCGTTTCAACAACCTCATATAAAAACGGCTTTGTAATACCGAGCAAGCGTCCGTGGCGGGCCGCACGACGCAAAAGCCGACGAAGAACGTATCCCCGGCCTTCATTTGAGGGGATCACACCGTCTGCAATCATAAAGGTTGTGCTGCGGATATGATCGGTGATCACTCGAAGCGAGACATCCTTTTGCGGGTCATCGTGGTATGTTACACCCGCAATTTTACCGATATGGCGCATAATATTTTGAATCGTATCAACCTCGAACAGGTTGTCTACGCCCTGCATCACGCAGGCGAGCCGCTCAAGGCCCATGCCAGTGTCAATATTTTTTTGTTCGAGCGGCGTATAACCGCCGTTCCCATCAGAATCAAATTGTGAAAAAACGAGATTCCAAACTTCGACATACCGGTCGCATTCACACCCTACGTGACAGTCCGGCTTGCCGCATCCTTTTTCCGGCCCGCGGTCAAAATAAATTTCCGAGCAGGGGCCGCAGGGGCCGGTTCCATGTTCCCAAAAATTGTCTTCTTTTCCCATGCGAACCATATGGGATGGATCTACGCCAACCTCCTTCGTCCAGATATCATAAGCCTCGTCGTCTTCTTCGTAAACAGAAACATATAGCTTTTCAACCGGCATTTCAAGCACTTTGGTAAAAAACTCCCATGCCCATGCAGTGGCTTCCCGTTTAAAATAGTCGCCAAATGAGAAATTGCCGAGCATTTCAAAAAACGTACCGTGGCGAGCTGTTTTCCCGACATTTTCGATATCAGGCGTGCGGATACATTTCTGGCAGGTTGTCACACGAGTGCGGGGCGGCGTTTCTTGCCCTAAAAAATATTTTTTCATCGGGGCCATGCCAGAATTGATTAGAAACAAACTGTTATCGTTGATCGGGATAAGCGGAAAGCTTGGCAGGCGAAGGTGCCCTTTTGATTCAAAAAAGGATAAAAACTGCTCACGCAGCTCGTTCAGTCCCGTCCATTTCATATGGATTCCTCCTGTTGTTTTTTTCATCGCAAATGTACCGGGGAAATAAAAAACGCCCTCGTCCGAAATGGGACGAAGGCGTCTGCGTCTTAATTTGACAGCAGGCGGTTTCCGTGGTACCACCCAAATTGTGCCGTCCTTTTTAAGGATAGCACCGCTTTGACCGTTCTGTAACGCGAACGACACGCGGCGGCTTTCACCGACGGGCTCCCGGAGAGCGTTTCCGGCACATTCTTCAGGGCTTTCACCAACCGCCCCATCTCTGAAAAAAATCGTTTGCCGGAACATTCCGTTCTTAGCCTGTACAATATTGCGATATTTAAATTTAGTATATGCAAAAAAGGCAGAGTTGTCAAGATACGAAAGCGGATTTTTCTCAATTATCCTTTTCGACAGGAAGTCTGGAAAAAGTGATTTCCGAGCGTCTTGGTTTCGCTTTTTTCTTTCAAGATTATCGTTCGGGTTTGGCCATATCCTTCTCTGGACAAGTGACAATACTGAAATTTGATTTTTATGCAGTTTTCCATATCTTTTATTTTGGGAATTCGATCCAACAGCGATGATTATAGGATAAAATATGCTTAAAATAAAAACATCAGCTTTTACTGTCGCAGCAATACAGCAAAGAACAATCAAAATCGTTTTCGGGGCTGCATTTCATTGCCGCGACAGGGTATATTTGTTTCATATTTTACACGTCCATCACATATCATTAGATTTGTTGCTGCAGTTTGTATATAAGCATTGCCGATCCTGAATGCATTCATATTTTGATAATGAAACATCGTCATTCTTGGAAAACGATTGCCCGATAGGATGCTCTGTCATTCCATCAGCCGAGTAGAGCGGTCCGCTTTTAGGAAAGTGCAAGCTGGTTCCCTCTGCTTTTTATTCTGTTTATGTGAAATTATATTATATAAAATAAAGTTGTATATCGCAAATAATATTTTATTCGTATTATTTGGCCTTATTTTGTTGCAGATTGTTTGATGAAACGTTTATACTTACGGAAGAAAGAACATCTATCCGCCGCAGACGGGAAGAGCGGGTATAGCAGGAAAGAAAGCGGACATACTGTATAGGAACCAAAAAGGAGGTATCTTTAACGCTATGAAAACAAAGCTTACCGCATTACTGCTTTGTCTGGCGCTTTGCTCCGTCGCTGTTTTATTTGCGTCTTGCCGAAAAACAGACGGGGAAAGTTCTACAAACGAAAGTGGCGGCATGTCCTCAGAAATGTCTAAGTTAGAAAGCGACGTCTCGGATGCGATGTCCGATGTTACGTCCGGACTGTCTTCCATTTTCACACCAGACGAGTCTTCCGATGCAGCCGCGCCAACGGGCGCGGCCCTGAACATATCGGGTGTTGATTTTTCCGGATTAGATGCACTCGAAAATGAAAAGAAGGGATGGGGGCAGGGAAAGGAAGTAGATGACAGAAACCGGCCTGTATCCTGTGACCGCTATCAAGAGCAATACGGGAAATATGGCGGGGTCTTTATTATGCCGGATACAGAGAAATCAATTTATCTGACATTTGACGAAGGATATGAAAATGGCTATACTGAAAAAATATTAGATACGCTGAAAGAAAAACAATGCAGTGCGGTCTTTTTTGTTACAATGCCGTATGTTCAACAAAATCCAGATCTGATCCGGCGGATGATCGATGAAGGCCATGTTGTCGGAAACCACAGTGTTCAGCATAAATCTATGCCTACGCTTTCAATGGAAGAAGCCGCAAAGGAAATAATCGATTTGCACAATTATGTTTTAGAAACATTTGGTTATGAGATGACTTTGTTCCGTCCGCCAATGGGAGAGTGGTCAAGCCGGACAATGGAACTTGCAAACCGGCTGGGGTACAAAACCGTACTTTGGAGCTTTGCCTATCTCGATTATGATACAAACAATCAGATGGGTGTAGAAAAGGCCCTTCCGAAGGTAACAGGGGCAGCGCATAATGGCGCGGTCTATTTGCTTCATGCGGTGTCAAAAGACAATGCTGAAATGCTTGGCGATGTAATCGAATCGTTCCGGAAAAGCGGATATACTTTAAAAAAGCTTGCATAACCTATAAGTTCACAAAATATGGATGCGAATGTTGTGGAATAAAGGAGAAAAGGGAGGGAGTGCCGCGTTAAAACGGCACTCCCTCCCTTTGCCGCTGTCAGGCGGCCTTTCATGCAAAACCATTTGCAACGATTATAAAGAGCATTACAAATCGGCTAAATTGTAATAGTCAAATATCATGGGAAAGGTTTTGCATTTATTATCCTATTTATTTTAAGAATGCGTGCGGTGCAACGCGGAATCGTACCGTTTTTGGTATGTAACGTGTGCCATCCCGATCTGTGAGTTTGATGGCCTCTGTTTCGAGTGGGATGGTTATCGTTTTTTCTTCACCCGGATTTAGAGAAACACGTTCAAACCCGCAAAGCTTGCAGTTTGGCGTAATATAGCGCTCTTTATCATACACGGCGTATATTTCGACGATCTCTTCTCCGGCAACATCACCGACGTTTTTGACAGAGACTGTAACCTGAAGGTCATGATTTTCCGCACTGCCGGAAACCGTTCCTTCATCCATTTCGAAAGTTGTATAGGAGAGGCCGTAGCCAAACGGATACAAAGGTTCGTTTTTCATGTAACGATAGGTGCGACCTTCCATGCTGTAATCGTCAAAAGGCGGAAGCTCATCAAGTGTTTTATAAAAAGTAACGGGTGTCTTTCCGCTTGGATTGCGTACGCCGAAGATCAAATCGGCAATGGCGTCTCCGCCTAAAGCCCCCGGATACCAGCCGAAAAGGATGGCATTTACATTTTTATCCGCCCAGCTTAAGTCAAGAGCGCCTCCAGCAAGTGCCACAAGTACCATGGGCTTATTCAAGGCCTTGATACGCTCCATCAATTCCTGCTGCAAACCCGGGAAAGCGAGCGTTGGCTTATCGCCTGCACCGTATTCGTTATTCGCATCGCCTTCTTCACCTTCTATAGATGGATCAAGGCCCATGCACAGAATGACAACGTCTGAAGCCTCGGCTACGGCAAGTGCTTCAGCAAAGTTGTCCCGCGGTCCTGCGCAGCTTTCATCCGTCATCTGATACAGCGGGCAGCCCGCCGCATATATTACACGCACTTCATCGCCGCAGACTCGTTTTACACCGTCTACAAGATTGCGATAATCTGCGGAACGTCCGTTGTAGTTGCCTTCAAGTGCACGGATGTTTTTAGCGTTCGGGCCGATGACGGCTACGTTTTTGAGCTTGCTTTTCTGCAAAGGCAGAATACCGTCGTTTTTGAGCATAACAACGGAACGTACGGCCGCTTCATAAGCGAGTTGCCGGTGTGCGTCGCATTCGACCAGCGTATAGTCGGTCTCTTCGTTGTACTTGCATGTGGGGTCAAACATACCGAGCTTATAACGCACCGCCATAAGGTAGGTGACGGCACGGTCAATGTCTTCTTCGGTCACTTTCCCTTCATAATATGCCTGCAGAACATGCAGATACACCTGTCCGCAGTTTAAGTCACAGCCAGCCTTTAGCGCCAACGCCGCTGATTCAATGGCAGTGTGGGTAACCAGACAGAACATATGCATATCAGCCAGCGCACCGCAATCTGAAACAAAATAGCCGTTAAAGCCCCACTGTTCACGCAGGGTATCCGTAATGAGTTCTTTATGTGCACAGGAAGGGACGCCGTTAATCATATTATAAGCACCCATGACAGACTGGACATCTGCTTTTTTTACGCACCATTCAAAAGCCGGAAGATAGGTGTCGTGCAGATCGAAATCTGACACGACACTGTCGAAGCCGTGACGGCCGCCTTCAGGGCCGCTGTGAACGGCGAAATGCTTGGCGCAGGCTGCCGCACGCATGTAACGGTCGTCTTCCCCTTCTTGCAGTGCTTTAATATAGTTTTCGCCGCAAATACTTGTCAGTACTGGATCTTCTCCATATGTCTCCTGCCCTCTTCCCCAGCGCGGGTCACGGTAGATATTGATATTTGGACTCCAGAAGGTCAGACCCTTGTAGATGCTGTGATCTCCGTATTTCTGCGCTGCATTGTATTTTATGCGGCCTTCCAGCGCTGTGATGCGTCCGCAGTTGCGCAGCGTTTCGCGGTCAAAAGTAGCGGCAAGGCCAATGGCTTGAGGAAAAATAGTTGCAATGCCAGCGCGTGCAACGCCGTGCAGGCCTTCATTCCACCAGTGATAGGATGGGATGCCCAAGCGCTCAATTGCCGGAGATTCTGAGCAAAGCTGACTTGTTTTTTCTTCTACTGTCATTTTACTGACCAGTTCTTTTGCTTTTTCAAGATACAAATGATGATATTTCTGATCCATAGATATCCTCCTTAGTGTTCGGACACAGTCTTTATTTTACAGACAAACGTCTTATTGGACGCTTGTCTGTAAGAAACATAGAAATCTTTTCGCAGACACAAGATGGTAAGCAGAGAAAATCGAACAGCTTGCCGCGCTTTGTTTTAAATTTAAAAATTGGAATTGACGTTCGGGGTGGAGATGTAATTCCAGAAATTGCAGTCGACATTTATGTCGCGGCCCTCGTCAGAAGTACGGCAGTCAAAAGGAAGGCGTTTCTGTTTCAGTTCAGAAATAGCTTCGATTTCACCGTTTACATAAGCGCGTACGGTGCGCTGGGCGTTCAAAATACGCTGTTTCAGCCCGCCAAAACGAAGATCCTGTACGTCAAAGCCGCCTGGCCGGCTCTCTTTGTACCACTGGGTTCGGAATGCTTCGTAATAGACATCAAAGCGGGATAAGAGATCGGGTATCACAATATCGGCAAGACGGGTCAGCGCAGGTTTGTCATCCGCATCATATGCCGCTTTTAACTGGACGCCTAAATCACACTTTAGTTCTAACACAGCGGCAAGTTTGGAAAGCGTATCGAAAACATACGAAAGCTTTTCGCCGCGATTTGCAAGGGCATTAAGCGTTTCAGCACACGCGGCAAAATGCGCTGGGAAAGAAGGAAGTACGTGGTAGTCAAAAAGGCCCATTAACGGATCCTGGAAAAACAGGTATTTCGCCGGATTGCTTTGCGGGACGATCGGATCAACCTCAGTTGTGCGGTTTAAAGAACACAATGTCATAAATTCCGAAGTGGTATATCCGGTTAAAGCTTCTATTTTATCGGACACCTTTTGATCAACATCTGTTTCGGAGTAGCTTATTTCTGCAAAGAGCGCAAGCACCGGCAAAATGGTCATAATGGAAGCTTCCGCGCCGTTATCCCCCCACGCAGTTGTGAATACGGTGGAAATGCCGTTTTCGCGGCAGGCCTCCAGTGCGAGCTTCGTTACATGCATACTGTGGTCAATAGAAGGGACAATTCCGCTCCACTTCCATGCACCGCCGGCAAAAGCAATTTCATTTTTGAAAGCCAGATGCTTTTTGATTTGGCGGTCATATTTTTCTTTATCCGTTGAATAGTAGTCCCAGTAAGTAAGGATAACATCTGTTGGAACCATATCAAGAAGCTCTTGATCGATGACGCCGTCAGTATAATAGCCGCCGAACACCAGATGAAAGAACATATCGCTCCAAATCATAGGCTTGAAGTTGTATTTCTTGCAGATCTTGATAACGCGCTTTAAATGTTCGCACATCAACTCAAAATGAGGCTTATACCCGTGTTTATCCATATATTGTCCGCGTCCCAGATAAAACGCCTCATCCATACCAATGTTTGCAATATCCGTGTCAACGCAATCGCGCCAGGATTTGATGATATTTTCGATCAAGGCATATGTTTTTTCTTCTTCAACCAGCAAGGTATCGCCTGCGTCGCAGATATCACGGTGACAGGCCCACCGCAGTGTCTGTGCCAGATGTGCGAGCGTCTGGATGCACGGCACAATCGTTACGCCAAAGCCTTTTGCAAAGTCGGTAAGTTCCCGCACATCCTTTTTACTGTAACCCATACGCATATAACCAAAGTACGGATCCTCAGGGACTTCAAAGGTCTCCTCATTATATAAAAGGACGTTGTCAAGGCCCAAAAGGGCAGAGTACATAATGACCTCTTTGGCGGTTTTCATATTTAAAACAGAGTTACGGGAATTGTCCAGCATTTCCCCATTGAACGCAAAATGCGCCTTTTCATGTACGCGGAAAGAGGTTTCGCCGGCTCTTACCTTAAGGGTGAGAAGACCTCGGAAGAATTCCACGTCCTTTTCAAAAAGGATATGTGCAGCATTGTTTTCCTTTGTGACAGTAAGGCCGTCGCAGCCTTTTTCACAGGAAAGCTTTAGGCCGTCATTTGTGACGGCAATATCTGTAATAGCACCAAGCATTTCGATCTGTGAGGCAAAACGTTCGGCAGATTCTGTGAGAGACAGCTTCAGTTTCATAATATCCTCCTGATTTTCCCATAATATTATCCGTAATAGAAAACGGCTTTTCATGGCTTCATTATACGAAAAACCAAACGGGAAGTCCAGCATATTTTTGCTTTTTGAACAGAATATTTTCAATTTGTTTTGCGGCCAATATGAAAATGAAACGGCAGAGATGGCTGGGATTTTTCGAAAGAAAAAGGGCCGGAAACATCCGGCCCTTTTTTCAACAACCCGATTCATCGGCTGTTATTTCGCGTATTCAATTGCGCGGCTCTCACGGATCAGGTGTACTTTAATCTGTCCGGGATATTCCAACTCATTTTCAATACGGGTTGCAATTTCACGTGCAACCACAATCATTTTCTCGTCTTTCACTTCTTCCGGCTTCACCATAATGCGAATTTCGCGGCCAGCCTGAATGGCGAAGGATTTTTCTACCCCTTCATATGAGCAAGCGATTTCTTCAAGCTTCTGCAACCGCTTGATATAATTTTCAATATTTTCCCTTCTTGCGGCAGGGCGCGCTGCAGACATCGCGTCGGCTGCCTGCACCAAGGCGTCCAATACGGATTTGATTTCTACATCGCCGTGATGTGCTTGGATTGCATGAATCACAACCGGGTTTTCTTTGAATTTACGGCAAACTTCTACACCAATTTCAACATGCGACCCTTCGATTTCGTGATTCAGCGCTTTCCCTATATCATGCAGCAGGCCTGCACGGCGCGCCAGATTGGCATCTACACCGAGTTCGCTTGCCATAATGCCGGCAAGATAAGAAACCTCAATCGAGTGATTAAGCACATTTTGTCCGTAACTGGTACGATAGCGCAGACGTCCCAGCAGTTTGATAATCTCAGGATGGATACCGTGCACATTGGTCTCCATAACGGCACGTTCGCCCTCTGCCTTAATCCTTTGGTCAACTTCGCGTCTGGCTTTTTCCACCATTTCTTCAATACGCGTCGGATGAATGCGTCCGTCCTGAATCAAGCGCTCCAATGCAATTTTCGCGATTTCACGGCGGACAGGATCGAAACACGAAAGCGTAATTGCCTCTGGCGTATCATCAATAATCAAATCAACGCCGGTCAACGTTTCAATAGCGCGGATATTGCGTCCTTCCCGTCCGATTATGCGCCCTTTCATTTCGTCATTTGGCAGTGTAACAACCGAGACCGTGGCCTCCGAGACCTGATCGGCGGCACAACGGCTGATCGCAAGTGAAATATACTCGCGTGCTTTTGCCTCGCATTCCTCTTTGAGCTGCTGCTCATAGTTTGTAATGCGCACGGCTCTTTCATGAGTCAGTTCATCATCCAAGCTTTCCAATAACTGTTCTTTTGCTTGCTCTGCGGTTAAGCCAGAAATTCGCTCTAGATTTTCGATCTGGCTGTTTTTGATCCGTTCGGCTTCATTCAGCTTTTCTTCCGCCTGACGGAGCTTTTTTTGTAAAAGTTCCTCTTTAGCCTCAAGATTATCCATCTTTTTATCAAGAGATTCCTCTTTTTGAACCAGACGGCGTTCCTGTCTTGAGACCTCTGACCGACGCTCTTTGATTTCACGGTCGGCGTCTGTCCTTAATTTGTGAATCTCATCTTTTGCTTCAATTATGGTTTCTTTTTTCTTCGCGTCGGCATCCCGCACAGCGTCGTTTATAATTTTCTTCGCCTGCTCTTCAGCACTGCCGATTTCCGCTTCCGCGAATTTTTTTCTATCTTCTTCGCCTTTCAAGTGCCCCTTTTTAAAGGCAATCAAACTGAAAATTACACCTGATGCAATAAACGAGATGACGCAAAGAACGATCGTCATCCAAAGTTCCATTTTGTCACGCATACCTCCTTTTTATGTTTTGTTTTGGCCGGAGAATTTTTAGCCATCCTAATTTTTGTGTTTTTGAATAGTTATTATCATATTTTCAGATCATGAAAATTGCCGGATTGTTACATTTAATTATTGTAAATGGTTTTGGTTAAAAAGTCAAGGCAAAACGCCCTTAACAAATCTTTTTTGTATAACAAGGCGCTTTCATAGAGGTATGTCGCATGCGCTGAAAAAGATACTGTATCAAAAGACGATAAATCCCGTTGACATGGGGAAAAAAGGTTGACAAGCAGAAGCAACGTGTGCTACAATAGGCATACCTCAAAGAGGGCTTATTTTTTTGTGCCCGTTTTTGGGCGCGCCCTTAGCTTTAATATGAGGGAGGCAAAATTTATTCCGAAAGTAGCAGGAGGTGCCGATAATGAGAGTTAAAATTACCTTAGCTTGCACAGAGTGCAAACAGCGTAATTACGACACGGTCAAGAACAAGAAAAATGATCCTGACAGACTGGAAATGACAAAATACTGCCGTTTCTGCAGGAAACACACTGCTCACAGAGAGACGAAGTAACGGAAGGTGGAGGTATCAATGACAAAAGATAGCGCCATCGAGACCAAACAGGAAAAAGCAAAGGCGAAAACCAAAGACAAAAAGCCGGGTCCTTTTTCTAAAATAGTACGTTACTTTAAGGATCTGAAAAGTGAATTTAAGAAGATCGTATGGCCAAGTAAAAAGCAAATTATCAACAATACGCTTGTCGTCATCGTGTGCATGGCTGTTGTAGCGCTTATCATTTGGCTTTTGGACTGGGCGTTCATCAGCTTGCTCAGCCTGATTTACTAAAATCCATTTCGGGAGGACTGATTTCATGTCTGAAACCGCAAGGTGGTATGTGATCCACACCTATTCCGGTTATGAGAACAAGGTGGCGAACAACATCGAGACGGCTGTGGAAAACCAAAACCTCGGTGATTTGATCGAAGAGGTGCGCGTGCCGACCGAGAAAGTCCTTGAGATGCGCGACGACGGCAAAGAACGCGAAGTGGAGCGTAAGATCTTTCCAGGCTATGTTCTGGTGAAAATGATCCTGACGGATGATTCTTGGTATGTCATCCGGAATATTCGCGGTGTAACCGGATTTGTTGGTTCCGGATCTAAGCCGATTCCGCTTTCTGAAAAAGAAGTGGCGGCACTCGGCGTTGAGACGGTTCATGTAGAAGTGAATTACACAGTTGGGGACAGCGTACGCGTTGTATCCGGTCCGCTTGAAGGGTTTACCGGAACGGTGGGTGCGGTCGACCCGGATGCGAATATGGTTCGTATTACAGTCTCGATGTTTGGCCGCGATAATGAGGTTGAACTTGAGTTGAATCAGGTTGCGGCCCTTTAAAGAGCAGGGTTCTACTGTGGTACGGCAAAAGCCGTGCCCAAAAGTGCATTGTACAATTTGTACGGTGCATCCGTGGGAGGGATCCTTTGTTTTGGATTCCGCCATCTACCACAATTTTTGGAGGTGCAAATAATGGCTCAGAAAGTTACAGGTTACATTAAATTGCAGATTCCGGCTGGTAAAGCGACACCGGCACCGCCCGTCGGTCCGGCCCTCGGCCAGCACGGCGTCAATATTATGGCGTTCACGAAAGATTTCAATGAGCGCACGAAGAACGATATCGGTCTTCTGATCCCGGTGGTTATTACGGTTTATGCAGACCGTTCGTTTACTTTTGTTACGAAGACCCCGCCGGCTGCCGTTTTGATTAAAAAAGCATGCGGTATTGAGAGCGGTTCAGGTGTTCCGAATAAGACAAAGGTTGCGAAAATCACCAGAGAACAGGTTAAGCAAATCGCAGAGCAGAAAATGCCCGATTTAAATGCGGCAAGCATTGAGTCTGCCATGAGCATGGTGGCAGGTACGGCTCGCTCCATGGGCGTCGAAGTTGTCGATTGAGTGACCCCTGGTGGGAGGAAAATTCCGCTATAGACCACTTTAAGGGAGGAAAAATTTAGAATGAAACACGGTAAAAAATATAATGAGAGTGCAAAACTGATTGACCGCACAAAAGTTTATGATTCTATGGAGGCGCTTGGCCTGGCGATTTCCACTGCAAAGGCAAAGTTTGATGAAACAGTGGAACTGCATGTCCGTTTAGGCGTTGATTCCCGCCATGCGGATCAACAAGTTCGTGGCGCTGTCGTCCTTCCAAACGGAACAGGTAAAACCGTTCGTGTTCTGGCTTTGTGCAAAGGCGATAATGTAGAGGCAGCAAAAGCTGCGGGCGCTGACTATGCCGGCAATGATGAGTATGTCCAAAAGATTCAGGGTGAAGGCTGGATGGACTTTGACGTTGTGATTGCAACGCCGGATATGATGGGCGTTGTAGGCCGTCTGGGTAAGATTCTTGGCCCGCGTGGCCTGATGCCTTCTCCAAAGGCTGGTACTGTTACCCCTGATGTCGCAAAAGCGGTTACAGAAGCAAAAGCAGGTAAAATTGAGTACCGTCTGGACAAAACCAACATTATTCACTGCCCGATCGGTAAAGTTTCTTTTGGCGCAGAGAAGTTGAGCGAGAACTTTGAGACACTGATGGGTGCTATTGTTAAGGCGAAACCGGCAGCGGCGAAAGGCCAGTATTTGAAATCCTGCGTTCTGACAACAACAATGGGTCCGAGCGTTAAGGTGAATACAACCAAGTACGGCGTATAAATTTTGCTTGACAAAGCGGATACAATCCGATAAAATAATAGTTGCTGTTTATTCTTTAAGACAGCAGGTGCTTTTTAGCGTAATGGGATAACCGCCTGCCGAGGGAATGCATCACGATAAAGCTGCATATTGCACATTTCGTTTTTGATTCACGATGCCCTTTCCTGTCTTTTGGAGGAAAGGGCTTTTGTTTTTGGAATATCAGCACTTCATATTATGTTTTGAAATGAGGTGAATCCATTGCCAAGTGCAGAATTGCTCAAACAGAAAGAACAGTTTGTAAAGGAATTAAGCGAAAAGCTCAAGAATTCCGCTGCAGGTGTTTTAGTTGATTACAAGGGTATTACCGTTGCGGATGACACCAAACTCCGTAAGGAATTTAGAGAAGCAGGCGTAGAATACACGGTTATCAAAAACACCATGCTGCGTTTTGCTGCAAAGGAAGCAGGACTTGAGGGGATTATTCCGTCGCTTGAGGGGACAACCGCTCTTGCGATTTGCGAGTCTGACCCTGTTGCACCGGCGAAGGTTGCGGCAAAATATGCGGATGCGCTGAAAAATTGCTTCACGATTAAAGTTGGCTTTATGGACGGCGACGTTCTTGACGCGAACAAAGTGATCGAGGTTGGAAAACTTCCGTCGAAAGACCAGCTGGTTGCACAGCTTTTGAGCGTGCTTACCGGCAATATCCGCGGTATGGCTGTTGCTCTGAATAAGATTGCAGAGCAGAAAGAATCCGCATAATGTGAAAATCAAATTAAATGGAGGGTTATTATCATGGCTTCTGAAAAAATCACAAAGTTTATTGATGACATCAAAGCACTGACCGTTCTGGAATTGAACGAGCTTGTAAAAGCAATCGAAGAGGAATTCGGCGTTTCTGCTGCTGCTCCGGTTATGGTTGCAGGCGCTGCTGCCGCTGCTCCGGCTGAAGAAGAGAAGACAGAGTTTGACGTTATTTTGGCTGAAGCTGGCGCAAGCAAGATGGGCGTTATTAAGCTGGTAAAAGACATTACCGGTCTGGGCCTGAAAGACGCAAAAGCGCTTGTTGACGGCGCTCCGAAACCGGTTAAAGAGGGCATTTCCAAAGCGGATGCAGAGGAAATTAAGAAAAAGCTTGAAGATGCCGGCGCTAAAGTTGAGATTAAATAAGTTTTCTGTGAAAAAAGAGGACGCTTTCCAAAGGGAAAGCGTCCTCTCAGCCTGTCGAAAAAGGTCACCTTTTGGTGGCCTTTTTCTCGTATTGAGAGAGAAAATGCGGTATAATGGTGTAGGGTGATAAAAATGCTGGTAAAG
>CAJFJV010000005.1 GCA_904384225.1 uncultured Oscillospiraceae bacterium | reverse complement strand
AATACAATAACTTCCCTATGAGGCCTCTTAATTGGCGTTCCCCGAAACAGGTTCTTTTTTCTTTCCCAAATCTGTAACACATCATTGACAAACCGACAATCAGTATAAAAAACAATGTGCACGGTAGTCTATTGTTCTGTTTGATTTAGAGCACTGTCTTTTGGGGAGAGCAGCGACCCAAAAGAAACGGCGTTCTGTCCATATTTGCTGCGGACGGAATCAAGTGCTGAACCAAGCCGTTCCAGTTTCTCATGCCGTTCTTCATCATATTCGGATAAAAAGCTCAATTGTTCTCCTACATCTTGTGTTGTTAGATTGGTACCCGTTACCGTCAGCATTCTGACAGGGGCAGTTTCATCCCAGCATTCTTTTAAAATTGCGCATGCGGTTTCGCACAGCTCCTTTGGAGCGCTGGTTGGACGAAGCAAGGGCTTTTGCCTTTGGATCACTTTGAAATCCGGTGATTTAATTTGCAGCTGAAGGGTATGACATTTTACGCCATGACGACGCATTCTGGCAGAGACCTCATCACATAATGAAAGGACGGCAGGTTTTAATTCTGCCATACCTTTTAAATTATGTGCATACGTTGTGCCATTCCCGATAGATTTGGGGATAGACGCCAACACATCCTCATAGCGCGCTACTGGGCTTTGATCCAGGCCGTTTGCATAGAGCCAAAGCTGTTCTCCGCTCTTTCCAAGTTTTTTGATAAGAAAATTGCGGTTAAGGCCCGCTAAATCACCGATTGTACGTACGGCGAGAGTTTCCAAAACAGAAGCGGTGGATTTTCCGACAAATAAAAGATCGGTGACCGGAAGCGGATAAAGCATCTTTTTCCAGTTTGTTTGATCGATGACGGTTGTTGCATCCGGTTTTTTGTAATCACTTCCTAATTTAGCAAAAATTTTATTAAAAGAAACACCTACTGAAACGCTTAACCCAAAGTTTTCTCGGATCTCCCGGCGAATGCGATCAGCTATTTCACGGCCGCTTCCAAAAAGCAAACGGCTTCCTGTCACATCAAGCCAGCTTTCATCAATGCCAAAAGGCTCTACGCGGTCGGTATACTTTTGGTACAGCGCGTTAATTTTAATCGAATATCGATGATAGTCATCATGGTGGGGAGGGACAAGTGTAAGATTGGGACACTTTTGCTGAGCTTGCCAGATGGTTTCCGCTGTTTTAACGCCGTAAGATTTGGCAAGTTCATTTTTTGCAAGGATGATGCCGTGACGGCTTTTGGGATCTCCGCATACTGCCATTGGTACTGAACGATATTCCGGATGATGGATGCATTCAACTGAAGCGTAAAAATTATTGCAATCACAGTGTAAAATGACACGATCCATATTCATTTCTCCTTAAGAATACGTTGTTTTGCAATTGGCATTTTAAATTCATTTTAAAACGGATATTGATCAAAAATATTCTTTCCATTTATTATAGCAGAACGAGGGAAAGAAAACAAGAACATTTGTTTGTTGATTGAGTTAGTTAAATTTATTTATTTTTATTATTGACAAAAGGAACCCGCAATGATATTATAAATTTATATGAAACGAACACTTGAAGTATGGTTGAAGAGGATTTGCTTTAAGTTCAGAACAACAAAAAAGGAGGAATCTACACATGGTTTATCAACCGCATCCTGCCATGAATAAACAATTGATGGAGGATCTGTTTGAAAGCGATTTCATTAAAAAGCCAATGCCTTTGCATGAAGAGCGCTCCCGAGAGGTGCGCTGCGCGCAGAAGCCGATATTGGAGAGCCGTTTGCTCGACAGTATGGAATCGCTTGATAATTGGACGACAGTGACAGAGTATGCACATATTGAAATCAGCAAGGAGCGCTGTATTGATGGTGAGTCTTCGCTGAAAATGACTGCGCCTTGCAAATTGGATGCATGGCCGACAAATAAAGGCCGCATTTACACCGTCCCGAAGGCAATGCGTGTTTTTAACCGCGAGAATTGGGAGGACTATAACCAGCTTTCTGTTTGGATTTATCCGGATATGCCGGGTTACCGCAATGTATGCTTCCGCGTACAGCTTCACAATGACGGGGAACATAAGGTACCGGATGCATTTGACCGCGATGGCGGGCATAATGTCAATTTAAAAAATCATGAATGGAATCATGTAACAGTAGAAATTCCATATGTTTATCGCGATGAGGTTATTGGCGTCAGCTTTGATTATGATATGGTCGGCAATGAGCCTTGCGCCAATGGAACAGCTTGTTGGTATATTGACAAGCTTGAATTGCAGAAGGTTGAAGCGGATGTCTATGAAGGATGGGATGTAGGAAAAGGACGGATTGCTTTTTCCCACAGCGGTTATCAGCCGGGTACAGAAAAGACAGCTATTGCTTCTACGCTGACTGCGGATACTTTTTCGATTATAGACGATCAAACCAAAACAGCGGTTCTTACCAAGCCAATTGAAACGGTTAAAACAATGACCGGTGAGTTTCAAGTCATGAACTTTACAGAGTTGACAAAACCAGGGACTTATTACATCAAAGCTGGTGAGGTTGAAACACGTACATTTGAAATCAATGAGCGCGTTTGGATGGGGAGCATTTGGAAAACGATCAACTTCTTCTTTTGCCAGCGCTGCGGTTACCGTGTGCCGGGTAAGCATGAAGCTTGCCATACCGATCAGATGACGTTTCATGATGGGAAATCTATCGTCTGCAACGGTGGCTGGCACGATGCCGCTGATACCAACCAGCAGCAGCCGCTGACTTGTGAAGTCACTTATGCAATGTTTGATTTGGCCATGTCTGTGAAAGCAGATGACATCATGCTGTACAAGCGCGTCCTTGAAGAGGCGGTATGGGGCCTGAATTACCTGTTAAAGGGCCGTTTTGGCGATGGATATCGTATAGGCCCGGCAAGCTCCGCTGTTTGGACCGATGGAATTCGTGGCACAAAAGATGATCTGGATTTTCCGGCAACAAACGGTGCGTTTGAGAATCTGCTATCTGCCTCAGCAGAGTCGATTGGTTATCGTGCGCTTCTTTCTGAAGATGAAATTTATGCAAAATATTCACTTGCTTGTGCAGAAGAGGATTTCCATTTTGCAATGGAAGTAATTGAAGACGGAAGCTACGATATTACAAAAGAAAAGGGCCATACCCGTATGACATCAAAGTGCTTGTTATACAGCTGTGTTGCCCAGACTGCACTTGAGCTTTATCGCAATACCGGTAAGCAGGAATATGCGGATTATGCTGTAAAGATGGGAGAATATATTGTTTCTTGCCAGCAGCGCGAATATGATGATACATTGGAAGAGCCTTTTATCGGATTTTATTATCGGGAAAGCGACCATAAGAATATCATCCATTATAATCACAGAAGCCACGAGGAAAAGTATACGGTTGCATTGATTGAGCTTTGCAAACAGTTGCCGGATCATCCGGATTGGATGAAGTGGTATTCTGCATTGATGTTCCACGCGGACTACGTTAAAAGGGCAATGCGTTATGTTGAGCCATATGGGATGCTGCCAAGCGGTATATATAAATCGGATGAAATTGACGATATCGGAACATTTGGCCTGATGCATCCGATTTCCACTCCATTTTCAGCAAAAAGTTATGAAGAGCAGGTTGCAGAGACATTTAAGAATTATCAGGAACAGCTTGATAACGGCGTTAAGGTTGGACCACAGCATTACATGCGGCGGTTCCCAGTTTGGTATTCTTTCCGTGGGAATTTCTCTGTGCAGCTTTCGCTGGGGAAAGCTGTATCGGCTTCTTCTATTTATTTAAATGACAAAAAGCTTTATGATATAGCCCAGCGGCAATTTGAATGGATTATAGGAAAGAATCCTTTTGCAGAGTCGATTATGTATGGGGAAGGATATGACTATTGTCAGCAGTATGCTGTTCTTCCTGGTGAAACGACGGGAGAACTTCCGGTTGGCATGGAATCGAATGAACAGCATGACATGCCGTTCTGGCCACAGGTCAACAACTGCACTTATAAGGAAGTTTGGGTTGCCGCCCCGGCTAAATGGTTGTGGATGATGGCTGACGAATACCTTCCTGGTAAGGTTACCGGCAGATTTGATGAGACCGTCACCTTCCAAAATGATGAGAACGGTACCATCACTTCAGTAGAACCGGTAAACGGCTTGATTAGCTGTGAGCTTTCTGCAGGGGAATATACCGTATCTTGCGGTTTCCAGAGAAGGAAACTGACTGTTGTTGCCGGAGGCAAATATACGATTGCTGCACCGCTTATGAGTATTTCTGTACGGAAGAATGAAATTGGAGCGGGTAAAGTCGAATTAATTGTTTCTGGCTGTGCTTCTGCCCCTGTTTCTTTGGCTCTGCGTACTTGGAATTTAAAACCGGAATGCGCTGAAGGAATTTTCGATCCGGCGGCTGGAGAGACGTCCTTTGTTTGTACAGTTGAAAATCCAAAAGCACCGTGGGCTGCGGTTGTGGTTCCGAACGGCGACTTAAAGGAAAAAGTCGATATTATGGGTTAGTCCGTATCACTAAAGAGGAAAAGCGTCCTTTCAAAGTCTGAAAGGACGCTTTTTCAATTTTAGATGCAGAACTTTTTAAATTGCATGCTGCTGCAAGTAATCTTATTGGATTTATATAGAAAAGACTTCCTTAGATCAACTCATTTTTGAAAGGATTTCCCGTGGTTTTAATCGGAATAGAGGGATAGAAGCGATAAAGACGGCGAGCCAAGCAAGGAGCAATGCTGCGATGAACAGCAGAAGGACGTCGGAAGCCTGAATGGAAACGCTGATCTCGGTGAGAGGCTGAGTGGAAGCTGTATTTCCAACAATATCTGGATTTTGAAGATCATCAGGAATTACATAAGTAAAAATTGATTGGGAAGAACTGGTCTGAGGGGGTTGCTGTTCTTCCAGTACATTTGTAATAGTATCCTCAAGCATCGTATTGGCAGCCGTCTTAGCAATAACGCCTCCGGAGAAGATGGAAACGGCGCAGGCAACCAGTGTGACCGCAGTGATCTCCAGAATATACTGTAACAGAATGTCGCCTTTCCCTTTTCCGATTGAAAGAAGGATGCCGGCTTCACGGATTCTTTCTTTGATGCGGGAAGAAAGAATGAGCCAGAGGATGACGGCGCCGATCATGAGGATTAACACAATGAGCAGCATAACAAGGCGGTGGATGTTTTCGAGCGGCTTTTTCACCGCAAGTATTTCTTTGTTGTCCAGCGAGACAATGAAATCGCCATCATCTTTAAATTGCGGGAGGGCGGAAACGGTTTCCGCCATCTCTTCCAGTTCATCTGGGTCTTCGGCATAAAAGTGGATTTTGGTGTAAGATCCCGTCTTGTATACTGAATACGTCTGAAGCGTATTTTGGGTTGTAAAGATATTGTTTTCTACAGCGTCAGTGGAAAATTCACAGTTTGACCTTCCGTTTACTTTAAAAAGCCCTACGATCGTTACCGGCGCGTACACAGGCTCTTCATCAGAATCCAGATACAAATTAGGATCACGCAGATATACTGTGTCGCCAACTTTGAGGCCGTTCAGTTTTGCAACCTCTTCACCTATAATGGCGACACCGGTTTCCTCCATCTTAATGTGGCGGCCTTCGACCAAAGTCAAGCCGCCGCTCATAAAGTAGTAATCAAAAGCGGAATCTGTACACAAATGTGCGCCGAATGAAATGTTGTAATCATCGGTAGAATCGGGGTCGCTGCCGACACTGGATCTTGCGTCCGATACAAATTCTGCATCGAACTGATTGGAACCGCAAATTATGAACGGAAGATCGTAGCTGCCAGGCTCTTTGCTGACGCGCGTTTTAAAGGTGTCATACAAATTGTAACCGAGCAAGCCGTCCAAGTTTTCCGCAACGGATTCGGCCAGATCAACCGTTGGCATTTCTCCAGTGTATTTGCCGCCATACTCATTTATGAGCCATTTGTCGCTGTCAGTCATATTGGCTTCCACAGTAAAGTATCCGCCCAGCACTTGGCGCACATTAAGCTGTGCTGTTTCAATTGCATCTTTCAGTGCAAGCGCAGAGAGCGACAAAGTAGCAAGGACCAAAATAAGAAAGAACAAGATGATAGTTTTTATGCGTTTGCGCTTAAGGTATAAAAAAGCTCTGCGAAATGATGACATAAAAGATGCGCCTCCTCATTTCTCATTTACATGTTTTGTTTTTGCAAAATGCCGTTTCTAAGTAAAAATACAGTGTCGGCTTTGGCAGCTAAATCGGTCGAATGCGTTACGACAATGACACATTTCCCCGTTTCCTGCACACTTTCCTTTAAAAGGCCCGCAATCTCTTCCGACATGGCATCGTCAACATTTCCGGTGGGCTCGTCTGCTAAAATAACTTTTGTCCCGGCAAGCAAAGCCCGTGCAATGGCAACCCGCTGCTGCTGCCCTCCGGACAGCTTGAGAACGTTCCGCTTCACTTCGCTTTGCGTGAGCCCAAGCCGCGTAAGCATCGGCAGAGCGGACTCTTTTGCCGCGGAAGAGAGGGAGGCATTTTCCAACGGCGTCATATAATCGATCAGGTTGTAGTTTTGGAAAATAAACGATACGTTGTCGCGGCGGTGGGCGCTTAAGCCTATTTTCTTAATATCGGTGCCGTTGAAGAGGACGCTGCCGGAAGAAGGGGTATCCAAACCGCCGAGCAGGGAGAGCAAGGTGGTTTTCCCGCAACCGGAGGGGCCGACGATCGCATACATTTTTCTTTCTTCAAAGGCGGCGGAGATGTCGGTTAGGACCATTTTCTTTCCGTCATAGGAATAGGAAACAGAGGAAAGCTCCATAAGGGACATAGAAAAGACCTCCTTAAATCAACTCATTTTTGAAAGGATTTCCCGTGGTTTTAATCGGAATAGGGAGATAGAAGCGATAAAGACGGCGAGCCAAGCAAGGAGCAGTACCGCGATGAACAGCAGAAGGACGTCGGAAGCCTGAATGGAAACGCTGATCTCGGTGAGCAGGGAAGTAGAGGCAGTGTTGTTTGAATTTTGTGTATTTTGTTCTTCCGAATCATCAAGACTTTGGCTGATTGCTGGTGAAAGCACGTCCTGCTCTTCTGTTACGCTTGCAATGGTATCTTGAAGCAGTAAATTTCCGGCCGTTTTAGAAATGATGTTGCTGGAGAATACAGCAATGGTACAAGCGATCAGCGTAATCACAGTAATTTCAATGATGTATTGCAGAAGAATATTTGCCTTTCCAATACCGATAGAAAGGAATATTCCCGTTTCATGGATGCGAGATTTAATTTGGGAGGAGAGGACAAGCCACAGGATTATAACGCCGACAATCAGTACAAGCAAGATTAAAATAGTAATAAGCTGATTGATATTTGTAAGCGGCCCTTCAACTAAGAGGATGCTTCTATTATTGATTGAGACGGTAAAATCGCCATCACGTCCGAATTGAGGAAAAGTAGAAAGTGTTTCCGCCATTGACTCCAACTCTACAGGGTCTTCTGCATAGAAATATAAATTTTCATAGCTATCAGAATCGTTAGGTGAATCAACTGAATAGCTTTTCAGCGTATTCTGTGTGGTAAAGATCATATTTTCTATACCGTCACAAGAAAATTCGTTTTCGTATGTCCCATGTAATTCAAATAAGCCGACTATGGATACAGGAGCGTATTCCACTTCCGTTTTTCCAGAAGTTTTCAAAGAACTGTCAAGATCCCGCAAATAGATGGTATCGCCGATTGTTAAACCATTCCGCTCAGCCAATTCCTCACTGATAATAGCAACGCCAGTTTCTGACGCGTCTATATGACGTCCCTCTATGAGCGATAAGGCCTTGCCGACGAAATTATAATCCAAAGATGAATTGGTACATGTTTGGAGGCCAAAGGATATGTAATAGTCGTTTGCCTCGACAGAAGACTGATAGATATCTGACTGCATTCGTGCATCTACATAACCATTGCCGCATGGGACAAGAGAAAGGTCTTCTTTATCATTGAGATCCTTACAAATACGTGCGCGGTAAGAGCTGGATAAACTAAAACCAGATAAACCGTCGATTTGGCTGGAAATAGACTCTGCCAATGCTGTAGAAGGCATTTCACCAATAAAACGGCGTTCTCCCGAAGTACCGTCCGCGTTAAGCGGTGTTTCCCATTTGCTGCTGTCTTCGGTGTTAGGAGAAACGGCAAAATATCCGCCCAATGCCTGCCGCACGTTAAGTTGTGCTGTTTCTACCGCGCTTCTCAAAGCAATAGCGGAGAGCGCCAATGTGGCGACGATGAAAATAATGAAAAGCAGGATAATGTTTTTCGTGCGTTTTCTTGTTACATATAAAAAAGCTCTGCGAAATGATGACATAAAAAGCACACATCCTTTTCATTTTTTGTTAATTTTAAAATAACAAAAAATAGATCTGTATTCAAGTAGCAGAAAATAACTTTCATTTATTTATCACAGATTACAGATAAGGAGTTATAGGAAAAATTTTTCTTTTAATTTAAAATTATTTTAGAACAGCATTTTACAAAGGGGGCATCTGAAGCAGCGTATGAAGAATGCTGCTGATGCTTTTATCTTTTGATTCCAAGAAATGTAACGGTTCGTTTATGTGCTCAAGGTAATGTGCGTCGGAGTTAAAAATCCGTCCGCCAGAAAAGTCTAAAACGGCATCCGGATTTTTTTGTTCAATACAAGGAAACTCATATTCAGGTGGGATCATACCTAAGCTTGCTGTAATGGAATAAGCATTCTTGTCAGCGTGTGCCGGTATAGCAAGGCCGTCATGCCGCTTCACCACATGGATCAATTCATCCAAAGGGAGGGATAATGCATTGATCAGCAAGTAAGGTTCTTCACCGATTACAGAGTCATTTTCATCCAAAACCAATTGTTCACCAAAAATTTCCGGCTTATTCCGAATCTTAGGCAGATAAGGATATACGGCTTCCGAACACGAAAGTGCATTTTGCAGAGCGGGAAAAAGGCATAGCATATGGATTTCTTCCGCGCTGCAAAGCTCCATAGCCGGAATGACGAGGAGGCCGACACGTTCAGCGACAGCAAAAACCGCGGGCAGGTTCCGTGCGGTGTTGTGGTCGCTGACGGCAATAACATCAAGGCCTAAAAGCGAGGCCATATTGACAATATTGTTGGGCGTCATATCCCGATCGCCGCAGGGTGACAGGCAGGAATGCAAATGCAGATCGTAGCTTAGTTTCATGATAAAAATAAAGCTGCAGCTTTAGAGGAGGCTTCAAAAGTTGGCAGCTCGGTTGAAAGTACGCACACACCTTGTGCTTTTGCTTTTTGGAGCCCCTGCGCATCAAGCTGTACGCCTTCCGAAAGAAGTACGCAGCTGACGTCACTTAAAACAGCGACGGCAATAGTATTGATATTGGCCATAACCGTAATCCAGAGATCGTCTGTTTTGGCGCGTCCCATTACCACACTTAGAAGGTCACAGCAATAAATTCCATGCAAATCCCGTTCCCGGCCGTCTCCCTCGCAGACAATGCGGAAACCAAGCTTTTCACTTAATTCAATCGGGGTCATGTTCATCCTCCTTTTCTCCACGCAGTGAATGCGGAATATATCCGTCCAATTTATGTATCCCGTCCACCAAAGCCGTTATATTTTCGCGGAACTTAAAGATGCATTCATCCGGTGAAGCAAGCCCTCGTACAACATCTTCGGCCAGCGCACGGCAGGTGGGGGAGCCGCATGAACCGCAGTCTAAACCGGGAAGAGATTGCTCGATTTGTTCCATTTCGGTCATTTTTTCCATTGCAACAGAAAAATCCTCATCCAGCTTTAGTACCGGCGTATATTCAAGTGGTGCATCCCAATTGAGCTCGGCGTCAATTTGCTCAGCATGGTTGAGAGAAACCGGAAGATATTTACGCAGCCGCTTCAGCTTAGTTCGAGCTATATAAGGGTTTTCAACCGTCATAACACCGCCAATACAACCGGCATTGCAAGCGTTTAATTCAATAAAATCGAGATTTTCGAATTTTTCGTCTTCCAAATCTTCTAAAACACGGATAACGTTTTCTATCCCGTCCGCTGCGAGATAGTTATCGTTTAACAAGGCGGAAGCCTCCCCGGAACTACTTGCCCAAGATACGCCGATTTTTCCGGACTGCGCCGTTGGAGCTTCGCTTGTCAGATCGGCGTGCATGTGTTTGAGCAGCTTGGGATAGACCTCGCTAATGGCAACAACGGCAGAAACTGCGCTTTTTCCGGTCCCAAGCGGCATTTTCGATGCTGTTACCTTTGCCGGACACGGTGAAATAAAAATAGCGCCGATTTTTTCCATAGGAAGTCCAGTGCGTTTTGCGGCTTCCTTCTTTGAAAGCCGGGCGGCAACTTCGACCGGTGCATTAAAAGGAAGAACGTGGTCGATCAGGCTTGGGAACCTGACACGGATCAACCTTGTTACAGCGGGGCAGGCCGAGCTGATTACCGGCTTTAAAATGTCCGGACGCGCCATATAGTGCCGTGTTGCGTCTGAAACGAGTTCAGCGGCTTTTGCAACTTCATACACACTGTCGAACCCCAATTCTAAAAGTGCGCGCAACACGATTTCGACATCTTCAAGATGGTTGAACTGCGCATAAAGAGACGGTGCGGGTAAAGCGATGGTGTATTCAAATTGATCCAAGACATCCAAAGAGTCATAAATTGCTTTTTTGGCGTGATGCGGACAGACGCGGATGCACTCTCCGCAATCGATACAACGTTCCGGAATAATCATCGCTTTTTTATTTCGTACGCGGATTGCTTCTGTCGGGCAGCGTTTGATGCAGTTGATACATCCCTTGCACTTATCCTTGTCCAGCGTGACGGAATGAAAAAATGTATTCGTATTCACACAAAATCCCCTCCATTAGCGAAATGCGGGGATCACAGGCGGATCGTCATATATACGTTTGTACCGACGCCCACTGTCGATTCAATCCTCATTTCGTCTGAATTTTTTTTCATATTGGAAAGCCCCATACCTGCTCCAAAGCCAAGGGAGCGGACTTCGTCAGGAGCGGTAGAATACCCCTCCTGCATAGCAAGTTCGATATTTTCGATTCCTTTGCCATGATCGCATAGCGCCAGCGATACTTTTTCCGAATCAATATCAACGTCGATAAATCCGCCGTCTGCATGTATAACCATATTGATCTCACCTTCATACAAGGCAATGGCAACTTTCCGAATGACATCAGGACGGACTCCCAATTGGCGAAGCGTCTTTTTTACGGAGGCAGATGCCTCGCCAGCACGGGTGAAGTCAGTGCCGTCTACATCGTAATGCAGCTTGATTGCGCTCATTCGTTCAACTTACCTCCCCGCAGCCCCTTTTCCCACAGCGTACCGCATGCGGTGAACATACGTTCGGGTGTAGACATTAGTGTAATACCGCGTTCGTTGGCCAGAGAGATCATTTCTTCCGTCGGCTGTTTTCCACGCACCAAAACCACGCAGAGCATATCCATCATATCTGCGGTACGTATGACCTGTGCATTTACAAGGCCGGTCAATAATATGGATTGGTCTTTGACATAGGCCAGCACGTCGCTCATCATATCCGAGCCGCATGCAGTATGTACTTCTCGGTCAAGAAGATTTTCACCGGCAAACACCTTACATTCCAAAGCATTCTTAATGTCGTTGACAGTCATCGCAATTCCTCCGTTTTTATTACTTTTTTCAGTGATGACAAAAGAAACAGGGACAGATAGGGATATTTCCCTGTTTAATATAAGATTGAGGGGGACACGGACTCTGCTTTCCGTATAAAAGAATCCAGTTTTCTTTGCGCAAAAGATAAAAGGAAAAAGACAGATACTTGCCGCCATAGCTAAAAGAATTTTTGTTATTTCTTTGATTTTTATATGAAAAAACAATACGGTGCGGATTGCCGAATATCGGTCATATATGGAAAGAAACATACTCTATTTTTCTTTATTATATCGTTCCTCGTATAAAATAGCAATATCAAAGAACACAAAAGTGTATATTTAATTTATTATATACAAAAATTAGGCGTGAAAAGTTTGTCAAAATCGATGGACAGCGCGAGAGAAACGTGATATACTTATCTTGTTTGTAAACTTAGTTTCCATTTCGGATGCGGTTTGCATTTTAAATTTGGGAAACAGATTGTTTCCGAGGAGGTTTTTGCATGGCTAGATCCACAAGCACGATCCCGTTCGCTGGGACGCCGGAACAGGAGAAGCGCTTGAATGATGTGATTCATGAGCATTTGAGCGATAAAGGTGCTCTTATGCCGGTTCTGCAGAAGGCGCAGGATATTTATGGATATTTGCCGATTGAGGTTCAAAAAATGATTGCTGCTGGGCTCAATGTGCCATTGGAAGAGGTTTATGGCGTTGCAACATTTTATTCTCAATTTTCGCTGTATCCGAAGGGAAAATATAAAATCAGCGTATGTTTGGGTACCGCCTGCTATGTTAAGGGTTCCGGTGACGTTTTTGAAGAGCTTTCCAAAAAACTGAATATCAAAAGCGGAGAATGTACAGTGGACGGCCGCTTTTCTCTTGACGCTTGCCGCTGCGTCGGCGCATGTGGACTGGCTCCTGTCCTTACGGTAAATGACGAGGTATACGGCAAGGTTACGGTGGATGACATCGACACGATCCTCGCCAAATATATGGACTGATGATGCCGGAACTTTCTCTGAACGTACTGGATATCGTTCAGAATTCAGTAAAGGCGAAAGCCTCCCTGATTAGCATTTCCGTCCTTAAGGATACCCAGCAAAGGGAATTATCCATTTCTATTAAGGATAATGGCTGTGGGATGACAAAAGAACAGGTAACACGCGTAGTCGATCCGTTTTATACCACTCGTACTACGAGAAAGGTTGGACTTGGGGTCCCGTTTTTCAAGCTTTCAGCTGAGCTTACGGGAGGCCGCTTCCATATTGAGAGCGAACCGGGAATCGGGACGGAGATTTCTGCGGTTTATTGCTATGAGCACATCGATATGATGCCGCTTGGCGATATGGCTTCTACAATGGTTTCGCTAATCAGTGTTAATCCAGATATCGATTTTGTTTATACTTATAAAAAGGACGGGCAAGGTTTTGCATTGGATACAAGAGAAGTTAAAACGATTTTGGAGGGACTGCCGGTCAATTCAAATGAAGTGCTTTCTTTTATCCGGCAATACATTGAAGAAAATGAAGAGGAAATGGAAGAACCCTCAAACTAATTTAACGAAAAACTTAAGGTGGTGCATCAATTTATGAAAAGCTTAGCAGAGCTTCAGGCAATCCGTGATAAGATGAAAAATGCCATCAACGTTCGTGAATCGGATGGGGATAAGATCCGTGTTGTAGTGGGAATGGCTACCTGTGGAATCGCTGCGGGTGCGCGGCCGGTGTTAAACAGCTTTACCGAAGAGGTTGCAAAGCGCGGGCTTTCGAATGTAAGTGTTTCGCAAACGGGCTGTATCGGTATTTGCCAGTATGAGCCGGTCGTCGAAGTCTTTATGCCGGACGGCGGCAAAACGACCTATGTTAAGATGACGGCAGAAAAAGCGGTTCGGGTGGTCAACGATCATCTTGTAAACGGAAATGTTGTTTCCGAATACACCATCGGCAGCGTTGCCAAATAAAAGGAGGAAATCGAATGTATCGTTCCCATGTGCTTGTCTGCGGCGGCACCGGATGTACTTCTTCTGGAAGCCAGCAGATTATTCAGACATTGGAGCAGGAAATCGCGAAAAACGGCCTTGAAAATGAAATCAAAGTTGTAAAAACCGGTTGTTTTGGCCTGTGCGCGCTCGGTCCGATTATGATCGTGTATCCGGAGGGATGTTTCTACTCTGCAGTCAAACCGGAGGATGTTCCGGAAATTGTGTCGGAGCATCTTTTAAAGGGCAGGATTGTCAAACGCCTACTCTATTCAGAAACCGTTGAGGACAATTCGGTTAAATCCCTGAACGAAACGGATTTTTATAAAAAACAGAAACGGATTGCGCTTAAAAACTGTGGCGTAATCAATCCGGAAAATATCGAAGAATACATAGGCGTTGATGGTTATGCGGCGCTTGGCAAGGTTCTCACGGAGATGACGCCGGAGGAAGTCATTAAAACAGTAAAAGATTCAGGACTGCGCGGCCGCGGCGGCGGCGGCTTCCCGACCGGAGTAAAATGGTCTTTTGCAGCAGCAAACCAAGCGGATCAAAAATACGTCTGCTGCAATGCCGACGAAGGTGATCCGGGCGCGTTTATGGACCGTTCCATTTTAGAGGGCGATCCGCACGTTGTAATTGAAGCAATGACGATTGCCGGCTATGCGATTGGGGCAAATCAAGGGTATGTCTATATCCGGGCAGAATATCCAATCGCAGTAAAACGCCTTCAGATTGCTATTGATCAGGCAAGAGAATATGGTTTGCTTGGTAAAAACATCTTTGATTCCGGATTTGATTTTGATATTGAAATCCGTCTTGGTGCAGGCGCTTTTGTCTGTGGTGAAGAGACTGCACTGATGACTTCTATTGAAGGGCACCGCGGCGAGCCGCGTCCGCGTCCGCCGTTCCCAGCAGTAAAAGGCTTATTCGGAAAGCCGACAATCCTTAATAACGTTGAAACATGGGCCAATATCCCGCAAATTATTTTGAACGGGCCGGAATGGTTCGCTTCTATGGGTACGGAAAAGTCCAAAGGAACAAAAGTTTTTGCAGTGGGCGGTAAAATCCATAATACCGGTCTGGTTGAAGTTCCGATGGGGACAACGCTTCGGGAGATTGTTGAAGAAATTGGCGGTGGCATCCCGAATGGCAAGAAATTTAAAGCTGCGCAAACGGGCGGCCCTTCCGGCGGCTGTATTCCGGCAAGCCTGATTGACACGCCGATTGATTATGACAACCTGTTGGCTGTAGGATCTATGATGGGATCCGGCGGTCTGATCATTATGGATGAAGATACCTGCATGGTTGACATTGCAAAGTTCTTTCTTGAATTTACAGTTGATGAGTCTTGCGGAAAGTGTAATCCATGCCGTATTGGTACAAAACGGATGTATGAGATGCTTTCAAATATTTGCAAGGGCAATGCAACGCTTGAGGATCTTGACAAATTGGAACAGCTCTGTTACGAAATCAAAGCTGGCTCGCTTTGTGCACTGGGGCAGTCTGCACCGAATCCGGTATTGTCCACACTAAAATATTTCCGTGATGAATATGTCGCGCACGTTGTGGAAAAGAGATGCCCAGCGGGAGTCTGCAAGGATCTCTTATCGTTTGAAATTGATGCGGATAAGTGCAAAGGCTGTACGCTTTGTGCACGGCAGTGTCCGGTCGGCGCGATCAGCGGCACGGTCAAACAGCCGCATGTTATTGATAAGAATAAATGTATTAAATGCGGCGCCTGCATGGAAAAATGCCGCTTTGGCGCGATCGTGAAAAAGTAAGAGGAGATAGCGAGATATGGAAAATGTGAATCTGAAAATAAACGGGATATCCGTATCCGCGCCGAAAGACGCCACTATTTTGGAGGCGGCGCGTCTTGCCGGAATCAATATTCCGACGCTCTGTTACTTAAAAGACGTCAATCAGATCGGCGCCTGCCGGATGTGCTTAGTGGAGGTAAAAGGGGCGCGGAGCTTTGCTGCCGCTTGCGTCCAGCCAGTCGGCGAAGGGATGGAGGTGTATACGAATACACCTGCTTTGCGCCGCAGCCGAAAGAATACTTTGGAATTAATTCTTTCCACACATGATAAAAAGTGCCTTTCTTGTTCTAGAAGCGGCGATTGTGAGTTGCAGCGTCTTTCCCGTGAATATGGGGTTGATGATAATAAATATACCGGTGAAAATCCGCATTATGAATTGGATGATTCCGCTGCACATATGATCCGGGATAACAACAAGTGTATCCTGTGCCGTCGCTGTGTTGGCGCATGTGCGGCGCAGGGAATCGGTGTAATCGGCCCGAATCGCCGCGGTTTTGCATCGCATATCGGATGTGCGTTTGAAATGGATCTAGCCGACACTTCTTGTGTATCCTGCGGCCAGTGCATTATCGCTTGTCCGACCGGCGCGCTTTATGAAAAAGACGATACTGAAAAGGTATTTGCAGCGCTTGGCGATCCGGATAAGTTTGTAGTTGTGCAAACGGCACCGGCTGTCCGCGCAGCGCTTGGCGAGTCTTTCGGCATGCCGATCGGGACGAACGTAGAAGGGAAAATGGTTGCAGCTTTACGTCGGCTGGGATTTGATAAAGTGTTTGATACGAATTTTTCTGCTGATCTTACTATTATGGAAGAGGCAAACGAGTTTATTGAACGTGTCCAAAACGGCGGAAAACTGCCCTTGATCACGTCATGCTCTCCTGGTTGGGTTAAATTCTGTGAACACTACTATGAAGATTTTATCGACAATTTGTCTTCTTGTAAGTCGCCGCAGCAGATGTTTGGCGCTATTGCTAAAACATATTATGCTGAAAAAATTGGCGTCGATCCGAAAAACATGTATGTGGTCAGTGTGATGCCATGTACGGCGAAAAAATTTGAGCATGGACGCGACAATCAGGCGGCTGCCGGCGTAGATGATGTCGATGCAGTGCTTACGACGAGGGAACTGGCCTCGATGATTAAACGGGCAGGCTTGATGTTTGAATATCTGCCGGATGAAGAATATGACCAGCCGCTTGGAATTGCGACAGGAGCAGGTGTCATTTTCGGTGCAACGGGCGGTGTTATGGAAGCGGCTCTCCGTACGGCGGTTGAAACGCTTACAGGTGAGGAATTAACCGGTGACGCATTGAATTTTACGGAAGTCCGAGGAACCAAAGGGATTAAGGAAGCAACGTATAAAGTAGGCGATCTTGATGTCAAAGTGGCAGTGGCTTCCGGATTAAAAAATGCAAGACAGTTATTGGATGATATACGTGCAGGAAGGGCAAACTATCATTTTGTTGAGATTATGGCCTGCCCTGGTGGTTGTGTAAATGGCGGAGGTCAGCCGATTCAGCCGGCATCTGTCCGGAACAATACGGATATCCGGGCTTTGCGTGCGAAAGTCCTTTATGATGAAGATGCAAGTCTTCCTTTGCGCAAATCGCATGATAATCCTGTGATCAAAGAACTTTATGATACTTACCTTGAAAAACCGGGAAGCCATAAAGCGCATGAAATTTTGCACACGACCTATGTAAAACGCGGTCTGTAATAAAATAGCTGTAAAACGAAGGGCAGGCAATCCGATATTGGGATTGCCTGCCCTTGCAGTTTTGAGATTACGATAGCGCAGAATTCTCTTGACAAACCAAACCGCGTCTATTATATTAAAAAAGAACAATCGTTCTAATTGGTGGTGCTTAAATGTGTAATGTCTATTATTTGACGCCAAAACAAGCCCGGCGCTTTCTTCTATTAAAGCACGGACTGCTCGGTGCAAAAAAGTTTTCTGGAAAAACAGGCGTCTTAGATTTCATCAAACAAGCAGGCTGTATCCAGTTTGACCCGATTGATATCTGTGGGAAAAATGCGGAACTGACACTTCAGTCGCGGGTAAAAGGGTTTTCTAAGTCCATGCTGTATGAGTTGCTATATCAGGATCGAAAGCTTGTGGATTATCCGGATAAAAACCTTTCTATTTTTGCAGTTGAGGATTGGCCTTATTTTGCGCGCTACCGTGAGGCGGCAAAAGAAAGCGGCAAACAGTTTGCAGGTATGGAAACGCTGAAAGCGTATGTGAAGGATTATATTGAAGAAAACGGCCCTGTTTCATCTGATACACTTCCGGTAAACGGGCAGCTTTATTGGCATTCCGCCATCCATTGGAGCGGGAATTGGCACGGGCAGACAAGTGCAGCACGCGCGGTTCTTGAGCAGCTTTATTCTACAGGGGAACTTGTGATCCATCATCGGGAGGGTGTGCGTAAGTTTTATGATCTCTCTTTCCGTCACATCAATACTGAATTACTCAGCATGCCGGATCCTTTCCTGGAAGAAGAGGCACATATAAAGTGGCGGTTATATCGACGGATAGGCGCTGTTGGTCTTATGTGGAATCGTCCGTCCGATGCTTGGCTCAATATATGGGGAATGAGAGCAGCGCAGCGGGCGGCAGCATTTCAAGTATTATTGGATGAAGGAAAGCTTTTGAAGATAGAGGTACAGGGGATAAAAGAAACATTGTTTTGTCAAAGTACCGACCTTGACCTTTTAAAAGCTGCCTGTTCGGAGCGCCGTTTTTCAAAACAATGTGTACTGATGGCACCGCTTGACCCTCTCCTTTGGGATAGAAGACTCATAGACTCTTTGTTTGGCTTCCGGTATAAGTGGGAAATATATACGCCTGTTGAACAACGTAAATTTGGATATTATACGCTTCCTGTTCTGTACGGGGAAGAATTTTTCGGGCGTGTGGAAATTGTGCGTGAAAGCGGGACTAACAGTTTAGAGATACGTCATTTTTGGCCGGAAAAAAAGCTTACATCTACGTTTTGTAAGGCTTTTGAGCAATGTTTGCGGCGTTTTGCAAAATTCAATACATGCGAAAACATAGTATGGATGTAAGAAATAAAGATTTGCGAATACTTCCTTTCGTCCCATTCTGAAAAAATTGTTTTTTAGAATGGGATTTTTGTATAACTTGCTTGCATGAGAGAGGAAAAAGCGGTATAATAATGTTAAATCGATTTAAATCAATAAAAGCCAAGAGAGGGTGCAGTATGTTTTTTCAAAAAGAGATTGAGACAATGCCGCGGTCAAAAATTCGAGAACTCCAGTTGGAGCGGCTGAAATGGACGGTTGCGTATTGCTATGAGAATATTCCGTTTTATCATAAAAGGCTTTCGGATGCCGGGGTGACGCCGGATAAGATTAAATGCCTTTCTGATATCCAATATATACCGTTTACCACAAAAGCGGATATTCGGGATACATACCCTTTTGGTTTGTTTGGTAAACCTTTGAAGGAAATTGTCCGTATCCATGCATCAAGCGGAACAACAGGGAAGCCGACTGTGGTCGGTTACACTCGGCATGATTTGGATGTCTGGTCAGATTGCGTTGCACGGCTGTGTACAGCTGTTGGGACAACAGACGAGGATATCGTTCAAATTTCTTTTGGATATGGTTTGTTTACAGGTGCGCTGGGACTGCATTACGGTTTGGAAAAAATCGGTGCGACAGTGGTGCCGGCGTCGTCTGGCAATACGCAAAAGCAAGTAATGTTATTGAAAGATTTTGGTGTGACGGCACTTGTCAGTACACCTTCTTATGCACTTTATATGAGCGAAGTCGCCAAAGAGATGGGCGTTTCCAATGATGAATTAAAGCTTCGGCTTGGTCTATTCGGTTCTGAAGGATGTACGCCCGAAATGCGTATGCAGGTTGAAAAGGGATTCGGGCTTTTTGCCACGGATAATTATGGGATGAGTGAATTAATGGGTCCGGGCGTTTCAGGCGAATGCGAGCATCGCTGCGGTCTGCATATCAATGAAGACCATTTTTTAGCTGAGGTGATTGATGCACAGACAGGCGATGTGCTGCGTGAAGGGGAAAGCGGCGAACTCGTGGTTACGACGCTTACAAAGGAAGGAATCCCAATGCTGCGTTATCGTACCAAGGATATTACACGGCTCCATTATGAACCTTGTGCTTGTGGACGTACTTTTGCACGAATGGAAAAAACGACAGGGCGCACCGACGATATGCTCAAGATCCGCGGTGTGAATGTCTTCCCTTCCCAGATTGAAAGCGTTCTTATCAGCCTTGAAAATATAGGACCGCATTATCAGCTAATTGTCCGGAGAGAGGGATATATGGATACTTTGGAGGTCCGGGTTGAATTGATTGACAGCTCTCTTCTGGATCATTACGGCGCGCTTGAACAGATGCAGAAAACAATCAAATCAAAACTGCATACCGTTTTAGGCATAGACTGTAAGGTTTCATTGATTGAGCCCAAATCGCTGGAGCGCTTTCAAGGCAAAGCGAAAAGGGTAATTGACCTGCGCGGACAAGGAAATGCATAAATAAATTGTATGGATTAAGAGAGGAGATTAGACAGATGAAAGAGCTGATGCTCGGAAATGATGCAGTGGCACGCGGGCTTTTCGAGGCAGGATGTGCGGTTGCATCAAGCTATCCGGGAACGCCCAGCACGGAAATTACAGAGTCTGCGGCAAAATATGATGAAATTTATTGTGAATGGGCGCCTAATGAAAAAGTTGCCATGGAAGTTGCGCTTGGCGCTTCCTTTGGCGGAAAGCGCTCCTTTTGCGCTATGAAGCACGTCGGGCTAAATGTAGCAGCAGATCCGCTGTTTACCGCTTCTTATACTGGAGTTAATGCTGGAATGGTGATAGCTGTTGCAGACGATCCGGGTATGCATTCGTCGCAGAACGAACAAGATTCACGTCATTATGCGAAAGCGGCAAAACTGCCGATGCTTGAACCGGCAGATTCTGCTGAATGCAGGGACTTTGTAAAGCTTGCTTATACATTGTCGGAACAGTTTGATACACCGGTACTTTTGCGCCTTTCAACGCGGATAGCGCATTCTCAGAGTTTAGTAGATCGAAAAGAACGGATTCTGCCAGAGGAAAAACCATATGTTAAAAATCCTCAGAAATATGTTATGATGCCCGGTATGGCCAAAAAGCGCCATCCGGTAGTGGAACAGCGTATCCAGGAACTTACTGCATATGCGGAGAAGTCGGATATCAATATGGAAATTATAGGAGATACCAGAATAGGGATTATTACAAGCGGCGCTGCATTCCAATACGCCAGAGAAGCAATGGGAGAGAATGCTTCTTATTTAAAGCTTGGTATGGTTCATCCCCTGCCAGAGGAAAAAATTCGTTCATTTGCTAAAAAAGTTGATACACTTTATGTGATAGAAGAATTAGACGATGTCATAGAGTCACATGTAAAAAAGCTTGGGATTGCAGTACACGGTAAAGATAAATTTCCTCTGTGCGGGGAGATCTCTCAAAATATGATAGCTTCTGTTTTTGGCAAAGATCCTGTAGTAGGAAAAAGCCTGTCGGAAGAAATTCCGGTGCGTCCTCCTGTTATGTGTGCGGGATGTCCGCACCGAGGGCTTTTTTATACTTTATCGAAAAATAAGGTTATGGTATCCGGAGATATCGGCTGTTATACACTTGGTGCGCAGGCACCCCTTTCCGCAGTGGATACCACGGTTTGTATGGGAGCTTCCATCTCCGGCCTGCATGGCTTTAACAAAGCGTGTGGTGAAAAAAGTGAGCACCGGTCTGTTGCAGTAATCGGGGACAGCACGTTTATGCATTCGGGTATGACGGGGCTGGCCAATGTGGCCTATAACGGAAGCAACTCAACGGTTATTATACTGGATAATTCCATTACCGGCATGACTGGGCATCAGCAGAATCCAACTACTGGTTATAACATAAAAGGGGATCCGGCAACTAAGATCAGTTTAGAAAAAGTGTGCGCTGCTGTTGGGATTGAAAGGGTGCGCGTAGTGGATCCCTATGATCTGAAGGCCTGTGATGCAGCTGTCAAAGAAGAGCTTGCCGCAGAGGAAGCCTCGGTTATTATTTCAAGAAGGCCATGTGCACTTTTGAAATATGTCAAGCATGCACCGCCGTTTTTGGTAGATGCGGAGAAGTGCCGCGGCTGTAAGGCATGCATGAAGATCGGCTGCCCGGCGGTCAGCATTAAAGCGGGAAAAGCGGTTATCGATCAGACGCAATGCGTTGGCTGTGGGCTCTGTAAAAGCTTGTGCGCCTTTGACGCGATCAAAGAGGGAGGTGCGTCAGAATGAACGAAACGAAAAGCATCATGATTGTCGGGGTAGGCGGACAAGGAACACTGCTTGCCAGCCGTATTTTAGGACACGCTATCGTATCGCAGGGATATGATGTTAAGGTGTCGGAGGTACACGGCATGAGTCAGCGCGGCGGCAGTGTAGTAACGTATGTGCGTTACGGTGGACGCGTGGATTCACCGATTGTAGATAAAGGACAGGCAGATGTGATCCTTTCTTTTGAGCAACTGGAAGCTGCACGTTATCTTGAATATTTAAAGCCGGAAGGGACACTGCTCACCAATACGCAACAAATCGATCCTATGCCGGTCATTACAGGGGCTGCGGCTTATCCACAGGATCTGATTGAGAAAATGAAGGCAGCCGGTATAAATATTCTTGCACTTGATGCGTTGGCGCTGGCACAAGAGGCAGGCTCCGTTAAAGCGATCAATGTGGCTCTCTTGGGAGTACTCTCAAACCACATGCCTTTTTCAGAGAATGTATGGAAGGCGGCAATTGAGGCGTGTGTTCCGCCTAAATTTTTGGAAATCAATCAAAAAGCATTTGCATTGGGCAGAGCATATCGGGAGGACTGATACATATGGGGTATCTCTGGAATGAGAAAATAGAAACGGCCGGTATTGAGGAAATGCGGTCGCTGCAATCACAACGGCTGTGCAGTATGGTAAAACGCGTATATGAACATGTCCCCTTCTATAAAAAAAGTATGGATGAATGCGGGGTTTCGCCAGACGATATCAAGAGTGTGGACGATCTTGAGAAACTGCCGTTTACAAAAAAAACAGATCTGCGGGACAATTATCCTTATGGCCTTTTTGCCGTCCCATTGGAAGAAGTGACGCGTATACACGCCTCAAGCGGGACAACAGGAAAACAAACGGTTGTTGGATATACAGATGCTGATTTGGATATTTGGGGAGAATGTGCGGCGCGCGCCATTGCGGCGGCGGGAGGAACGCGGAAAGATATCCTTCATGTTTCTTATGGATACGGACTGTTTACCGGCGGGCTTGGACTGCATGCAGGCGGGGAGAAAATGAAAGCGACCGTTATTCCGGCCTCATCCGGAAATACAAAACGGCAGTTGACCATTATGCAGGATTTTGGTTCGACGATTCTGTGCTGTACACCTTCGTATGCACTTTACTTGGGTGAATCCCGTGAGGAAATGGGGATTCCGCTTTCTGCTATTCATTTAAAAGCCGGGATTTTCGGTGCAGAACCGTGGACGGAGGAGATGCGCCGGGAAATTGAAGCAAAGTTAGGAATCCGTGCACATGATATCTATGGACTTTCGGAAGTAATGGGACCGGGTGTTTCATTTGAATGTGAGTATCAGGACGGCTTACATGTAAACGAAGACCACTTTATTCCTGAGATAATCGACCCAGATACAGGGAAGGTACTGCCGGACGGGGAATATGGAGAATTGGTTTTTACTTGCATCACAAAAGAAGCCCTTCCTCTGATCCGCTACCGTACGCGGGATATCGCTTCTCTGACAAGAGAACCGTGCAGATGCGGCCGTACGCTGATCCGTATGTCGAAACCCCGCGGCAGGAGCGACGATATGCTTATTATCCGCGGTGTAAATGTATTCCCGTCTCAGATAGAGGAAGTTTTACTCAACACAAAAGGTGTAACAGCCAATTATCAGATCATTGTAGATCGTGTTAATAATCTGGATACACTTGAAGTTCAAGTGGAAATGGCGCCGGATATGGATTTTGATGCTGTGCGTATGGTAGAAGAAAAAGAACGGGAAATTCACAATGGATTGCTTTCTATTTTGGGGCTTTCCGCGAAAGTTGTGATTGTTGAGCCGAAGACGATTGCACGGTCGGAAGGAAAAGCCAAACGGGTGATTGACAACCGCAAGGTATTCGATTAAACTGAAAGAGTAAGGGAGGCGGAAAATATGACGATTAATCAGCTTTCTGTATTTATTGAGAACAGGCGCGGCAGGCTTGCAGAGATTACCAATATTTTAAAAAACAACGAAGTGGATATCCGTGCGCTTTCTATTGCAGATACCAAAGAGTTTGGTATTTTGCGCCTTATTGTAAACCATGCGCAAAAAGCGGCAGATGTGCTTAGGGCTGAAGGCTTTACCGTGGCACTTACACAGGTGGTGGCAATCGGAATTGATGACCGTCCGGGTGGTTTGGCCGCTGCGATGGAAGTTTTGCGTGATAATGAAATAAGCGTAGAGTATATGTATGCTTTCATCAGCCGTGCTGAAGATACGGCATATGTAATTTTGCGAGTCGCCGATAATGAAGCCGCTGTCCGCATTTTTACAGAAAATGGATTCAAAGTAATGTGCAGCGACGAATTTTAAAATCAAAAAGGCTTCATCCTACTGCCTGTGCTCTATATGGGTACAGGCAGTATTTATGATACGGAAAAACCCCATGGGAAGCCATGCGTCACAAATGGAAGCCGCGGATGGATATAAAAAAGTGAAACATCAGCACTTTTGATGCAGATGTTTCACTTTTTAAATCTATGGGATGATGAAATAAGATTTTCCTATTTAGCAGGAAAGGCGCGCATTTTCCAACCTGCAGGAATATTCTCGATTGGAGCAGGCATATGAAGCTGTTTTCCTATCTCTTCAAACCGCTCGATAAGGTTTTGGTCAATACGTCCGTCAGTATTCGGGGAAAGGTTCAGCATCAGATTGATATTCATCGGGAAATATGTCTCAGCCTTTTCTATAACCCAACGAACCGGAGTTAGCACAGAATCGGGATCGGTTTTTCGCCAAAACCATGTTTTGGTCAATTTATTACAGGAAACACCAGGACCACAGAAGTTTTCTTCTGCTTCCTGACCAGCAGAATTTTCATAAAATACGATATCAGTCCCGTTTACTCCGTCAGAACAGCCGATATTCATCAGCATACAGTTAGGTTGTATGGATTTAACAAAGCAATCCAATTCTTCAAAAGGAAGCATGTCATAAGTCGGACCGCCCCATCCGGCAGCATTCCAACCATCGGTGATAAGGAATGGGATTGATCCGTATTGCGTTAAAAGTTCCCGAATTTGATTTTTGATAAATATCTTTTGTTCCTCAGTGCAGGACCGTTTTCCAATACCGTGCGTGAGGTCGAGAATCGAAAAATACAATCCAGCTTCAATTCCCTCTGAACGGAAAGCTTCTAAGTATTCTGCAACAACGTCTGTTGTCACTGTTCCATTTTTTACGCTATGATCTGTATAGGCCGACGGCCAAAGGGCAAATCCTTCATGATGCTTTGCCGTGAGGGCGGCAAAACGGCATCCAGCAGCTTTAGCAGCTTTGGCCCATCCTTTGCAGTCCAAGAAAACAGGGTTCCAATCTTTGGGCGAAAAAGGATATTTCCTTGTTTCACCTCCGTTTTCACACGTAAATTCCCAATCTTCGATAGGACCTTGATTAAATTGAAAGGTTGCGCTGTTGAAATGGATGAATGTTCCAAATCTAAGATTTATAAAACGTTTTTGCTGCTCTATCAAAGCTTCATACACGGGAAATCTCTCCTTCTGTATCACAACACAATATAAATTTTATCAAGTGTAACATGGCCCGATGTATTCGTCAAGTGTTAGACTCTAAACAGGATATGGTGAGTACAAGAATAAGGGAATATCGCGGAAAACAGATGATTGATATTGAATGTCTCTCCGGTTTATGATACGATAATAAAATACGAGACTTATAGAACAAAGGAGATACAGTGTGGCTACAATTGAGCAGGAAATTAAGAAAAGACGTACATTTGCCATTATATCACACCCAGATGCCGGAAAGACAACGCTTACGGAGAAATTTCTGCTGTATGGCGGAGCAATCCAATTAGCTGGTTCAGTCAAAGGGAAAAAAACAGCGAAGCATGCAGTTTCAGATTGGATGGAGATAGAAAAGCAAAGAGGGATTTCTGTCACGTCTTCGGTTCTACAATTTCATTACGAAGGATATTGCATCAATATTTTGGATACACCGGGCCATCAGGACTTTTCTGAAGATACGTATCGCACGCTGATGGCAGCGGACTCGGCAGTTATGGTGATTGATGCTTCAAAAGGCGTCGAAAATCAAACAAGAAAGCTTTTTAAAGTGTGTACGATGCGCCATATCCCTATTTTTACTTTTATTAATAAAATGGATAGGGAAGCCCGCAATCCATTTGATTTGTTGGAAGAAATTGAAGAGGAACTTGGTATTGACACATATCCAGTGAATTGGCCAATTGGATCTGGACGGGATTTTAAAGGTGTGTTTGACCGCAATAAACACGAGATTTTGGCATTTACCGCCAATAATGGACAGAGGGAAGTGGAAGCACGTGAACTTACGCTTTCATCACCTGATCTCGAGCAGGTGTTAGGGCAGGAGCTGAGCAATACGCTAAAAGATGATGTGGAACTTTTGGATGGAGCAGGTGCGGTGTTTGAACAAAGCATGGTAGATGCCGGAAAGCTCACGCCGGTCTTTTTTGGTTCGGCGCTCACCAATTTTGGCGTCGAACCTTTCTTGGAAGATTTTCTTCGGATGACAACACCGCCGCTTCCAAGGACGGCGGATATTGGCCTAATCGATCCGGTTAAAAATCATTTTTCGGCGTTTGTATTTAAAATTCAGGCGAATATGAATAAGGCCCATCGGGATCGAATTGCATTTATGCGTATTTGTTCCGGAAAATTCGAAAAGGGGATGGAAGTCCTGCATGTGCAGGAAGGCAAAAAAATGAAGCTTTCACAGCCGCAGCAGATGATGGCGCAAGAACGCGAAATTGTCGATGAGGCGTATGCAGGCGACATTATCGGCGTGTTTGATCCAGGGATTTTTTCGATTGGCGATACTGTTTGTTCTCCAGACAGCAAAATGCAATTTGAAGGGATCCCAACCTTTGCACCGGAGCACTTTGCCGTAGTAGAGCAGATTGATACATTAAAACGGAAACAATTTGTGAAAGGAACCTCACAAATCGCACAGGAGGGAGCCATTCAAATATTCCAAGAACCGGAGTCCGGCGGTATGGAACGTGTGATTGTCGGCGTTGTTGGTGTGCTGCAGTTTGAAGTGCTGGAATATCGATTGAAAAATGAATACAATGTTGATATCCGGCGTCAAGATTTGCCGTATCAGTATATCCGTTGGATTGAAAATCGGGATTTAGATCCAAAATCGTTGAATTTGACATCCGATACGAAGAGAATACAGGATCTAAAAGGCAATCATTTGCTTTTGTTTTCGAACTTATGGGGGATTCAGTGGGCGCTTGACCATAACGCAGGGCTATCACTTGCTGAATTTAGCCGTAACTGATAAAGAAGTACGCCTTGTATTAACAGCATACAGTAAAAAAGCCTTCAGATATTCATTTGATATCTGAAGGCTTTTTATATACAGCATCATACAATTTGAATTAGAACATTTTATTTTTGGATCTCTTTATTAAAAATAAGAAAATCAAACTGATAACGGCTGTAATTCCTTCTGTAACGGGAAATGCACACCATGTACCAATCATATTGAAAAGATAGGATAGGATAAAGGTAATGGGGATAATAAGAAAGAAGCCGCGCAAGAGAGATATGATCTGAGCAGGCTTTGTGTGTTCTGTAGCAGTAAAAAAGCCAGATAATATTACATTAAATCCAACAAACGGGCACGCAATAAAATATAAACGCATTGCTTCTGTTGCGATATCCTGCAACAATAGGTTTTGTTCACTATTAAAAAGCGCTATAATTTGCGGTGAACAAATAAACAATATGCTATAAATAATGATAGATAAAAGCAGCATAGAAGCCAATGCGTACTTAAAAACAGCACGAATACCAGTGTTGTTTCCTATGCCGTAATGATGACTGACGATCGGCTGTGTCCCTTGTGCGATCCCTGTATAAATCGCGACGATAACCAAAGATATATTTGCGATAATACTGTATGCAGCAACACCAATATTGCCCGACAAATTTAAAAGGATTGAATTGAATAGAATTATAACAATACCGGAAGACACTTCGGCTACAAGAGAAGGAAGCCCGCCTGAAAGGATGTCAAGCAACCGGCGTAAATTGGGACGGGATAAGTTAAAATGGAAGGCATTCTTCTTTCGGATAAAATGAATGGATAGAACCGCCATGCTAATGACAGGCGCTAAACCAGTGGCAAAGGCAGCACCGAAAATCCCCATTTGAAATGGAAAAATAAAAATCCAATCCAACACAATGTTTGAAAGGCTGCCGGTAATCATTGCCGCCATGGAAAGCTGTGGCGAACCGTCATTTCGTACAAAGCATAACAGTACATTATTCATTAAAAATGCAGGGGAGAAGAAAAGGATTACCTGTAGATATGTTTTCGACATAGAAAATACATTTTGTTTTGCACCAAACAAGGAAACAATATTTCCTGAAAAGAAAATTCCGGTAAGGACAAAAATCGCTGACAACAAGATAAGAAGATAAATTGTATTGGCAAAAGTACGGTTTGCAGCTACATGATCATTTTGTGTTTTTTGAATAGCATATTGGATGCCGCCTCCCATACCTAACATCAGGCCGCTTCCATGTATGAAATTATAAATAGGGATGGATAGATTTAAGGCGGCTAAACCGTCTGTTCCAAGTCCTTGTGATACAAAAAAAGTATCGGCTAAAATATAGCAGGATAAACCAATCATCCCGATCACATTAAATAGAGTGTATTTAGAAAAATCCCGAAAATAGTTTTGTGTCATAAATGCCTCCCAGAAATCATGTGCAGTTACCGTAGGATTAAACGCCCGGCTTTGTTTTGCGTTTTGCCAGCTCAATAGCTTCTTTCCCGGTTAAATGTTTTATCGCCATCTCTAACATACATAAGCCTTCCCATTCCTGATCAATTGCTTGTTTCAGATTAGAAATACCGCCGTTGGGTACATATTTTTGGGTTAGTTTCTCGATTGCCGTTCTTTTTTGCTCACTGTCATGTAAGATGCGGATTGTTCCAAATGCAATAACACTTCGAAAATAAGTAGTATATTTTTCGGGAATAATCTGATCCTGATCAATCACACAGAAAGACGCCTTGGCGTTCCGAAGGATAGAATCTATTTTATGTCCTTCTTGGGCGCAGTGAAAATAAATTTTAGTATTGTCATATACATAACTAAGCGGTACGGCATAGGGATATTGATTGTCACCGGACAAAGCCAGCACACCTGATGTACCGCGGTTTAAAATTTCAGCACATTCATCAAAAGATAATGCTTGTGATTTACGGCGCATTTCCCGAAACATATCCAACACTCCTTAAAATAAAAATTTGTTCGGTTATTTAAAACTGTTTGCTATTAGAACCCAAGCGGGGTTTTCGTTTTATTGGCCGAAAAACAGATAAAGCATTGAATTCATATCTCCTATGGCCTATCGATATGAACCCAATGCTTTGAAGCCTACCCGGCGGCAGAAAACGATTATGCAATTTTACCTCGAATATTATAGCATATTACACATGTATGTCAACAATAATTTGATAGGGGATGTGGCTTATTTCATTGATTTAAACTGAGAGCGGTATAACGATGCATAAAGGCCGTTTTGTGCGAGCAGCTCTTCATGAGTTCCGGTCTCTAAAATTCCTTTTTCTGTAAGAACAATAATCTGATCTGCATTTTTAATTGTAGAAAGGCGATGGGCTACTACCAAGGTCGTTTTGTCTTGGCTTAATGTATCCAATGCGGACTGAATCATTTGTTCGGTAGCATTGTCGAGTGCGGAAGTTGCCTCGTCAAGAATCAAAATAGGAGGATTCTTTAAAAAGAGCCGTGCAATGGAGAGACGCTGTTTTTGCCCTCCGGATAGCTTGACCCCGCGTTCGCCAATAAAAGTATCGTATTTTTTAGGCAATGTCATAATAAAATCGTGGATGTTGGCAAGCTTCGCTGCCTGAATAATCTCATCTTCTTCTGCATCAAGATTACCGTAAGCAATATTATCGCGGATTGTGCCGGTAAAAAGGAAAACGTCCTGCTGTACAATACCGATGTTGCGGCGTAAGGAATCACGGGTGAATTTTCGGATATCTGTTCCATCGATGGTGATAACACCGCTGGATATTTCGTAAAAGCGTGGAATCAGATGGCAAAGCGTTGTTTTCCCGCTCCCGGAAGGACCGACGAAAGCGACAGTTTTGCCGGAAGGAATTGTCAGATTGATATCGGTAAGAACTTCAGTCGGCGTTTCTTCGTCATCGTCCGCGTCATACTGGAAACTGACGTTACAAAAAGCGATATCTCCATGCAGAAGCGGAGCTTCCTTCGCATCTGGGAGTTCCGGCTCTGGCTGCGTGTCAAGAATTTCACAGAAGCGCTTAAAGCCGCTCATCCCATTTTGAAATTGTTCGATAAAATCGATGATGCGCCGAATTGGGGTTAAAAATAGATTGATGTACAGCATAAATTTAAAGAAATCACCGATCGTAATAGCCCCAAAGTAGCAGCACAAGCCGCCGCCAACCATCACAGCAAGATTCAAAAGGTCGGTCAGCAGTCCCATGCCGGAATGGAATTCTGCCATCGTACGATAGGCAAATTCACGTGCACGCTGAAACGCGCTATTACATTTTTCAAACTTCACCTCTTCATATGGCGCGTTGGTAAAAGCCTTTGCTACGCGTATGCCGGCGATACTGTTTTCCAAGTCTGCATTGACTTCTGCGATTTCAACGCGGGTTCGTGTAAAGGCACGGCCCATACGGTTCCGCATCTTAGCAGCAAACAGAATCAGAAGCGGAACCAAGGCAAAAATAGCAATGGTAAGCCAGAGATGGATACTGCATAAAATGATGAAACTTCCGATTAACATGATAGCAGAAATAAAAAGATTTTCTGGGCCGTGATGCGCAAGTTCCGTTACATCCATCAAATCGTTTACAATCCGCGACATAATGGTACCGGTTTTATGCGTATCAAAGTAAGAGAAAGGCAGTTTTTGCATATGATGAAAAATCTCGCGGCGCATATCGGCCTGCATATGCACACCAACACAATGGCCGTAATACTGCACAAAGTAATTCATTCCAGCTTTTAGAATAAAAATACCAATTAGCGCAGCACTCCAGATAAGCAATAAACGAAGATTCTGCTGTGGAATATATTCGTCTACGATATTTCCGGTGATCATAGGAAAAAATAGGTCGCAGCCCGCCGCAATGAGTGCACACAGCATGTCCAGAGAAAACATAAGCATGTGGGGTCTGTAATAGGAAGCAAATCGTTTAACCAATATCCTCTCTCCTTTTATCTTTACTATATATTTCCTTGAAAATTCTTTATACTATTGTACTACGTTATAGATGGAACGTCAAGGAAAGAGCTATCCCGGATATTTCCGAGATAGCTCCTATGTATGGCATGGTTTAGATCGTGTGGTTTCGGTGCTTTTTGACAGTAAAATAGATAACAATGCCGATTAAGAATAAGAAAAATACGGCTAAAAACAAAATATCGCCTATGCTGCTGTCGCCATATGACAAAACGCCGGTCCAACTGTCTTGCAGATATGCAGTAGTTTCTTCATCTAAATTGACAAATGTTTCACAGCGGGACAGAACTTCGTCATCCGGGTAGGAGAAACTGTTTTGGACTTCTTCGTCCAGCCGTGCTTTCACATTGCTCATTGGAGTAGAATAACCGATATATTCGATATTCGCAAGCGCCACATCTTCTTCGAGCATAAAGTTGATAAACTGTTCGGCTAAATCTTTATTTGGGGAACTTTTCGGGACGACCATTGCATCAACAAAGCGGTTGGTCCCTTCTTTCGGAACAACAAAATCCAGATCTGGATTATCCCCGATCATTGTAACAGCATCACCGGCGTAATATGGCGCAAGTGCGGCCTCACCAGCAGTCATTTTTGGAAAAATTTCATCCATTACATATGCCTGTATGAGAAGCTTTTGCTTTTTCAGTTCATCTGTTGCTTGGTCAAGCTCATCACGGTTGGTTGTGTTTTGCGAATAGCCAAGCTTTTTAAGCGCGATACCATAGCTGTCGCGGGGATTGTTGAACATTAAAATCTGTCCGGCATAATTGGAATCCCAAAGGATGTCCCAGCTATCGACCGGCTCTGTTACCTTTGTTTTGTTGTAAATAATGCCGACAGTTCCCCAAGTATAGGGGACGGAATATTCGTTTGTGGGGTCATATTCTAAATTTTTGAATGCATCGTCAACGTATCGGTAATTCGGGATGTTGGAAAAGTCAAGCTTAGCAAGAAGGCCTTCATCGATCATTTTGCCGATCATGTAATCGGAAGGAATCAATACGTCATAATCGGCAGATCCGCTGATTATTTTTGCATACATTTCTTCATTTGTAGAAAAAACTTGATAATCCACCTGAATGCCGGTGCGCCGCGTGAATTCCTGAATGACATCCATGGATCCATCGCTTCCATCGGAAATATATTCTCCCCAATTAAAGACCCGCAGAGTCCGCGTTTCAGGCGCAGCGGATACAGAATCCGAAAAAAGAGCAAAGCAGGTCAGCAGGCTACATAGCAGGCATACTGTTTTTCTCATCTTCAATTTAAGCCCTCCTCCGCGCAGTGCTTTGATGGCCTTTTTTGCGTATATTCATTAACAGCAGCAATACCAGAACAAACAGGAACATCAGTGTAGAAAGCGCATTTATCTGAGGATTGATTTTCATTCGTGTCATAGAATAAATGGTAACGGGAAGCGTGGAGAATGAACTTCCGCTGGTAAAATAGGTTATAATAAAATCGTCCAAGGAAAAGGTAAAAGACATCAAAAATCCGGAAGCAATGCCCGGAAGTATTTCTGGAACAACAACCTTTATGAATGCCTTGAACGGGCCGCATCCAAGATCAAGGGCTGCTTCATAAAGGCTTGGATCCATCTGCCTAAGTTTAGGCAGGACATTTAAAATGACATAAGGAAGACAGAAAGTTATATGTGCAATCAAAACAGTAAAAAAACCAAGTTCTAAATGCAGTACTTCCTTGAGATAGACAAAAAGCAGCATGGTAGAAATGCCGGTGATGATTTCTGGATTGATAACCGGGAGATACGTAACATTCATCATGGCGCTGCGCATGCGCTTACGCATCCCGCTGATGCCGACTGCTGCAATTGTGCCAAACAATGTGGCCAATATTGAAGCCGTTACAGCCACAAGCAGCGTATTCCACAATGAGCGCATGATTAGGTCATTGTGGAAAAGCGCCTGATACCATTTAAAGGTAAAGCCAGTAAAAGTAGCGCGGTTTTTAGATTCAATAAAAGAGAATATAATCAATATGGCAATCGGGGCATACAGAAAAAGAAAACAGAGCCCAAGATACAAGCGCTTTCCGATGGTTTTCATACAAGCATCCCCTCCATATCGTCTTCCTCCAGAGAATTCATAACCGCCATAATAAGAAGCATCACCACCATCAGAACAAGTGAAAGTGCCGAACCGAGATAGGGGTTATAATTGCCTCCCAAAAATTGTGTTTCTATTAAATCGCCAATCAGCATATTGCTGCCGCCGCCGAGCATTCTGGAGATAATAAAGGTACTGACCGAAGGGACAAAGACCATCGTAACACCTGAAATAATGCCCGGAAGGCTCATCGGAAGGAGAATGCGAATTAAAACTTTAAATCCGTTGGCCCCCAGATCCTGTGCAGCTTCAATAATGGATTTGTCTATTTTTACAAGTATAGAGTAAAGCGGAAGCACCATGAACGGCAAATAGTTGTATACCATGCCGAGGACGACTGCACCCTGCGTATTGATCATTTGAAAGGGCCCCAGCCCGATAAGGCTTAAGAGCTTATTGATAATTCCTTCATTTTCGAGAAGTGTCATCCATCCATAGGTGCGCAGCAAAAAATTCATCCACATCGGAAGCATGATGAGAAGCAGCATGTTACGCTGTACATGTTCGCGTGAACGGGAAATAATATAGGCAAGCGGATAACCTATCAAAAAACAGATCAGCGTTGCAATAACAGCAAGATTGATGGATTTTACAAAGATACTACTGTATTTTCCGATTTTTAAAATATTCTCAAATGTGAAATTCCCCTCTTTATCCGTAAAGGAAAAAAATAAAACCAAGGCAAGGGGAATCAGAACAAAAGCAATACTCCAGACTACGTAAGGGAGAGCCAGCGCTTTTTTTCCTTTCAATACTTACACCTCCGTTTGGCCTTTCAGTGGTGCTATGACGATATTGGGAAAGTCAAATTGAATGCCGATATCTGTTGCGACCTGCTCGTCAAGCATGGAATGCAGAATCAATTCAGTATCATGTTCCATGGAATAGACGATCATTTCGTTATACGCACCTTTATAGATAAGGGACTCAAGATATACTTTCAGATCGCCATGATCCAATGAGACGACTTTAATATTATCCGGACTGATTTCCAAGCGTACCTTATCCCCAATTGAGAAAGGAAGATTCTCTCGTTTAAAAGAAATGCCCAAAAAGGTAACCGTATTTTCTTCGATTACTTCGCCTTCCAGAAAATTGGTAGCGTCTTTGAACATTTTATTCATGATGTGAATGTCATCCGGCTCAAAACGGATCCCAACGGTTTCTCCAACGATATGGCCTTTTGTGGAATGGATCGTCCAGTCGAGTCCATTGCACTTTACATTCATTTCAAAATGTACACCTTTAAAAACGACGGATGTCACAACGCCGTTTAAAATACTGTCCTCCGGCGCGACAAGCTCGACGTCTTCCGGACGGAGAACGATATCTACGGGTTTATTTTCTCCAAACCCTTTATCCACACAGGGAAAGTCCTGTCCGGAAAAATGCACCAGACAATCTTTTACCATAATGGCGTCAAAAATATTGCTTTCTCCAATAAAATCAGCAACAAAGGCATTTTTCGGTTCATTATATACGTCTTGAGGCGTGCCGATCTGCTGAATTTCGCCGCCTTTCATAACTACGATGGTATCGGACATGGAAAGCGCTTCTTCCTGATCGTGCGTGACGTAAATAAATGTAATGCCAAGCTGCTGCTGAATACGCTTCAATTCAATCTGCATCTCCTTGCGCAGTTTCAAATCAAGCGCGCCCAGAGGCTCGTCTAACAAAAGGACTTTTGGCTGGTTTACAAGCGCGCGGGCAATTGCAACACGCTGCTGCTGCCCGCCGGAAAGCTTGGTAACGCGTCTTTTTTCAAATCCTTTCAAATCAACGACTTCAAGCATTTTCATAACGCGTTTTTTAATTTCTTCTTTCGGTATTTTGCTCACCCTCAAACCGAAGGCCACATTTTCAAATACATTCAGATGAGGAAAGAGGGCGTATCGCTGAAAGACAGTATTCAATTTTCTTTTATATGGGGGAAGGCCGTTGATACGCTTCCCTTCAAAAAAGATGTCGCCTTCGTCCGGTTCAGTAAATCCGCCGATAATACGAAGCGTAGTCGTCTTCCCGCAACCGGATGGACCCAGCAATGTGACGAATTCCCTGTCTTTAATATACAAATTGATATGGTCTAAAATACAATCCTGACCATAACTTAAAGAAATATTTTTAAGTTCAAGCAGTTTTTCATCGATCATACAGGTTCCTCCTTTGTGGGCTTAAACGTCCGAAAGCAAGACAATTTTATGTGTAACCGGCAAAACCGAATGCGCTGCATGCAGGGCTACGAATAATAGAATAACCTGCCCATATAATACGGAAATACCGGATAAAACAGCTCTTTGAACGTACTTTTTCTTCTATAAGCTTGACATTTAGACAACAAAAATCAATATATCCTGTTTTTCATTGAAAGTCAATAGAATATTCACAGGATACGTCGAATTTCTTCGAAAAGGCTGGAAAAGCTCAGTTAGATAGCTTGTGTGTGGTTTTGATAAGGGAAATCGCATGATGGCGGGCCGCAAAACACGGATCTTCTCAGCAATGCTTGAAATATGGATGAATTGAAAAAAACAGTTGCAATCTTAATGAGACTGTGATATACTATGATACAGTAATGAGTAATAAAGAAAGGTAGAAAGACTGGGAAGCTTCCCAGTCTTTCGTTTGTTAATAGGAGGATAGTGCGTGAAACGAAGTACGAATAAGACTGCGGAATTTGTATATGGGCTTGCCAAACCGATTGCCGATGAGCTGGGCCTTACGATATGGGATGTCCGCTTTGAAAAAGAAGGTGCAATGTGGGTGCTTTTGGTCATCATCGATAAAGAGGGCGGCGTCTCAATTGACGACTGTGAAGCGATGTCGCGCCCACTGGACAAAAAGCTTGATGAAACAGATCCTATTGAGCAGAGCTATTGTCTGGAAGTTTCCTCTGCGGGGATAGAGCGCGAGCTTACAAAGGATTGGCATTTTGACGCTTGCAAAGGACAGCAAATCGTAGTGCGTTTGATTCGCCCTTATAATGGAAGAAAAGACTTTACAGGCGTCCTTTCCAATATGGAAGATTCGACAGTATATCTTTCGGCAGAAGATGGGGAATATGCGTTCCGATTGAGCGATGTTGCAGTGGTACGGCTGTTTGCAGCTTTTTAATCATTGGATATGAAATTTGACCAGCAGTATAGAAAGGAATGGCTTAAAATGGTAAACAACAACGATCTGTTTGAAGCGCTTGAAGCGCTTGAGCGGGAGAGAGGTGTCAAAGCGGAGGCTGTTATTGACAGTATTAAAAACGCAATTGCGGTAGCGGTGCGGAAGTATTATAATGTCGGTGAAGATAATGTTGAGGTTGAAATTGACAACACAGAGCGCAAATTTCGCGTAGCGATTGTCAAAGATATCGTTGAAGAGGTGGAAGATCCAACCACACAAATCAGCCTTGCAGATGCGCTGGAAAAAAATAAGCGCGTGCGTGTAGGCGGTAAGCTTAGTACGAAGCTTGATACGAAGCAGATCGGTCGTATTGCGGCTTTGTCCGGAAAAAACCTGATCCACCAAGGGATTAATGATGCAGTTAAGGCGCAGCTGATGGAACAATATCAGAACAAGCTGCACGAAATTGTGAATGCGCGCGTTCAGAAAATTGAACCTCGGACAGGAAATATCACCGTATCAATTGATAAAAACGAAGCAATGCTTTTTGCAAGCGAGCAGATTCCCGGAGAGGTTTTACATGAAGGCGATAATATAAAAGTATATGTAAGCGATGTCATAAACGGGGATCGGCGCTGTTCGCTTAAAGTGACGCGTACACATAAAGAATTGGTCAAACGGCTGTTTGAAATGGAAGTTCCGGAAATTTTTGAAGGGACCGTTGAGGTAAAATCTATTTCACGCGAAGCAGGTTCACGGACCAAAATAGCAGTTTACAGCAAAGACCCCAATGTCGATCCAGTAGGCGCATGCATTGGACAGCGAAATTCCCGTGTAGCGAGCATTGTGCGTGAATTGAACGGGGAAAAGATTGATATCATCAAATACAGTGAGAATCCGGCGGAGTTTATTGCGGCCGCTTTGGCTCCGTCTTCCGTTATCCGTGTGGATATCTTGAATCCGGAGGAGCGCTCCTGCCGCGCGATAGTACCAGACGATCAGCTGTCGCTTGCGATCGGCAATAAGGGACAAAATGCTAAGCTTGCGGCGCGGCTTACCGGATACAAAATTGATATCCGCCCTGTCAGCAGCGATATTCCGGAGGAACCGGAGGAGGAAGCTTTGGAAGAAGTGCTGCCCCAGAAGGATGAGCTGGTTCAGGAGATAGAATAAGAAGGGTCTAAGCAAAGTACAGATGATTTTTAGAGGGGGAAACAAATGCAAAATCGAAAGATACCGTTCCGGAAATGTATGGGGTGCGGAGAAATGAAAAACAAGCGAGAGCTTGTACGTGTCGTGAAAAATAAAGACGGTGAAGTTTCTCTTGATTTAACTGGAAAAAAGGCCGGACGGGGCGCATATATTTGCCCTCAGCTTTCCTGTCTGCAAAAGGCAAGAAAATCACGAGGGTTTGAACGGGCACTTTCCTGCAAAATACCGGAAGAGGTTTACGATCAGATGGAACAGGAGCTTATGCAGAATGGATAGGTTGCTGCAAGATATCGGTCTTTGCAAACGAGCGGGTGCATTGAATTTGGGGACAGATGCTACAAAAGAAGCGCTGAAGGCAGGTCGTGCGGTAATCGTTGTTCTTTCTGCGCAGCTCTCTGAAAAGACGCAAAAGGAGATGCGCTTTTTGTCGGAGAAATTCGGTGCAGCATTTTGTTTGATCCCGCATTCTTTTGAACAAATCGGACAAATTACCAGAAAACCGGTCGGTGTTATGTGTATAACGGACCAGTCTCTCGGTGAAAAGTTTATAAAAGACATGTCCGCTGAACAGGGCGAATTAGGAGGATTACAGAATGGTACCAAAATACAAGTTAAGTGATGTGGCAAAAGATTTTAGAAGTACAGTTCAAGAAGTTAGTACAGTACTGGAAGGAATAAGTGAAGGGGCCAAAAAACCGAATACGGTATTGACGGAAGAAGAATTGAACGTTATTTTTGAATATTTTACATCTCAAAATGCAGTTTCGGATTTTAATGCATATTTTGCTTCCGCAGAAAAGCCGAAGGAAAAACCGGTTCAAGAGAACAAAACTGCTATACAGCAGGAGAAAAAAATAGAGAAAGAAGCAATTCAAAAAGAGGAAAAGAAACCAGAATCAGCAAAAAAACCAGAAAGAACAGAAGAGGAAAAGCAGGAAAAGGCTGCAGAAAAAAAGCAAGAGGAGCCGAAACCGCAGACGGTACAGACGAAGGCTGCCGATCAGAAAAAAGCGCATGAAGAACATGCTGAGCGGCGGGATAACGGCCGTGAACGTATGGGCAATACAATGCAGCAGGGCGGAAATACGAACCATAGCGAGCATAAAAACTTTACCGATGGAAGAAACGAAACCCGTTCTGATACTCGTACAGAACGCAAAAATTTTGGCGACCGGAATGACCGCAAAGACAGCCGTGGAACACAAGGAAACGAGCGGAATCAGCAAAGCCGTCAGCAAAAGCCGCAGCATTTAAGCCCTGCACAGCAAATGGCGCAGAGATCCGGACGCAAGCAGGATGGCCCGACGGAGCAGGTGGTGCGCCGTGTGGATACTCGTACTGTTGATGTGAATTTAGATAAGTATAATGAGCATTATGACCAGCTTGCGCCGCAGCAGAACAAACGCAGCGACAGTTTTCAGCGTAAACAGAAAATCAATCAAAAGTCCCAGCAACGCGCAAAGCAGCGCTATTCTACGAAAAAGGAGACAGAAGCGCAAAAGCTACAGCGTTTGGCATTGGAACGCGCAAGGAAACAGCAGCTTAAGGTGATGATCCCGGATGAGATTGTGGTCTCTGAATTGGCAAGCCGTTTAAAAGCAACAGTTTCTGACGTGATAAAAAAACTGATGGGACTGGGCGTTATGGCTGCGCAGAATCAGGTGATCGATTTCGACACTGCTGCGATTGTAGCAGAAGAAATGGGCGCTAAAGTTGAAAAAGAGGTTGTCGTCACTATAGAAGAACGTTTGATTGACGACAGTGCAGACACTGACGAAATGTTGGAGGAGAGAAGCCCGGTTGTGGTAGTCATGGGGCACGTCGACCATGGCAAGACGTCATTGCTGGATAAAATCCGTCATTCCTCCGTTACTGCCACCGAAGCAGGCGGCATTACACAGCATATTGGTGCCTACACCGTAGTAGCGGGAGGAAAGCGGATAACATTTCTGGATACACCCGGCCATGAGGCGTTTACTGCAATGCGTGCACGTGGTGCGGCAGTTACGGATATCGTTATTTTAGTTGTTGCGGCGGATGATGGCATCATGCCGCAGACCGTTGAAGCGATTAATCATGCAAAAGCCGCAGGGGTTACTATTATTGTAGCCATCAATAAAATCGACAAGCCGCATGCTAATCCAGATAAGGTTATGCAGGAACTGACCGAATACGGCCTTGTACCGGAACAATGGGGCGGAGATACAATTTGCTGCCCGGTTTCTGCGCTGACAGGTGAAGGGATTGACGACCTTCTTGAAAACGTAAATCTTGTTGCAGAAGTTGCAGATTTAAAAGCAAACCCGAACCGTTTGGCAAAAGGCACTGTTGTGGAAGCGCGGCTTGACAAAGGCCGCGGCCCGGTTGCGACACTGCTTGTACAAAACGGCACCCTGCACGTTGGGGATGTTATTATTGCGGGAATGAGCGTAGGGCATGTCCGCGTTATGCTTAACGATAAAGGCCAGCCGGTAGAGGAGGCAGGCCCAAGTACGCCTGTAGAAATCACAGGTCTTGCAGAAGTACCGGCTGCCGGAGATATTTTTAATGCTGTTGAGGATGAGCGCCTGGCCCGTGAATTGGTAGAGCAGCGTAAGTACAATCAAAAGGAAGAACAATTTAAGCAATATCAAAAGGTAACGCTTGACAATCTCTTTAGCCAGATAGCAGAAGGCGAGATGAAAGAGCTTCCTATTATCGTAAAAGCCGATGTACAAGGATCAGCCGAAGCTGTGAAACAGTCACTCGAAAAACTGTCCAATGATGAGGTACGTGTACGGGTTATACACAGTGCCGTTGGTGCAGTCAACAAATCTGACGTTATGTTGGCGCAGGCATCCGGTGCGATCATTATCGGGTTTAATGTCCGCACCGACCAGACGGTCCGCGACTCTGCAGAGCAGGATGACGTTGAGATTCGCTTATACCGTATCATTTATGATGCGATTGACGATGTCAAGCAGGCGATGAAAGGAATGCTCGCACCTAAGACCCGTGAAGTTGAACTGGGACGTGCAGAAGTACGTGCCGTATATAAAATTTCAAATGTCGGCACTATTGCAGGCGCATATGTTCTGGAAGGAAAAGTAGCAAGAAATGCGCTGCTGCGCGTCGTCCGCGACGGAATCGTTCTGGCGGAAGATAAAATTGCTTCACTTAAACGGTTTAAGGATGACGCCAAAGAAGTGTCACAAGGCTATGAATGCGGTATTGGGCTGGAGAAATTCAACGATATTAAGGAAGGCGATATCTTTGAATCCTTCATTATTGAGGAATATAGGGATTAATTCGTCTTGCTGTAAAAAGAAAGGGAGCGGAAGATGGCTTCTATAAAAATTGGACGGATTTCTGAAGATATCCGAAAAGAGCTGGTCGGCATTTTTAGGGAGATAAAAGACCCGCGTGTCTCGCCAATGCTCAGTATCATCAAAATTGATCTTTCAAGCGACCTATCGCACTGTAAAGTTTATGTCAGCGCAGTTGAAGGGGTAGAAAAAACAAAAGAATCCGTAGTTGGACTCAAAAGTGCAGCTGGATTTATTCGGCGAACGATCTCTGGACGCCTGCATCTGCGGAAAACACCGGAATTTCACTTTGTTGCTGATGATTCGATTGCGTACAGTGCAAATATAAATCGGATTTTGGAAGAAGAAAACCGTGCGCATCCGGAATGGGCGTCTCACGATGCGTTGGATTCAGAAGATGATGATTTGTTCTAAAAAATCAAAATACCCGGAAGGAGAAGAGGAGGAATTCATATGCGGATTACCATACAGCAGGCTGCTCAGCGGCTTTTATCGCAGGACCGCATTTTGATTTTGTCACATAAAAGCCCGGACGGGGATACGCTGGGGAGCGCTTATGCGCTCCTTTATGCGCTATATGCCCAAAATAAAACCGCACAAGTGATATGCGGCGATCCAATCCCTCCGCAATTTGCATATCTGTCCGATGGCGAGAAGAACGTATCTTTTGAGCCGTCTTTTATCGTAGCGGTGGATGTTGCCTCCAGAGAATTGCTGGGAAAAGCGCTTTCTGATTATGCGTTGCGCGTGGATTTGTGTATTGACCATCATCGTATGAATGAGGGATATGCCAAGGAGACTTTAGTTGACGATCAGGCGGCTGCGGCATGTGAACTGTTATATGCTGTGATCCGGGAGATGGATGTTCCCATCACCGGACGCATTGCCTCGTGCTTATATACTGGGATAGCGACGGACAGTGGGTGTTTTAAATATCCCAATACAACTGCACGCACACATCAAATTGCTGCCGATTTGATTGAGGCGGGTGCAGATTATGTAAGAATCAACCGCGAACTGTTTGATACGAAATCGAGAGCACGCATAGAGATTGAAAAACAGGTGCTTGACACGCTTTCATTTGCCGAAAACGGCAGAATTGCGTGGGCTTGTATCACACAGGAGATGCTGCACAATACAGGTGCACAGGAATCTGAGCTAGAGGGTCTTGCGGCATTGCCGCGCATGATTGAAGGAGTTGAAGTTGGCATCACTTTACGTGAACAACAGGATGGAAAGTATAAAATTTCTGTCCGCACGGCACAAAAGGCAGATGCGGCCGCTATTTGTGCGGTATTTGGCGGCGGTGGCCACCTTAGGGCTGCTGGGTGCCGGACTGCATGTCCATATGAAGAGGCAGTTGAAAAGCTGCTTGCAGCAGCGAAAAAAGAATTGGAATAAGATGAAATAAAGGAAAAGAAGATGAACGGGATTTTATGCATTAACAAGCCGCAGGAGTACACCTCTTTTGATGTAGTTGCACGTATTCGGGGTATGTCGAAAACCAAAAGGGTTGGGCATTCCGGAACGCTTGATCCGATGGCGACGGGTGTGCTTCCGATCTTCCTTGGCGCAGCGACGAAAGCCTGCAATCTCTTGCCGGATGACAGCAAATGCTATGAGGCAGCTTTTGCACTGGGAAAAGAGACGGATACGCTGGACTGCTGGGGAACGATAAAAAAAGTCAGGGAAGCCCATGTGCGAATTGAGGAGATTCAAGCGATTCTTCCCCGCTTTACAGGAGAAATTGAACAGATTCCGCCCATGTATTCCGCTGTCCGCATAAATGGGCAGCGCCTTTATAACATTGCTAGGCAGGGAAAAGAGGTGGAACGCCCGCCGCGCAAAGTCCGCATCACACAACTGGAATGTACCGCTTTTAATGAAAAAGATCAAACAGGGGTTTTGGCTGTCAGCTGTTCGAAAGGTACATATATCCGAAGCATCATCAGTGATATTGGCACGGCGCTTGGATGCGGTGCGGTGATGACCGGTCTCGTCCGTGTAAAGGCATGTGGCTTTACTTTAAATGAATGCATTACGCTTAGCGAAGCGCAGGAGCTTACAGAAAAAGGAGAGCTTGAATCTAAGCTGCAACCGGTGGATCATTTATTTTATCATCTGCCGCGCATTTGCCTCAACGAGGTACAGGCAGTGAAATTTAAAAACGGCGTACGTTTGGATTTGCATCGTGTTAATCATAAACCTGTTGATACTATGCACCGTGTTTACGGCCCGGACAAAACGTTTTTGGGTTTAGCTTCGCTTGATCATTCGGATGATTCCCTTCGGATTGAGAAAATGTTTATAGAAAAATGAGGTGAACGCGTTTTTGCAGTATTATCGTGATATCCCACAACAAGCAGAGGCCTCTGCGGTAGCGCTCGGTTTTTTTGACGGCGTACATACGGCACACGTACAGGTTATCCGTGCTGTATTGGAACAAGAAGAATGCATTCCGACAGTTTTGACTTTTTCTGCGGATACGTCTCTTCCGATAAGTAAAGCAGGGAGCGGATTACTTACAACAGAAGAACAAAAACGGCGGCGTATTGCGGCGCTTGGTATCAGACAAATGTTTTCCCCATCTTTTTCTGATATCGGCATGTTGACGGCAGAGGAATTTTTTGAAGAAATTTTACGCAAGAAACTGTGCGCACGGGTATTGGCCTGCGGATATGATTATCATTTTGGCAAAGGCGCAAAAGGAAATACTGCGCTGCTTCAGCAGTGGTGCGCTGCTTGCGGTATTCGCCTGATAGTTGTACCGCGCTGCGAAGCTTACGGTATTACCGTAAGTTCAAGTGAAATCCGGCGGGCCATCTTATCTGGAGATATGGTGCGTGCAAATGCGTTGCTGGGTTATCGGTATACAATAGACGGAACGGTTATACATGGGAGAAGTTTGGGAAGGACGCTCGGGTTTCCGACACTTAATCAACGTTTGTGGAAAGGGCTGCTGCTCCCGAAATTCGGCGTGTATTCAAGTGTCACACATATTGGCGGAGAAACGCATCGTTCAATTACCAATATTGGGGTAAAACCGACAATAGAGGGGCAGCGGGAACCGTTAGCTGAAACATATATGCTCTGTGCAGAGGGGGACTATTATGGGCAGACAGCTTCTGTAGAGCTCCTGCATATGAGCCGTCCTGAGAAGAGGTTTTCCAATGTTGAAGAATTGAAAGAAACTGTATTGTGTGATATAGCACATCGTGATGCAGAGCGGGAATAAAAGACCTGCCGTGTTTTGAGAAAAAGATATTGGGCTTGATCGCCTAATTTACCGATGCTGTATAAGAAAATGTTTTCTCAAACTTAAACATGGATAAATTAGCAAGCTTATTCAAAGGGCTTATAAATAAGGACACGTATCGTTCGGTCAAAATCTGATTTTCTTTTTACCATTTAAAAAGTTAAAAAGGCTGCTGCAAAACAGGCGGTTATACTCATCTGAAAAGGAGTATAACCGCCTGTTATTTCTTGCTTTACATAGGCCAAATGAGGGCTTTCCATTGCACTGTGTTTTGTTTTTTCGTTTGTTCTTATTCGTCTTTTGATACAGCCGCTTTTCTTGATTTCAGCACAAAGCATACAGTGAAAAGCGACTTAAGAAGCTTTCGATGTTTTTGTAGGAAACCAATCCTGCAATATATGCTGTTTATAAAGAATAGCATTCTCTTTCCAAAAGATACGTCTGAATCTGATACGGCGAAAGCTGTCCACAACTTTCAGCAGGTCCCGCTGCTTCTCCAAATAAATCGCAGGGAGTAAGACGGTATCCGGAAATTTGCACTGTCCCGTGCCGGCCTTCCAATTCATACACACGCAGTAACAGCTTTCTGTCTTCTGTATAACAGGCACTCATTCGTACGTTATGGCTTGTTTCAATTGGAAGAAGAGAAAGCTGCGTTTTGCCGTCTTGCTTTCCTTGCATTGTTTGGCTGATCAGCGGGTATGTGTATGCGAGGGCTTCGGAATGCAGCTGCGCGGCATGAAAGCCACCGGTTAGCGGGCGCAGTGCAAATTCATGCGTATATGTCCCAAACAGGAGCTTCTCACCCCATGCGTATGCATTGGCATAGGCAAGCGGGATTGATAGGATATTGTCGCTTTCACGTGTCAGACACATAGATCCGCGATTGTATACGGCCATGGCTAACGTATCGTTGCCCGCAGCCGCCCAGTTGATGCCTTCAATATAAGCGTCGTCAGTCGGGGCAATCAGGAAGGGACGGTCACGCCAGCCGTATATATTCCCTTCGAAAGGTACGCGCATGATAAAGCGAAGCTTTTCTTCATGCACAAATCCGTTTGTATTATCACGGAACGCATCAAAAGTCCGCCCAACCCCAATATGTTCGCCATCATGTTCAAATGTAGCGCGGCAGTAAAGCAAAGAATCCCCAGCCTTGCATATCAAGGAGAACCGGCAAGGGATTCCGCCGATCTCACCCTGAAACAACGCCTTTGTTATCATGGGTTTGCAGGAAACAAACCAGCATCCATGGCTGTATGCAGGCTGATCCGCAATAATACCGGCGAAAAGGAATCCTTCTTCTGGGTTGTCCAAAAGCGTTTTTTTCGTATGCCGGTCCTTTATTGAGATGATCCCACCGTTTCCAAGTTCTATTTCATAATATTCCGTCAGGAGAATATTGTTTTGGTAGGTAGCAGTATCATCACTTTGCTGCTCGTCCGGTTCTTCTGAACGGATTTCATATACTTTTGCAGTCATAGGAGGGACTTCTGCCTGAAAACGTATACTGTATGCTGTTGGGATGCCTTCAGATGTTCTGGCGGTAACGTCGTAACCGCAAGGGATCTTTTCTTCACCGCAATATGCTGAAAATTGAAGTGTTTTGTGGGGATGCTTAACCGAAATTTTCGTTTCAAGCAATTCACGCTGTGCCTTATCCGACACATTTACAGATAAAACGCAGGGATTATCTGTAGCCCTCATCTGGGAAGCGATGTAATCCAACGCAGCCTTTTTGGCTTTTTCCCCATTGGCGCAGCATGTAGTAATGAATTCTTTTTCCTCTTCCAAGAGGCCGCAGATCTGTACATCATGATGTTGTGCTATCATGAGATTTTTCCACATTTTCGAAATGGATTCTTCTTCCGGCACAAATCCGATCTGCGCTGCCAATGCATTCAGGCGCTCCGCTTGTGCTGCCAGCACCTCTCCTTTCCGGCAGTCGTTGAAAATACGATTGCCGCAATATCCCCACGGCATTCTGACCTTAAACTCATTTGCGCGGGGCCGATACGCATCATCAGAATCTGCGCAGGAAGCATAGATATCAAATAAATCTTCCAGAGTGACCCAATGATATCGTTCTATCTTTTCAACATGCGCCGTCATCTCTTCACAACGTTGGACAGCGTCATCATACCGGGAAGCAAGCAAGGGTTCAATATGACGGAATTTTTCTTCAAAATCTTCTATCGGTTCATCCCACGCACGGGGCCAACGAGTCAAAATATAATTATCCATTGTTGTAGAACCGAAATGTGCCCCTTGCCCGGTATAGGTAGGAATAGCGGGAATACCGGAGCCATCTTCTCCGTACCAGATACCAAAGGCTGAATCATAAGTAGGATTATAGCCGTACATTTGAAAATGCGTCCGCATTAGCGCCATACGATAGCCCGCCTGCAAAATAAGCTGCGGGATTTGGCTATGATACGCATGTTCGCTGATGGCATAAACAAATGGCCGAATACCAAAATGCCTGAGATCGGCGCGTACTGCTTCTGTAATTTGTCGAACGTTGCTTTCGTCGTTAATAAATACGGCTAAAGGCTGTCCATAAGAAGAGGAACCGATGGAAAAACGACCGTCAAAGCGGGATAGAGTATTTTGAATTTCTTTAATGATTTCAGGATTCTCTTGTGCATATCGATCATAGCAATATGCTTCATTGTCCAATCCGGTTTTAAATTTCGGATATTTTTCCATCCATTCAATTGCACTTTTCATAGAAGCCGCAAAATCCGGTCCCCATAAAATGTATCCGCCATGGTCATAGCTTAAAAGATACATTGGTTTTTCCGACATAACAAAAAGTCCTCCTTACTGCTGCTGAAGAACAGCTATTCTTTGTTCTGTCTGCAGCGTGTTATAATGGACGAATCGTCATTTGATAAGACTGCTTTTCCCCAACCGTCAAATGCTTAACGCCGCGTTTCTCTTCGAACGTTTCACCTTCATCAGAGCAAACCGCCATACCACACCACGGCTCAATACATAAAAAAGGTGCTCCCATTTTTATAGGAGTCCAAAATGCGATAAAATCGAAATCTCCAAATGAAACTTCGACTCCCTTTCCGCTTTTTGTGCTGTAAAGCTTGACGGAATCCGAATGCACCTTGTCAAAAATAAGGGCGTCGTTATCAAAGTAAGAGTAACGGAGCATCAGTTTTTTGGAACCGTTCATCAAGTCTATCCGATTCGCCATATTGATTTGATTCTGTTCGAAGTCGAAAACAGGGCAGCCGTCCGGTTCATACGAACTGAATTCAATACAATAATCTTCAAAAACGCCGTCTTTTTCAAGCGGGACATTAAAGCCAGGATGTGCACCAAAGCAATAATCGATTTCTTGGCTGTCAAGGTTTTCAACTGTATAAGTAATAGTTAGTGCAGTTTCATTTAAATGGTAAGCAAGGATCAGTTTAAAACGATATGGATAATGTGTGAGTGTTTCGTCGTTATAGGAATAGGAAAAAACAGCATCGGTTTGGGAAACAGAATCGACATGGAACTCTGCCGTACGGCAAAGCCCGTGTTTGGGTATGGTATAGGGGGTGCCATGAAACGTCACGGTGTCATTTCGTAAATTGCCGACAATCGGAAACAAAACCGGAGAAGTTTTCCCCCAAAAAGCCGGATCTTTTTGCCACATGTATTCGGTTTGTTGTTTTTCAAGGGATAACAGCTCAGCACCTTTTGAATCAATTTTTGCTGTCAGTTTGTCGTTTTTTAATGTGACCGTCATTGTGGTATCTCTCCTTTATACTTGTATTTGATTCCGGATTCTGCGATAGATGCCTTCGCCGATTCCAGGAACGTCCATGATATCTTCCGGCTGACGGAAATTGCCGTGAACCTGCCGGTAGCGAATAATATCTTCTGCGCGGGCATATCCGATGCCGTCTAACAGTGTAAGATCTGCGATATCCGCTTCGTTAATATTTACCATAACTGCGCGGGAAGAGGCATAGTATGCATTATCATTTGGTTGAGGCAGTATGCCGGAAGTTAAAAACGCAGCAAAACAGACGGACAATAAGCAAATGCAGAATGCACAAAAGAAAGGCGACTGAAAAATACGGCGAAAAATACTTTTCTTCCGATTCATAAGGCATCCTCCTCGATAGTACTGCCGTTTATGCCCGGTATAACACGGATTTGCTGAGGGATCCGCTCTTTTAGCTCGTTTACATGTGAGATTATACCAATATACCTGCCGTCTGCACGCAAGCTGTACAGGCAATTGATGGCTGCATCAAGAGACTCACTGTCAAGAGAACCGAAGCCTTCATCGATCAGCATGGTATTCAGCTCAATTCCGCCGGAGCTTTCACTTATCGTGTCGGCAAGTCCTAATGCAAGGGAGAGCGCAACTTTAAAGCTCTCTCCTCCCGAAAGAGTGTCCACATTGCGCGAAATACCCGTGTATGCGTCAAAAATATCTAAATCCAGACCCGCAGTACGATTGCCCTTCGATTGAGAACGTCTGACTAAAGTATAGCGTGAATTCGTAATTTGTTCAAGGCGAAGATTGGCTGTCCGAATTACATTTTCAAAATAATAAGCGAGAACATACCGTTCAAAATTGACTTTTCCGCTGTAGTCGCCGCGAGCCACTTCATAAAGAAAGCGTGCCTGCTCCAAAGAACGCCGTTTGGTTTCCTCTTCTTTGATGCAAGCCGTTAATGACTCTGCAGCAGCCTGATTTGCATGAAGGCGCTGCGCATTCCGGTTGTATTCTTTTTGCAGGGCATCCCGGACGTCTTGTGCATCTTGTTTGCGCTTTGTCATTTGATTAAGATCATGCTCTTTCAAATCCGCGGTTTGCTCCTCCAGACGCTGTAAGGCGTTCCGTTTGGTTCGATACTCGATTTTATAACGTTGCAGTGCTTCACGCCGGTTTGGAAGTTCCGGAAGGAAGGAAAGCAGGGATCGATACTTCTTTTCCGTTATACTGGCTTCTTGCATAAGCTGCATGAAATCCGATTCTTTCCGTTTAAAGAGGACGCGCTTTTCTTCCAGCTGTTTTGTAAAAATTTCAAGCTGTTCTTGTGTGCGCACAACAGACAGACGAGCATCATGCAAAGTATCAACAGCTTTCTGTAAATCTTTTAAGGCATTTTCATTTTGCTGCTTTAGCAAAAGAATACGGTCAGCAAGCACAGGTGCGGTCATATTGTCAGGAAGTTCGGCAGCAAGGAGCGCCTGCTGCTCTATTACAGCGGAAAGCCTACCTTGCATCTGCTGGCATTCTTGAGAACAGCCGTCTGCCTGTGTGCGAAGTTCATCGAAGGAAAGCGCTTGCAAAGTTTTAGGAATTTGAAAAGAGGAAAGCTCTTGCCGGCGGTCTGTATATTCCTTGCAAAGTGCGCGGCATATTTTTTCTTCTGATGCGGTACAGGTAAGGGGATCTTTTCCGGCATTTTCATCCGAAAGGTATTGCGAGAGTTCTTGAAAAAGCCGTTCCCGCTTTCTTACAGCTTCTGTCTCTGCTTGCTTGAGCCGTTCATATTGTACTTTACTACCTAAAGCAGATCCATGCCGAGCCGGAGCGGGATGGATGGTTGACCCGCAGACAGGGCAAGGTTCGTGGTCGCGGAGCTTTTCCGCTAAGAAGGGCGCTTGTGCTGCAATATAGTGGGAAAGCGCCGCAGCGGCATCGTTTGCAGAGGCAGCCGCGGCAACGCAAGCAGACTGGTAAGCATGGAGGGTATCAAAAAAGCGTTCAGACGTCTGCTTTTTTTTCAAGACTGCGTCCAGAGCCTCTTTTGCAGTGAACCACAGCATGGCAGATGATAAAGTTTTTTGAATTCTCTCTTGCTTTTTTAACTGTTCTTTTAAGTCGGCGCACTCTTTTTCTTTCATTTCCAGCTCTTTGTATTTTTTTAGCTGTGCTTCTAAAATCGGGATCTGTTTGTTCTTTTCAGCGGCACTATCCGCATTTTTTTTCGCGTCTTCATATTCTGCGTGCGCTGAAATAAACGCATTGTTTTTTAATGCAAGTGCACATTTTGCTTTTTCAATCGACTGCGTTAACGATATGATTTCATGCTCTAATTCTTTATATTCTTGTTCTTTTTGTGCCACAGGTTCTGCTTTTTCTAAAGCTTCCAGCAGTTTTCGGCGTTCCGCCCATTCTGCATTATGACGCTCCATTTCTTTAAATTCATCTCTTGCTTTCCGACACTGCGCCAGAAGAGTGTTTTCTGTTTTGGCAAGATCCAGATTAATCGAATCATAGGCTGCTGATGCCTGCATAAACTGATTTTTCGTTTGTTTCAGATGCTGCGCATCTTTTCCGTTTTGTTCTGTCAATGCAGTAAGGATGGCGCGAAAATCGGGTGTGTCAGAGGCTGTGAGGCGGGAAAGCATACAATCTGAATCGGCTTGAATTGTATGGAGGAAAGCAGAGCATTGGGAAAGGATATCCTGATATTCGGCCGTAAGAGAAGAGACATTTTCCTTTAAATGTTCTGTAAAAATGCGAAGTGTGTCTGTCGAAAAAATGTGACGCAGAATTTCTTGTTTTGCATCAGATTTATCCGAAAGGAAACGTCGGAATTCTCCTTGCGGGAGTAAGACAATCTTATGGAATTGTTCCGAATTCAGACCAATCAGTTCTTCAATTTTTTGGTTAACAGGGCCAATATGAGTACAAATAACGCCGTTTTCATCTGAGAGCACTGCGTCGGCCGGCTGATCTTTATAACCTTGCCCGCGCTGCTTAGGGCAGCGCTGCTGCGGCATCCGGCGAACGGTATATTGCGTTCCGTGTATCAAAAAAGTAAAGGATGCATAACAAAGACCATTTTCACCGACAAAATCGCTTTTCAGCGTTGTTTTTTCACGAAGGCTGCCGCTGGCTTCTCCATATAAACTAAAGGTCAGCGCGTCAAAAATGGTCGTTTTACCGCTTCCTGTCGGCCCTGTAATAAGAAAAAGACGGTCGTCATCAAATTTTGTAAAATCTACTACCTGCTTTTCAGGAAACGGACCAAAAGCAGAAAACTCAAGCCGAACCGGTATCATGTATTTTCATCCCTTCTGTATTGCTTGCCGCTTTATTGAGATAAGCAAGTTCTTCAGCGGAAAGACTGCGGTTCATAACCGATTGAAAAAAAGCGGCGAACAAATCCTGCGTTTTTGTTTTTAAAGCCGTAGGGGCTGCGGCAACGGGGGCTGGGACGCGGTTTTGAAGATTGATATATTTTAGGCCAAGAGCATTGGGGTAGACGGATTTGAGCCGCTGAATAGCCCCCACACGGATATGATCGTCGGTAAGCTCTGCAAAAACATAATCCTGACAGTTCGTATGAGCGTTATTATCACAGAGGGAATCGAGCGAGCCTCGGATGATTTGCACGTCCTTGGATGCAGAAAAAGGTTCCTGCCGGATTTCCCGCAATACGCCGTCTTGAAAATCGACAACAAGGAACTGCTTTTTTTGTGCGGCCTCGTCAATCGAATATTTAAGGGGGGAACCGGCATACCGTATTGTTTTTCCGCCGGCGGTTTGAGGTGCATGTAAGTGTCCAAGCGCAACATAGTCAAAAGGATTATCGTGCAAAACAAGATGTTCGCTTCCTCCTACAGCTTTTTCATGTTCGGCATACCCGGCAGTAAAAAAGCCGTGTGCGACAAGGATATGCGGATGGGAGCGATCCATCTGCTGCCGGATTTGCGCAATGTAAAATGTAAATGCATCTTGCAGACTGTTAAGCTGCACCTCAGGAAACAACGCACGGATATGATGCAGCTCGAAGTAAGGAAGCATCCAGAATGTAAGAAGCTCATCGTTTTTCTTTAAATCAAACGAGCAAGCAGGCAGACGGACAGAACCAACAAGGTGAAGTCCGGCAGAATGCATTAAGCGGCTTCCAAAATCAATCCGCTCTCTCGAGTCATGGTTTCCAGCAATGGCGAACACTTCTATCCCGCATTCTTCAGTTAAATGGTAAAATAGCCTGTCCAGCAGTGAAACTGCTTCGGCAGACGGGATAGAGCGGTCGTAAAGGTCGCCTGAGATGATCAGCGCATCTACTTTAAGTGTATGAAGGCGATTGGAAAATTCGAATAAGCACGCTTCCTGATCTTTGAGCAGGGAGTATTCACACAGCATTTTACCAATATGCCAGTCTGCAGTATGTGCGATCCGCATGCAATAACTTCCTTTGCAAATTATCTTTTTTCTATTATATCGTATAGGCTTGGCATTGGCAAATTAAGCTTTTGTTCTGCATATAAAAAAGGAGAGCGGCTAAAAAGCCGCTCTCCGGGAATCTGCTCCGGTCTTTGGAGCATCCGCATAAGCTTTCGCTTATGTTATCATGATTTCCTACAGCTTTTGATGAAGCTGCAAGACTCCGATCTCAGCGATCAGCAGCAGGTGCTATTGCAGCCGTTGTTGCAGCCACAGCCGTTGTTGTTATAGGCACCATATCCGCCGCATCCGCCGCAGCAGACGAGAAGCAGAATGATGATCAGAATCCAGCTGCAGTTGCCGCCAAAACCATTGTTACCACACATAGTATCAAATCCTCCTTTGGGTTTTTACATCCCATACTATGTATGAGGAGGCAGGGGTGTTACTGTGATTGAAAAGCGTCTTTTCAGTCCATACTTGAGTAAGGAAAAAGGAGCTGATAGCTTTGTATGAAGAAAAACAATTTACAGTCCCTGCGCGAAACGCACTGAAAAAAGCACAGGTACTCGCGCAAACTTATCAGTGCAATACGATGTTCGATGCATGTATTCTATGTGGTATTGCTGCAGAAGATATCAGCGTGGGAGCAGCCGTGCTTTTAAAATACGGCATTTGTTCAGAAGAGCTTATAAAGCGGTTAAAAGATCTGGCAGAAAAAAACGTACAGGCAAAGTGTGCAGATCTGGAGTATATCCTGCAAAACACCCTTTCATTGGCGGAAAGAAGCGGCGGGGTCGCCGGAACAGCTCATCTTCTTTTTGCTTTGCTTGAAAATGGGAAAACAGCTGGATCTTTGATTCAGGACTGCGGCACAGATCCACTTGAGGTCAAAGATGCTTGTGCAGCGGAAATCCGTGCACTGCAAGCAGCGTTTGCCGGAAAAAAAACAGCCTCTTCGCGTGTGTCTAAGGAACTTTCGCTTTATACAACCGATTTGACGGCACAAGCCCGGGCGGGAAAACTGGATCCTTTAATCGGAAGAGAGGAGGAGATTGCTTCCGTATTGGCAATACTGGCTAGACGGAGCAAGAATAACCCTTGCCTTCTTGGAGAACCGGGAGTAGGAAAAACTGCGATTGCAGAAGGTATCGCACAACGGCTGTGTGAAGGGGGAGTTGGACGCTTCTGCGGAAGGCGGCTCCTTTCTCTCGATTTAGGCAGTATGCTTGCAGGGGCAAAATATCGAGGGGATTTCGAAGAAAGGCTGACACGTGTCCTTCGGCAAGCCGAGGCAGAACAAGCCGTACTGTTTATCGATGAAGTGCATACGATTGTGGGAGCAGGTTCCTCAGAAGGAAGTGCAGATTGTGCTAACTTGCTGAAGCCCGTTTTAGCGCGCGGAAACGTACAGATTATAGGCGCGACAACAGAAACAGAGTATCGTAAATATATGGAACCGGATGCGGCGTTGGCGCGCCGGTTCCAGCCGGTTATAGTAAAAGAACCCGGAAGGGATGCTGCCAGTAAAATTTTATTTGGCCTGCGTCCCGCATTGGAAAAATATCATCGGGTCCACATCACGGATGCTGCGGTATGTCAGGCAGTGACACTGTCTGAACGCTATCTTCCTGAACGCCGTCTCCCTGACAAAGCGATTGACCTGCTCGATGAGGCATGCGGCAGGGCTGTGACGCAATCTAACGCCCAGTCTTTGCAGAAAACGACAGAAGATACCTTGATACGGCTTATAAAGGATGGGAACCTTTCAGAAGCGGCTGATTTGTATGCAAAAGGACTTCAAACAAAGGAAGAGATCGTCGTCTCCGACAGAGAAATTTCTTTTTTACTTGAAAAGAAAACCGGAATCCCCATATCGCCGGAATGTACACCATATGAAAAAGCAAAGAAACTTCTGACCTATTTGGATCAAAACCTATTTGGGCAACCGGAAGCAAAAAAGGCGTTGTTCCGTGCGGTTTTACAGTATCAGAATGATCCGGAAGAAACAACCGGAGCCGCTGCCTCTTTCTTATTTTACGGCCCAACCGGAGTGGGGAAGACATTTGCAGCACAACTTACCGCAAAAGCTTTATTTAGTCCGGATAGCTTTATTCGGATCGATCTTTCAGAGTATGGAGAACCGCACACGGTGTCACGGCTGATAGGGGCGCCTCCCGGCTATGTTGGGTTTGAAGAAAACGGTTTTTTGGTAAATAAGATCCGAAGCCGGCCATATTCCTTGCTGCTATTTGACGAAGCGGATAAAGCGCATCCAAATGTTTTGCGGCTGCTTCTTCAAATATTAGAGGACGGGAAATTGACGGATTCTGCAGGGCATACCGCAGATTTTTCGAATGTGATGGTTGTATTGACGGCGAACCTGTATGAGCGGGTGCCGCAGACTGGTTTTCTAACCCCAGCATCTTATCCTGACATTCGAAAAATACTGTCAAAGCATTTCCCGTCTGAATTATTAAATCGGATTGATTATGTTATTCCGTTTAAGGAGCTTGATTCGGAGGGAAAACGCTCCGTTACCAAAAAGCTAATAAAGGAATTTGTGGGCCGGATGGAACGAAGCGGCATTGAAATAGCGGTTTCTGAAAATGTCATAAATCAGCTCTCCTCGCTTTCGGATTGCAATAGCTTTGGAGCCCGGCCAATCCGGCGCTTCATCCGGCAAGAATTAGAAGGGGAATTGATGATTCGTCTTGCCGAAGGCACACTTATGCCCGGAAAGGTTGCGCTTTCCTTTGAAAATGGCAAAATAATATTTCAAAATATGGTTTCGGCTATATGATCGAAAAGAATGACCGAAGTATGCAAAATGCGACAGCGGATTGGTGAAAACAAATTTTGCCGTTTTGCTGGATTTTTTCATTGTTTTGTGTTATGCTGTCTCTCGCAGTTTTCCTGTAGTCAGTCGCAAACTCCTGACTTAAAATAAAACTACGAGAGGAATTTTGAAATGAAGAACAATACCAGAAAACTTACGCAGGCCGCTATGATTGCAGGTTTGTACGCCGCTATTACGTTTGCAACCTTTTTTATGTCTTTTGGCGCGGTGCAGTACCGTGTAAGCGAAGCGCTTACAATACTTCCTGTATTTACTGCTTCTGCTGTCCCAGGCCTTTCTGTCGGCTGTGCTTTAGCCAATCTGATTGGTTTTTTTATGGGGATCAATCCTGCGGGAGGATTGGATGCCGTTTTCGGAACAGCGGCTACACTGATCGCTGCTGTGATGACGTACTGTATTGGAAAAAGTGAAAAAAGATGGGTGCGTTATGTATTTGCCCCGCTGCCGCCGGTTCTTGCAAATGCTTTGATTGTAGGACTTGAAATCTGTATTTTTTTTGAAGGTGCATTTACCTGGGAGCTTTTTGCTATCAATGCTGCTCTTGTAGGAGTCGGCGAATTGGTTGTATGCTATGTTTTAGGGCTTTTGCTCATGTATATTTTGGAGCGAAACAATTTGTATCAAAAAATTTTTCGCTGAAACAAAAGGGCTTGTTTTACAAAAAGGCCGGTATCTCTACTTGCATTTTCAGCTGATCTTTGATATGATAGAAACAGAAATCGGGAAGTATTGAAAAAAGGAGTGTTTTTTCTATGAAGACATTTGCAAAAATCATCAGTGTTGTTGTATTGGCAGGTGCGCTCGCTTCTCTGATTAAGGTTCTGATTGATCTTTTCTATGATAAGTGCGACAACCTCTATTTTTCTTCACAAGAAATAGAGTGAGCTGCGCTTAGGAAAACTGTATCATAGAAAAAGAGGATATAGGAGTATCAACGCCTGTTTCGTGGAAAAATATTCGCCGGGGGAATGTCTTCTCCGGCGATTTTTCATAAGAAAGGAGTTTGTAAGCCGTGCGTATTTTAAACTTTGGTTCTTTAAATATCGATGATGTCTATACAGTCGAACATTTTGTTCGTCCGGGTGAAACGGTATCGCCGATTTCATATGAACAGTTTCCCGGTGGGAAAGGATTGAATCAGTCGATTGCGCTGGCTCGGGCGGGGGCAGAAGTCTATCATGCCGGACTTGTCGGCGCGGATGGTTTGTTTTTAAGCGATTTGCTTATCTCATCCGGCGTCCGTACTGAATTTTTGATGCGGCAGAATGCGCCAAATGGCCGCGCTATTATTCAGGTAGATCCTTCTGGACAAAATTGCATCATACTCTATGGCGGCACAAACCGGCAGGTAACACAAGAACATTTGGAAAAGGTGTTTTCCTGTTTTAGCAGCGGGGATTGGCTGCTTTTGCAAAATGAACTGAATTGTACGCGGGAACTGATTGAAATGGGGCGGCAAAAGGGGATGACGGTGGTATTTAACCCTTCTCCGTTTAACAATGAAGTGTTAAAGCTGCCGCTGCATTTGGTGGATTGGTTTTTTGTGAATGAAATTGAAGGGGCAGCCCTCTCAGAAGAGAAAGAGCCGGACAGGATTTTAAATGAAATCCATATACGATATCCCCATGCGAAAATTGTTTTGACGCTCGGTAAAGACGGCGCGATGGCAGACGACGGGAAAGTACGTGCTTTCCATGGCATTTTTGATACGGAGGTAGTCGATACGACTGCTGCAGGAGATACCTTTACCGGTTTCTTTTTAGCAGCGATCTCTGCTGGAAAGGAGCTTGGATGGGCATTAAAAGAGGCATCTGCCGCTTCAGCCCTTGCGGTATCGGTTAAAGGGGCATCTGTTTCTATCCCCGGGCGGAAAGAGGTTGAGAGCTTTTTGACTTCGCAGATGCAGAGAGGAATGTGATTTTTAAACATGTCGATTTTTTGTTTTCAAAATCCCACGAATGTGGTATAATATAAATGTTTGGTGAATTGGCTCTGAAGGCCGCGACAGACAACAACGATTGATTGTCCCATAGGATCGCCGCATTTACAAGGCCAATCTCTTAAATATGTAATCAGGAGCGTTTTTTATATTGAAAAAAGAAATAAAACAAAATCAAACGACGGCCAATGTCTCTTATGGCGAAGCGGTAGACTTAGTTCGTTCCTTTTTAGAACGGCGCTATCAGGAAAATATACCGCTCGCATATGTACATACATATGGATGCCAACAGAATGTAAGCGACGGGGAAAAAATCAAGGGTATGCTGGCAGAGATGGGCTATGGCTTTACTGATGATGTGCGAAATGCCAATTTGATTTTATTGAATACCTGTGCTGTGCGTGAGAATGCGGAAGATCGGGTATTGGGCGCAATTGGCGCAATGAAGCACCAGCGTATGCGGGATGACGAATTGGTGTTATGTGTATGTGGATGTATGGTTCAGCAGCCGCATATTGCAGAAAAGATTAGGAAAAGCTATCCGTATGTGGATTTATTATTTGGTCCGCATGTGCTGAACAAACTGCCTGAGATGCTATATGCAGTTTTAGCAGAAAAAAGGCATATCCAGAATATTTCGGAAACTGGGGAAGGTGTTGCAGAGGGATTGCCTGTCCGGCGGGACCAAGCTTTTAAAGCTTGGCTGCCGATCATGAGTGGCTGCAACAATTTCTGTTCTTACTGTATTGTGCCTTATGTACGCGGGCGTGAGAAGAGCAGAAAAAGTGCAGATATTCTGGCGGAGTTCCGTTCGCTTGTTGATGATGGATACAAGGAAATTACTTTGCTTGGCCAAAATGTAAATTCTTATGGAAAGGGTTTAGAGGAAGATATCAATTTTGCAAAGCTTCTGCGGATGCTGAATGCTGTGCCGGGAGATTTCCGAATTCGATTCATGTCTTCCCATCCAAAAGACGCAACTTTGGAGTTAATTGATACGATTGCGGCGTGTGATAAAGTATGCAAACATTTCCATCTGCCTGTGCAGTGTGGAAGTGACCGCATTCTAAAATTGATGAATCGTGGGTATACTGTCGCGGATTATATGAAACTTGTCCAGTATGCTAAAGAAAAGATCCCGGACATTTCCTTTACAAGCGATATTATTGTGGGGTTTCCAGGCGAAACGGAAGAGGACTTTGAAGGGACGCTCCAGTTGTTAAAAGAAGTGCAGTTTGATTCTCTTTTTTCTTTTATTTATTCTAAACGCATAGGGACAAAGGCGGCCTCAATGGAAGACCCTACTTCGCAGGAAGAAAAATCGGAACGATTTAACCGTCTGATCGCACTTGAAAAAGAAATTGGCGCAGCGCGATATCGCAATTTCGTTGGAAAAACATACCGCATTTTGGTCGACGGGCCGGGCAGGTCAGGTCCGGCTTATTATTCCGGTCGAAATGATGGCTATATGATTGTTGACTATAACGGCAAACCGGAAGATATCGGGAAATTTGTTACAGTAAAGGTTACAAAATCTTTAAACTGGGCGCTCTTGGGAGAGCGTGTGCCAGATAAATAAACAGGAGGAAAAACAAATGGATTTAGAAAAAATGGCAAGGGACATGGGGAAAGCAATTCAGGAAAGCGATCAATACAAAGCTTTAGCGGCGGCAAAAGCTGCAAATGATGCAGATATGCAGTTGCAGGAATTGATTGAAAAATTTAATATGATCCGCATTAAGCTGTCAAATGAAATGCAGAATGAAACACAGGATTCAGAAAAGATTAAGACGCTTGATCAAGAACTGAAAGATACCTATGCTACGGTTATGGGAAATCCGAATATGATGGCATTTAATATTGCCAAACAGGAAGTTGATGATATGATGCAGCGTATCAGCGGAATTCTGATGCTTTGTGTGAACGGCGAAGATCCGGAAACTTGTGATCCGACTCCGCAGGGATGCAGCGGAAGCTGTTCGACCTGCGGCGGCTGCCATTAAACTAAAGTCCGTCCCCAAGCTGTTCTATTCAGCTTGGGGACATTCGGATACACAACAGTGTGACATTGTTGTGTATCCGAATGTCGAAACGATATCATGTAAGGAGGAAAGCATTTTGGCAAATTTGTCCCCGATGATGCAGCAATATCTTGACATTAAAGCAGCGCATAAAGACCACGTTCTCTTTTTTCGCCTCGGCGATTTTTATGAAATGTTTTTTGACGATGCGGTTAAAATTTCAAAAGAGCTGGAACTGACGCTGACCGGGCGGGATTGCGGTCTGCCTGAACGGGCGCCGATGTGTGGGATACCTTACCATTCCGCAGAAACATATATCAAAAAGTTAATCGAGCGCGGCTATAAGGTGGCAATTTGCGAGCAGCTTGAAAATCCTGCTTTGGCAAAAGGGTTAGTCAAACGTGATGTCGTACGGCTGATCACACCCGGTACGGTTATTGAAAATAGCTTTTTGAACGAGGAACGCAACAATTATATTGCATCAATTGTAGTGGAAAAGCGTTCGTTTTCCGTCTGTTTTGCGGATATTTCTACTGGGGATGTTTATCTGACACAGCAAAAGGCAAAGGATCTCTCGGCGGAACTAATAGGCGAGCTTTCCCGGTTTTCTCCGAGTGAAATTTTATTTAATGAGGCAATGGTCTCTTATAAAGAAGTCGGTACCTTTATTAAGGATAAACTTTCCTGTGTGTGCGAGATGTATACGCAGGAAGAAATGCGCTATGCAGATTGTGCCAAAATCATCCTTTCTCATTTTGCGGGACAGACGCTTGAACAGCTTGGTATTGGGGACAAGCCGCTTGCAGTCCAGGCTCTTGGGGCACTGATCCGGTATATTGGCTCGACACAGAAAGATGGGGCCAAGCGCTTGAGTACGGTGAAGCTTTATCGTGAAGACGAATATATGGGGCTTGATCTCACGGCTCGGCGGAATCTTGAATTGACGGAGACAATGCGTGCAAAAGAAAAACGCGGTACGTTGCTTTGGGTACTGGATCGGACAAAAACGGCAATGGGAAAACGATATATCCGTAAGGCCGTAGAACAACCTCTTATGAATGCAGCTGAGATTACCAAACGGCAGACAGCAATTCGCGCGCTTTTGGAAGATGGCGCAAAACGAGAGGAGATCCGGACGGCTTTATCGCATGTTTATGATCTTGAACGGCTGATGACCCGTGTAATTTATGGTACGGTAAATCCGCGGGAGCTGCGCTCGCTTGCTTATACGCTTGCAGAACTTCCGACGCTGAAGGCTTTGACGGAAACGTTTTCCTCTGATTATTTGTCGAGAATTCATGAGCGGATCGAACCGCTTGAAGATGTCTGCGCACTGATTGAGAATGCAATCTGTGAGGAACCGCCCGTAACGTTGAAAGAAGGCGGCGTGATTCGCGCCGGATTTAATCAAGAGCTCGATGACTATCATAACGTGCGGGATCATTCTAAAGAATATATTGCAGCTATTGAAGAGCGTGAGCGTGAAGCGACAGGTATAAAAAATTTGAAAATCGGTTATAATCGCGTATTCGGCTATTACATCGAAGTGACGCGCTCCTACCAAAACCTTGTACCACAGACGTATATCCGAAAGCAAACGCTTGCGAATTGTGAGCGATATATTACACAGGAATTAAAAGATCTGGAAACAAAAGTGCTTACAGCAACTGAAAAAAGCGTTGCATTGGAAGCGGAAATTTTTAATGAGGTGCGGCACTTTGTAGCAACGAAAACACCACAAATCCAACAAACTGCAGATGCCATTTCCATGCTTGATTTCATTGCCGCTTTAAGTGAAACGGCGGCTGAAAACCGCTACGTATGTCCGGAAATTACGATGGATGGGCGGATACAGATAAAAAATGGAAGGCATCCTGTAGTGGAACAGATGCTTAAGGACGCCTTGTTCGTTCCCAATGACACGCTTTTGGATACAGCGGAAAATCGAATGATGATTATCACAGGCCCTAATATGGCGGGAAAATCTACATATATGCGGCAGGTAGCTTTGATTGTGATAATGGCGCAGATCGGCAGTTTTGTACCTGCGGACAGCGCTTCTATCTCAATTTGTGATCAGGTATTCACGCGCGTTGGTGCATCTGATGATCTGGCGGCCGGACAATCGACGTTTATGGTTGAGATGAGTGAGGTTGCACATATTTTAAAACGTGCTACGCCAAAAAGCCTTGTGATTTTAGATGAAATCGGTCGCGGTACGTCGACGTTTGATGGTATGAGTATTGCAAAGGCGGTAGTGGCGGAACTGGTCAACAATAAAAAGCTTGGCTGTAAAACGCTGTTTGCGACACATTATCATGAGCTTACGGATATGGAAGGGACCTATCCGGGCGTGCGCAACTATAATATTGCTGTGAAAAAACGCGGTGATGATATTACGTTTCTTCGTAAAATCGTAAGAGGCGGTGCAGATGAAAGCTACGGGATAGAGGTTGCAAAACTTGCCGGTGTGCCGGATTCTGTTGTAGATGCGGCAAAAATCTTTTTGCAGGAATTGTCCGTTGTTCCTGCTGTCGCGCCGTCTTCAGCGGACAAGCAAGAAGAGCCGCAGCAGCTTGGCTTATTTTCCGTTCAGCAGGAAAATCCGTTGCGCGAAGCGGTTGCGGCAGTTGATCTTGACACACTCACACCGATTGAGGCTTTGAATAAGTTGTATGAATTAAAAAAAATGTTATAAGTGGCGAAAGAAGGAGGGAGCGTTGTGGCGAAAATTCATGTATTGAGCCGTGAAGTCGCGGAATTGATTGCAGCAGGAGAGGTTGTAGAGCGTCCGGCTTCAATTGTCAAGGAATTGCTTGAAAATGCCATTGATGCTTCTGCATCGGCTGTTACAGTGGAAATACGTCACGGCGGGATTTCCTATATTCGTGTCACGGATAATGGTACGGGAATGGAGCCGGATGACGTCCCGACAGCCTTTTTACGCCATGCTACCAGTAAAGTTCAAATAAGTGATGATTTGACGGCGATTGGTACGCTCGGATTCCGAGGGGAAGCGCTTGCTTCCATTGCAGCGGTTGCAAGGGTCAATTTGATGACAAAACAGCGGGAACAAATTTTGGGCGCACGTATCAATATAGAGGGTGGAGTACAAACTGACTTTGAGGAAGCAGGATGCGCCGACGGGACAACGATTGTAGTACGGGATCTATTTTACAATGTTCCAGCGCGTCTGAAATTTTTAAAAAAAGATACGACAGAAACTGCTGTCATCAGTGGGATTATGGATAAAATTGCATTATCGCATCCGGAGATTTCATTTAAATACATCCAAGACCACAAAACACGGCTGCATACACCGGGAGACGGGAGTTTGTTGTCTGCAATTCATGCTGTATTCGGGCGGGAATTCGCTGACGGGATGATATCAGTGGATTATGGAATAAATGGTGTTTCTGTATCAGGTTTTGTCTGTGGTACACGGGCGGGAAGGCCGAACCGTTCAATGCAGCATTTTTTTGTCAACCGGCGTTATATCCGTTCAAAGCTCTGTGCAGCGGCACTGGAAGAAGGATATCAGGGGAAAATGATGGTAGGAAAATATCCATCCTGCGTTTTGAATATCTCCCTGCCGTTTGAAATGGTGGACGTGAATGTACATCCGGCAAAAACGGAAGTGCGGTTTATAGACGAACGGGCAGTATACGACGCGATTTTGTTTGCTGTACGCTCTGCTGTAGGAAAAGAAGATATATTAAAGCGAGCGGAAACTTCCCTTCAAAAAAAACCGCTGTCGGATGCCAATCTTCTAAGCACATTTAAGGCTGAGGAAACAGAGCAGACTGTAATGAAGATATCTGCGGACGAAAAACAGAGCCCGTATCTGCGAGCGGAAGCGTATACAGCTTCCCGACGGGTTGCGAGTCCAGCTGCCGGATATCATGCACAGAAAACAGGTTCTGCTAAGCCGCCATTGGATCGCTCCGCATTTTCTTATATTAAGGCTGAAGATTTGGTACGAAAACCGGATATTGCGCAGAAATTGAACGAAAAAAACATTACGATTGTTCCAGAAGTACAGACGGACAGTGTGCAGTCATTACAAGAAGAAGGGATAGATGAAGAAAAAGCAAGCGGCAGCAAGGAAAAAGATTTTACATCTTCTTATCGGATGATTGGCGAGCTATTCCGGACGTATGTGCTTTTTGAAGGAGAAAATCAGCTTTTCCTTTTAGACAAGCATGCGGCACATGAACGGATTTTGTATGAAAAGCTTAAACGTTCAGTTAAAATGGAGGAGCGGCAGATCCTGCTTACGCCAATTGTAGTGAACGTTTCAGCAGAAGAATTTCAGCTGTTGGAGGAAAATCATGACCTGCTGGCTTCCCTTGGCTTTTCCTATGAGGTGTTTGGTGAACGTTCATTCCTAATTCGAGAGGTGCCGCTTGTTTTGGCTGAAGCGGATCAGAAAGCGCTGTTCCTTGATATAACAGAAAAACTGTCTGAAAACCGCAAATCAGTAACGGCTGCACTTTATGAAGATTTGCTCCACTCGATGGCGTGCCGTGCTGCAATAAAGGCAAACGATACGACTACGCTGCCAGAGCTGGAAGCGCTTTTGCATATGGTGATCCAAAATGGAGAGTTACGGCACTGTCCGCACGGACGGCCGGTTGTTATCGCTTTTGATAAAAGCGAATTAGAGCATCGGTTCGGACGGATTCAATAGACCAAGGAGATCTGGATATGGAAAAAATACCGCTTGTTGCAGTAGTGGGGCCCACCGCCTCTGGCAAGACAGCTCTCGGCATTCAAATCGCCAAACGTTTTGACGGGGAGATTGTTTCAGCAGACAGTATGCAGGTTTATCGCGGCATGGATATTGCAACTGCAAAACCGGATTTGTTGGAACAAGATGGGGTTGTTCATCATCTGATCGATTTTTTAAACCCATCGGAGCCTTTTTCCGTTGCAGATTATGCTTTGTTGGCGCATAAGACGATTGCAGATATCAGATCACGCGGGAAACTGCCGATTTTAGTTGGCGGGACCGGCCTTTACGTGGATTCGGTAGTAAACGACATCGTATTTACGGAAATTCGGACGGATCCGGATTTGCGTAAATCTTTATATCGGTTTGCCGAAGAAAAAGGCAATGCGGCTCTTTTAAAACGGCTTCGTGACGTCGATCCCGATGCTGCATCGCGAATCCATGAAAACAATGTCGGACGGATTGTCCGTGCATTGGAGGTTTATGAATTGACCGGCATCACAATGACGGAACAACAGCGCCGGAGCAGGAACGGACCGAGCCGATATAGAGCGCTTAAGGTTGGATTGAATTATAAAAGCAGGCCGCTCTTATATAGCCGGATAGACCGGCGTGTAGATTTGATGATGGAGCGGGGGCTTTTAGAAGAGGCAAAAAGTGTGCTGTCTTGTTCCATGCAAACAGCGGTGCAGGCAATTGGCTATAAGGAGTTACGGCCTTACTTGGATGGAGAGGCGCAGCTTGAAGAATGCATTGCAAAACTGAAACAGTCGACAAGGCACTATGCAAAACGGCAGCTGACATGGTTTTTACGGGATCCGGACATACAATGGTTCTATCCGGATGAAGAGGAAATGACGGAATTGATAAAAAAAGTTTTTGTTTTGGTAGAAATGTTTTTGGAAGTATGATATGATAAAATAACAGGCTGGAAATGCCCGTTATAGATAAAGAAAGGGATGGATGAGTCTCATGAAGAGCATCAATTTGCAAGATGTATTTTTAAATCAGGCGCGAATAGAGAAAATTCCTGTTACGATTTTTCTGATGAATGGCTTTCAATTCAAAGGCATTGTCCGCGGATTTGACAGCTATACCGTTGTTTTGGATTGCGATGGGAAGCAGAATCTTGTATATAAGCATGCAGTATCGACTATTGCTCCTGCAAAGCCGATTTCGTTTATGACAGCTGCTGACACGGAGCCTGAAGAATAGTTTTGTTATGAAACCGGTAGGAAAAAAGCTGCTGATTGCCTTTTTTTCGCTTCTGCTTTTGATTTACATAGGCTATCAGGCTTATCTTGTTGCATATGAACCATATGAAACAGTAGTTGTAAAAGAAGAGACATACACGAAAAGCTTAGAATTGGAAGGCTTTTTCGTACGTGATGAAGCAGTGTTGAAAACAGGGCAAAGCGGCATTATAGGATATCAGTATAAAAGTGGGGAAAAGGTTCCGATCAATGCGGAGATAGCCCGCATTTACGAAAAGGAAGCCGATCTTTATGCGTTAGAAAAGATTGATGCCTTAACCCAACAACGCGATATTCTAAATCAACTTCAGAACAGCACAGGCGGGGAAGGCCTGAAAATTGATTTGGTTAGCCAACAGTTAGCGGATGCAAAATATTCGCTTATGCGCGCAGTAGATACGGGAGATTTATCCAACATCGACAGTTTAAGCAATGAAATATTGCTCTGTTTGAACCAATATGCGCTCTGTATCGGAGAGGATTTAAATATAACGAACGTTATTGGAGATATTGACAGTGAAATTGCTTCCCTGCAATCCCAGATTCCTAATGCGGTCGGTTCCGTTAAAACAGAGCGTTCCGGTTATTTTTGCAGCACGACAGACGGCTTGGAAGAGAAGTTTAGCTTTTCTTCACTTGAGAACTTAACGGTGGCGGATGCGGAAGAAATGCTGGCTGCGTCTGTGTCATCCCAAACGGCAGAAAATGTGATTGGGAAAATGACATATTCGAACGGATGGAAATTTGTTGCTGTTGTTCCCGCTTCAGAAGCCGCCATCTTTAAAGAAGGGGCAACGGAAACATTTTCGTTTGCAGCTGCTGCGGGAAAGGAAACATCGGTGACGGTTGAACGGATCATTACGGAAGAAAATGCAGAAAAAGCTGTTGTTATTTTTTCTGGAATGGATATGGATAATGATTTTTTGACAATGCGTTTTGAAAATCCGCGCGTTCAAACCGTCTCTTATTCCGGTATCGTCATTCCAAAAGAGGCGGTGCGTATCCGCACAGCTACGGATGAAGAAGGGAACACGGTTCAGGAAAAAGTCGTATATGCGATGTTTGGAAATTCAGCAAGGGCGCGCAGTCTGGATATCATATATGAAGATGATGACGTTATCATCAGCAATGCTACTGGACAGTCAGGATATATCAGTGCATATGATCAGGTTATTATAAAAGGAAAAGAGCTCAATGATGCAGAGAACTGAAGAAATGGTGCGAGAAGGACTGCGTATAGTCCGAGAGAAAGCTGCACGGGCAGCTGCACAGTCAGGGCGTAGCCTGTCTGAAATCCGTATTATGGCAGTGACAAAAACGGTGCCTGCCTTTTTAGTTAATGCAGCGATTGCAGATGGCATCTGCCTTCTTGGAGAGAACCGCGCACAGGAACTGATAGAAAAGTATGACGATTACCAGCTGTCTGGTGTACAGATCCATTTTATCGGGCACTTGCAAACAAATAAGGTTAAGGTTATAATAGACAAGGTAAGCTGTATTGAATCAGTGGATTCTTTCCATCTGATTGATGAGATAGAACGCCAGGCCAAGCGCATTGGACGAAGTATGGATGTTTTACTGGAAGTGAATATTTCTGCTCAAACATCTAAAACAGGTTTTACCAGTGCGGAAGTCCAAAAAGCAGCTGAGTACGTGGAAAATTGCAGCCATCTGCATTTAAAAGGCTTGATGTGTATTCCCGATCAAGAGGAAAGCCATGCAGCTTTTTTGCGCATGCGAGAATTATTTGAAAAAATGAAGGTGGTATATCCGGGAATGGAGACACTTTCTATGGGAATGTCAGGCGACTATGAAGATGCGATTTGCTGCGGGTCGACAGAGATCCGGATCGGCAGCGCTATTTTTGGAAAAAGAGAATATGGGAGGTTATCGTAATGGGCTTTGTGGACAAGTTTAAAGACATGTTTGTTACATCCGATGACGATTACGAGGAGGAAGAAGACATGGACTTTATACCGGAAAAAGAAGAACGCACTTCTTCCCACGGGGAAAGCAGTTCTAAAAAAAGTAATAAAGTTGTCAATATTCATGCCACAACACAACTTCAGGTTATTCTTGTGAAGCCGGAGCAATTTGAAGATGCAAGCACTATTGCGGATCATCTGAATGCGAAAAAAACGGTTGTACTGAATCTTGAATCTGCGACGAAAGAGCTTTCCCGCCGTCTTGTCGACTTTTTGAGCGGCGTCGCTTACGCAAATAACGGGCAGATTAAAAGAGTTGCGAACAGTACATTTATCATTACCCCATATAATGTCGATATCATGGGGGATTTAATCGATGAACTTGAAAACAATGGAGTCTACTTGTAATTGATATGGAAGATACCGCCAAACAGGACGATTATCTTCGATCGAAGATACAAAACATGGTGCAGTCGGCAGAAAATTTGTACTATCCGCGGTTTTCTGCTTTTTTAGATGAGCGGCAGCAGCTGCTCGCAGAACAGACTCTTTTTCGGCTTTCATGTTCCAATTATCTTTTTTATGGAGGCGCGGAAAACTGTGACCGGCTGATGCTGGGAGTGTTTCCTTCTGGTATGGAGCCGGATCCTGCTTTATTTCCGATTGTTTCGCTTGCAGCACACTCTTCAAAGGAATCTTTTACGCATCGGGACTGTCTTGGGACTTTGATCGGGCTTGGGTTAAAGCGTGCGTCTGTGGGCGATATATGGATAAAAGAGACAGCGGCAGTCTTTTTTGTAACGGAAGAGATAAGTGAATTTGTACGTTCACAGCTTTTTCGTATAGGAAGAGTTCCCGTTTCTATAGCATTGCCGACTGTTGAAGAGCTTGTGCGGAATGTTTCATATGAAGAGCGGAGCGGGACAGTTGCCTCTTTGCGCTTAGATTGTGTGACGGCTTTTATTATTGGGAAAAGCCGCACGCATGCCTGTGCGTTGATTAACGCCGGCTTAGTCGCGGTAAACCGTATCCCTGTGCTTCAAACCGCTAAACAAGTTGCACCGGGAGACCAAATCGTAATCAGAGGTTTTGGTAAATGCTATTTAGGAAAACAGATCCGGACGACAAAAAAAGACCGGCTGTCTATTACAATTCAAAAACTTGTATAGGAAGGAACAGGGTATGACGGGAAAAGATATTCAGAATGCTGCGTTTGAAAAAGCGGGTATGCGCGGATACCGTGCGGATCAAGTAGATGCCTATTTGCATACCATTGCAGAGTATGTAGATGAGCAAAATGAAAAAATTGAAGATCTGACATATAAGCTAAAAGTACTTGCCGATAAAGTGGAAGAATACCGCTCCGATGAGGAGAATATCCGAGAGGCGCTGCTTGGCGCACAGAAACTAGGCTCTTCTATTGTAAATGAAGCAAAGGCGAAGGCACAGGCACTTGCAGAGGAAGCACAGGCATCAGCTGATGAGATGATGGCGCAAGCGAAAGCAAAAGTGGAAGCGATAACAAAAGAATCTCTTCAGCGGGCGACAGCTGACTTAAACGCACTCAAACGTGAATGCGATGCAGAACAGCGCAGCTATGAGATGTTAAAAAAAGAAATATCAAAATTCAAAGCAAATATTATGCAGCAGTACCGCAGCCATATCGCTATGGTGATGGCGCTTCCCAGCATTGAGGAGCAAAAGACGGATCAAGAGAAGGAATCTGAAGAAACGTTAGAAAAAGAACAGGCGATTCCTTTTGCTTCGGAAGCGGCAGAAAAAATGCCGGAGAATTTGGATGCAGCGCCGAAGGATGCAGCAGAAGCGGATTCTGGTGAAGAGGCAGATCCGATGCAAACGACATTGGCGGAAGCAGCTGATATGACAGAGAAAGCTGAAGAGGAGCCAGGTCCGATTTTAGAAAGTAGGCAGGAACAGGAATCCGAAACAAAAGCTTCAGCAACCATCCCCTTTGCGCGTTTAAATGAACAGGAAGAAGCGCATGAGGAAAAGCAGACACGTCCGAATTATATGGAAAAATTCGGCGAACTTCGTTTTGGCGGATTTAACGATTCCGATCATAAATAATCAAAGGCTTCAAGGAGAGTAACGTTTCATGGCAAAGGATTACAACAATACACTGAATCTTCCGCAAACAGATTTCCCTATGAGAGGCAATTTGCCTGCAAAAGAACCTGGAATGCTGGCTGATTGGGACGCGCACCAGCGTTATCAAAAATTAATGAAGAAAAATGAAGGTAAGCCGAAATATATTTTACATGACGGCCCTCCCTATGCGAACGGCGATATCCATTTGGGGACTGCACTGAATAAGGTGCTTAAGGATATGGTTGTAAAATATAAAAATATGAGTGGCTTTCAAGCTCCTTATATCCCAGGATGGGATACACACGGCCTGCCGATTGAATTGAAAGCTCTTAAAAAAGACGGAGTTGACCCTACGTCAATTGATTCGGTATCTTTGCGTAAGATTTGCCGTGAGTTTGCGCTTTCGTTTGTCGAAAATCAAAAGGCACAATTTAAACGGCTTGGCGTATTGGGGGATTTCGATGATCCTTATTTGACGCTGAAGCCGGAATACGAAGCCAAACAGGTTGAAGTGTTTGGTGAAATGGCGAAGCGTAACTTTATTTATAAAGGACTTAAGCCTGTTTATTGGTGTACAGAGTGTGGCACTGCACTTGCAGAAGCTGAGATTGAGTATGCAGAAGATCCATGTCATTCGATTTATGTGAAATTTCAGGTTACCGATGATAAAGGTATCTTTTCTGGTATGGGAATTGATCCCAAACGGGTGTATTTTGTCATTTGGACAACGACCACATGGACTCTTCCGGGAAATGTAGCGATTTGCTTAGGTCCGGAGTACGAATATACGTTGGTGTGTGCCAATGACGAGTATTATGTTATGGCCAAAGAGCTTGTAGCAAATACAATGAAAGCGGCACAGATTGAAGAATATGAAACGATTGGCTCTTTTAAAGGATGCGAGCTTGAATATATGAAAACAAAGCATCCGTTTTTAGACCGTGAATCGTTGGTAATTTACGGCGATCATGTCACGCTGGAAAGCGGAACCGGATGCGTCCATACTGCGCCAGGACACGGTGTTGAGGACTTTGAGGTTTGCAAGAATTATAAAGATATCCCGATCATTGTACCGGTGGATGCGACAGGGCATCTGACGAAAGAAGCCGGTGAATTTGCGGGATTGTCGACGGATGAGGCAAACAAGGCTATCGCAAAAAAACTGGAGGAAACGGGACATCTGTTTGCACTTGAGAAGATTATCCACCAATATCCGCACTGCTGGAGATGTAAGAATCCCGTTCTCTTCCGTGCTACAGAACAGTGGTTTTGTTCCATTGACGGTTTTAAAGAGGAAGCCATTCGCGAACTGCCCAAAATCAAGTGGATCCCAGAGTGGGGCGAGAAGCGAATTGAAGGGATGATACGTGACCGAAGCGATTGGTGTATTTCCCGTCAGCGTACATGGGGAGTACCGATTCCTATTATTTATTGTAAAGAGTGCGGCAAACCGATTGTCAATGATATGACCATCAAAGCAATCGCCGACTTGTTCCGTAAGGAAGGCGCCGATGCATGGTATATCAAAGAGCCGTCTGAATTTATCCCATCAGAGGTTTCGTGCGAATGCGGTTGCCATACCTTTACGAAAGAAACAGATATTATGGATGTCTGGTTTGACAGCGGTGTTTCTCAAGCTGCGGTTTTGGCGGAGAGGCCGGAATTGCAGTGGCCGGCAGACCTTTATTTGGAGGGCGCCGACCAATACCGCGGATGGTTTCAATCATCTCTGTTGACTGCAGTCGCATGGAAAGGAAGAGCGCCGTATAAAGCGGTTTGTACACACGGCTGGGTTGTCGATGGTATGGGCCGCCAAATGCATAAATCACTGGGGAATGGGATTGCCCCGGAAGACATTATCAAAAAAAACGGTGCGGATATTCTGCGTCTTTGGGTTGCCTCTTCCGATTATCATGCCGATATTCGAATTTCTCCTGAGATTTTAAAGCAGCTTTCTGATGCTTACCGTAAAATTCGGAATACAGCTAAATTCATGCTGGGCAATTTGTATGATTTTAATCCGGATATCGATATGGTAGAAGATAAGGATTTGCTCGAACTTGACCGGTTGGCCCTTTATAAGCTCAATGAATTGATTCATAAGGTCAATGAAGCATATGAGGCAATGGAATTCCATGTTGTGTATCATGCTGTTCATAATTTCTGTGTAGTCGATATGTCCAATTTTTATTTAGACATCATAAAAGACCGCTTGTATTGTGAAAAAAGCAATGGTGTGAAACGCCGCGCTGCACAGACGGCACTCTATCGTATTTTAGATGCATTGACCCGTATGCTTGCGCCGATCCTTGCCTTTACCGCAGAGGAAATCTGGAGTTATATGCCGCATACGGCCAGTGATGATCCGGAATCTGTACTTTTTAATGAAATGTATTCTGAGATGCCGATCCAGGTAGATGAGGCGTTCCATAAAAAATGGGATCTTGCATATGCGGTTCGGGATGATGTGCAGAAGGCATTGGAACGGAAGCGTGCTGAGAATTTAATTGGAAAATCCCTTGAAGCAAAAGTTACGCTATACTGTGACGATGCTTTGTACGGCTCTCTGAAAGGAATGGAAGAGCAGCTGGCAGAGATTTGCATTTGTTCACAGGTTGAGGTCATGAAGGGCTCGGATGGAGAAGTAGAAGGCGAAACAGAAGGCCTTCGCATTACCGTAACAAAAGCAGAAGGTAAAAAGTGTGATCGCTGTTGGGCCTACAGTAAAACAGTAGGATCCCATCATGAGCACGATACATTATGCGAACGCTGCGCTTCTGTCCTTGAAGGATAAATATATTTATCTTTTTAATATTTTTATTAAAAATAAACTTGCATAATAGAATTGGCGTTTTTCAAACGTCAATTCTATTATGGTTCTGGAGGACAATGTGAAAACGTTACGTTCAAAGATTTTAGTGCTTTGTGGTGCATTTTGTCTTGTTGGCCTTGACCAATTGTTTAAATGGTTAGCCATCCGCTATCTTTCAGATATTACAACCTTTCCGCTTATAGAAGGCGTATTCCATCTTACCTATGTTGAGAATAGAGGAGCCGCATTTGGTATCTTGGATGGAAAAGGCGTTTTCCTGATTATCTTAACAGCGGCTGTAATGGCGGCGCTGGTAGTTTTGCTGATATTGGGGAAATTCCATCATCCGCTTTTACTAACAGCGGTAACCTTGTTCTTAGGCGGTGGTATCGGCAATCTAATTGACCGAATATTCCGGCACTATGTTGTGGATTTTTTAGATTTTCGATTGATAAATTTTGCTGTTTTTAATTTTGCTGATTGCTGTGTTGTTATTGGTACGGTGCTTTTGTTTATTTTTGTTTTGTTTGTTATGGATAAAGACAAGCCCAAAAAGAGCAAAGTAATCAATCAGGAAGCGGAAGAGCATGACGAATAGATATACTTTGGAGGTTTCAAAAGAATTTTCCGGTATACGGGCAGATGCTTATCTTGTGCAGATATTTCCTTCCCTTTCCCGTTCGGCGTTACAAAAATTGATAGAACAGGAACTGGTGATCCGGAATAATCAGCCTTGCAAAAAAAATGAGAAAATAAAATCAGGTGACCGAATCGTTATAACCATTCCTGAACCAGAGCCGCTTACGATAGATGCAGAAAATATACCACTGGATATTGTATATGAAGACGATGATCTTTTGGTAGTCAATAAGCCGAAGGGGATGGTCGTGCATCCAGCAGCCGGTAATTTTTCGCATACGCTGGTCAATGCTTTGCTTTATCATTGCGGAGATTCCCTCTCCGGTATTAACGGTATTATTCGGCCGGGGATTGTACATCGCATTGATAAAGACACCAGCGGATTATTGATTGTTGCGAAAAGTGATGCTGCACATCGCGGGTTAGCACAGCAAATTCAGGAGCATGATTTTCTGAGAGAGTACGAAGCGGTTGCTTATGGAAATATCAAGAAGGATGAGCAAGTTATCCACTTGCCTATTGCACGAAGCAAAACAGATCGAAAAAAAATGTGTGTATCCTATGATCAGAATGCCCGCGATGCCATAACGCATTGTACCGTATTGCATCGCTATCGGGGATTTACTCATGTTAGATGTCGTCTGGAAACAGGACGTACGCATCAGATACGTGTACATCTCTCTTATATTGGCCATCCTCTGGCTGGGGATGCGGTTTATGGTCCGCGTAAAGCCATCTCACAATTGAATGGGCAGTGTCTACATGCGAAAACGATCGGTTTTGTACATCCTATCACGGGGAGAAATCTTTATTTTGACAGTACATTACCTGCTTATTTTACCGATTTTTTAAGGACATTGCAGGATGAAGAAAAATAAGCGGATAGCTGCCTGCCTTATTCTATTATCCGTAAGTAGAAATACAGGAGGAATTAATATGGATCAAACAAAATTAAAAGAGCTTCAGGTCCTTGCCTGTAAGGCGCGAATTGGGATTGTCAATGCAGTCCACAGTGCAAAATCTGGCCATCCGGGCGGTTCGTTGTCAATTGCAGATACTTTGACGTATTTGTACCACTGTGTTATGCGTCACGATCCTGAAAATCCAGATTGGGAAGACCGAGATCGCTTTGTTTTGTCAAAGGGTCATTGTGCACCGGCTTTATATGCTGTTCTTGCCAATGAGGGATATTTTCCTACAGAAGACCTTTTGACGCTTCGTCATGTGGGCTCTTATCTACAGGGGCATCCAGACAAAAAGGGGACGCCTGGCGTTGATATGAGTACCGGCTCGTTGGGGCAGGGAATTTCTGCAGCTTGCGGTATGGCTTTGGCCGCTAAACTTTCAAAAAAAGACTATCGCGTCTATACTATTTTGGGTGATGGAGAAATAGAAGAAGGTATGGTTTGGGAAGCCGCTATGTTTGCCAACCAGTATCATCTGGATAACTTAACAGCAGTAGTGGACTATAACGGCCTGCAAATTGACGGCAAATTATCGGAGGTTTGTTCTCCGGAGCCAATTCCAGAAAAATTTGAAGCATTCGGCTGGAATGTGATAGTAATAGACGCGCATGATTTTGAGCAAATTGCCGATGCGTTTTCAAAAGCAAAAGCATGTGCAGGTAAACCAACTGTCATTGTGCAGAAGTCTGTCAAGGGGAAAGGCGTTTCTTTTATGGAGAACAATGTTTCTTGGCATGGAAGTGCGCCGAACGATGAGCAACATGCCGCTGCTGTGGCAGAATTGACAGCAGTGCTGAATGAATTGGAGGCGTAAGGTAAGTATGAGCGAGAAAAAAATTGCAACCCGAGAAAGTTATGGTGCGGCTCTTGTAGAATACGCAGCGATTGACCCTGATGTTGTCGTTTTAGACGCCGATCTTGCAGCAGCAACAAAAACAGGTATGTTTAAAAAGGCGTTTCCGGAGAGGTTTATAGACTGTGGCATTGCCGAGTGCAATATGATTGGCGTTGCTGCAGGGCTTGCAGCTGCTGGAAAAAAAGTATTTGCCAGTTCTTTTGCCATGTTTGCAGCGGGACGTGCATTTGAAATTATTCGTAATTCAGTTGGTTATCCGCACCTGCCGGTTAAAATTTGTGCAACACATGCCGGAATTTCAGTGGGAGAAGACGGCGCAACCCATCAGTGCTGTGAAGATTTGGCATTGATGCGTACTATACCGGGGATGACGGTATTAAATCCCTCTGATGATATTGAAGCCAAAGCGGTTGTGAAAGCACTCTTACATTATGATGCACCGGCATATGTACGTTTTGGCCGTCTCGCTGTTCCTGTAATTAACGATACCCCGGATTATCATTTTGAAATAGGAAAAGGAATTCAGCTAAGAGAAGGAAAAGACGCCACTATTCTGGCAACTGGATTGATGGTTTCTATGGCTTTGGAAGCGGCAGATATGTTAAACAAAGAAGGACTTTCGGTACGTGTTGTCAATATCCATACAATTAAACCGATTGATGAAGAAATTATTTTAAAGGCGGCCAAAGAGACCGGCTTGCTTATAACAGCAGAAGAGCATAGTGTCATAGGCGGGTTTGGAAGTGCTGTGAGTGAAGTGTGCGCTGAAAAGTGTCCGGTTCGTGTAGTGAAAATTGGAGTAAATGATGTATTTGGTAAATCCGGTCCTGCGGCAGAGCTTCTTAAAATTTACGGATTGAGCGCTGAGCATATTGCAGAAACAGTAAGAAAAGCTATTGCAGAAAAATAAGATACAACAGGGTGTTGATTTGTTAAGATTTTGTAATAGGCTTGCGTATAGGTTTTTGTCATGTTATACTATAAAAGATCTGTTTATCAGGCAGACGCCTGATCTTGCACCTTTTCCGGACTGTTTTAGATGCCGGTGGGAACAGAAAATATTTTAGGCCGGAAATCGGCAGATAGGATGTAAACCATGGATCAATTTTTAGCAATTGCAGTTCAAATTTTACCATTTGTTCTGTTAATCGTCGTGTTCTATTTCGTTTTGATTCGTCCACAACGTAAACGGGATAAAGAAACACAGAGGATGAGAAACAATCTTCAAGTGGGCGATGAAATCGTTACAGTCGGCGGTGTTGTGGGCTTAGTTGTAAGCATTAAAGAAGATACGGTTGTTGTTGAGACGGGGGGAGACCGCAGCAAAATCCGGATCAAAAGATGGGCAATCCAAGAGAATTTGACGGTTCACGACGATACGGCGGCATAAAGCTGCTATAGTCTGCATACTTATCATATGTCAGGGCAGGTCCTGTACCGCTTGAGCGGTACAGGATTTTGCAACGTTACAAAGAAATATGATAAAATGAAGGAGGCTTTTTCAGCATGCCGTCAGATAAAAAGACCGATTTGCATCATATACTAAAAGGGGTACTTTGGGGTGTTTTAGCAGGAGAGACGGTTACCGTTTTGCTATTGCTGCTTTTTGCACTTGTTATGACTTTAGCGGGCTTGCCGCTTGCGGCCGCAGATTGGCTTTCGGCTATCGCTTTTTGTTTTGGCGCCTTTGCCAGCGGCTTTTTTGCTTCGATGATTGTAAAGCAAAAGGGCTTGCTAATAGGTCTTATATGCGGGGTCATCTTAACGGTTATCATGTTTTTGATTGGAACTGTTTTTTCGAAGATCGATACATCCTTATTTTTACTGTTAAAAGCGGCGGGATCTATTTTATTTGGTATCATAGGCGGCATTCTCGGAGTAAACCGCAAACAACGGCGCATCAAATACTGAGCGGATATTGATTTTTTTGTTACGGTATGATATGATAAAATAAATTATTGTGAAGGAGCGAAAATGCAATGAAACATATTAAGACGCTCAACAGTGCAAATTTGAAGAAGTCGGCTGCAAAAGGCGGCTGTGGCGAGTGTCAGGCATCTTGCCAGTCTGCCTGCAAGACTTCCTGCACGGTTGCAAATCAGAAATGTGAGAAATAAGCAGGGATATCTTTTCTGCGAAATCAGTTTTCACAGAAAACAGACAAAGGGACATAGAGATGTCCCTTTGTTTTTTAAGTAGAGAAAATGAGGATGTTTTAATGATTCATAAATACAAATTAAATGGCTTTAATATTGTTTTGGACGTCAATAGCGGCGGTGTACATATTGTAGATGATGCAACCTATGACATGTTATCCTATATCGAACCGCCGCTGTCGGATGAAATACCGCAGGATGTGTTGAAAGCACTGTCTGCATTGTATTCGGAAGAAGAACTTCGGGATGCCTATCACGAAATACTGACGCTTTATCATGAAGATGTTCTTTTTTCTTCTGACGATTATGAGAAATTTGCGGATATGATGGTATCTGCTCCAATCAAATCGATGTGTCTGCATGTGGCGCATGATTGCAATTTGCGGTGTAAATATTGTTTTGCTTCTACAGGTGATTTTGGCGAAGGAAGAAAACTTCTTGATGCAGAAACGGGGAAAAAGGCGATAGATTTCCTTTTAAAGCATTCGAAAGGACGCCGGAATTTGGAACTTGACTTTTTTGGTGGAGAACCGCTGATGAATATGCCTGTCATCAAAGAAGTTGTGGAATATGCGCGGTCCAAAGAAGCAGCATATAATAAAAAATTCCGCTTTACTGTAACTACGAATGGGATTTTGCTGAATGATGAAATTACCGATTATTTGAATCGGGAAATGTATAATATTGTGCTTTCAATTGACGGCAGAAAAGAAGTTAACGACAAAATGCGCCCAGGCATAAATGGAAAGGGAAGTTATGACGTTATTCTTCCGAAATTCAAGGATCTGGTTGCGAAACGTCAAGAAGGACAGTATTACGTTCGTGGTACTTTTACAAAATATAATCTCGATTTTGCTCAGGATGTGCTGCATTTGCATGATGCCGGATTTGATCAGATTTCGGTTGAACCAGTTGTTACTGATCCCAAAAATGATTATGCCTTGACCGAGCAGGATCTTCCGCGGATTTTTGCAGAATATGAAACATTGGCTAAAGCACTTATTGAAAGAAAGAAAAAGGGAAATGGATTTAACTTTTTCCACTTTATGATTGACTTAGACCAGGGACCATGCGCGATTAAACGGCTGCGTGGATGTGGGTGCGGTAATGAATATGTAGCGGTCACACCGGATGGAGACATTTATCCATGCCATCAGTTTGTCGGAATGGAGGAGTTCAAGATGGGCTCTGTTCTTGATGACACGCTGAATACGGCTATGAAGGATGAGTTTGCCCGTGCGAATGTTTACACAAAAGAAGAGTGTAAAAACTGTTGGGCCAAATTTTATTGCAGCGGCGGGTGCAATGCGAATAATTTCCAATATGCCGGCGATATTCATAAACCAGTTAAGCTTTCTTGTGATATGGAGAAAAAACGTTTAGAATGCGCCATTATGATGAAGGCGGCACTTGCTGTAGGAGAAGAGGTTACAGAATGATACGGCTTGGATTTTTAGGTGCCGGCAATATGGCAACTGCAATGGTCAGTGGTATTGTAAAATCCGATATTCCGGTTTCGATTTGTGCATATGATCTTGATTTTCAAAAATGCCGGGCGCTGTCGAATTACGGTGTGCATGCAGTCGATAGCCCTCAAAATTTAGTTCAGGATAGTGAGTATTTGATACTTGCTGTAAAACCACAAAATTTTGAGGAAGCCCTTGCCTCAATTCGAGATACGGTCAAAAAAGAAACTGTATTTGTTTCGATTGCTGCCGGGATTACGCCTCCGTATATCTCAAAAGCATTGGGTTTTGAAGCAAAAGTGGTACAGGCAATGCCGAATACACCTCTTCTGCTTGGTGAAGGCGCAACGGCGTTGTCGCGTTCTTCTCAGGTTTCAGATGAAGAATTTTCTTTTGTACGCAGCCTTTTTGATTGCGCAGGTATCACGGAAGTCATCCCGAATGATAAAATGAATGAAGTTATTGCGTTAAATGGAAGTGCTCCGGCATTTTTGTATTTATATGCCCAACAATTTATTCGATATGGTGTTTCTGTGGGATTGCACGAAGAGACCTGTTTGCATTTGTTTGCCCAATCCCTTATTGGCAGCGCAAAAATGCTGACCGATTCTGGAAAAACGATAGATGAATTAATTGAAATGGTATCTTCTAAAGGAGGCACAACCATTGCGGGATTAAGTGCATTGCGCAATGGGGGTCTTGAGGAGATTGTCGCTGAATGCTGCAAAAAATGTACGGCGCGTGCATATGAGCTGACAAAATAGGAATAGGAAAGATTCTCTTAACATATATATCAAAAAAATATGTTAGGATGATGAAGATGATACGGACAGCCATATTGAAAAATTGGACAATGCATTTGCGCGGACAAGGAATTTCCATTATTTTATCCTTGTCATTGACAATTGGCCTTCTTTATGGCGTACTGTTAATACGAAACGATGGGCAGTTCGGTGAAGAGCTTTTGTCTTTTACAGCAGGACAGGCAGCGTCAGAGGGCCGTTCTATTTTCTCTGCTTTTTTAAATGCATTTTTATCGCTTTTTTGCTTCCTTTTGATACCTTATATTTGCGGTTTTTGCGCAATAGGCCAGATTGGTGCCTGTTTCGCTTTATTTGCGAAGGGGCTGGGTGTCGGAGCATATCTTGCAGGATTTTATTTACAATATCGCTGGCAGGGTATTGGGTATTGCGCAGTTGCAATAATACCGCCTACCGTTTTAACAATTTTAACACTTCTGCTCGGATGCAGGGAATCGATACGCATATCTAACCGCATTTTTGCAGTTGTAATATGCGGTGCGGAAGGAAAAATCGGTTTATCAGCAATTCGGCTGTATCATATCAAATACTTAATTATATGTCTGTTTGCGCTGGTGTCTTCGTTGATCAGTGCTTTGTTTTCCGTTTGGTTTGCGGGGATGTTCGAATTGACATAAAACAAGGAGGTTTCATATGGCGGGATTTTTAGGATTTGGAAACTTTCAAAAGCCGGGGAAAGGTGTTAAGAAAAATGAACCGGAAAAAAAGCGCTTTTTTCAATTTTTTGAGCTTTTTTTTCGGAAACTCACTAAGCTGATACAACTGAACCTTTTGTATCTGCTCTTTTGCATTCCTATTATTACAATTGGCCCTGCGACAGCGGCTATGATGAAAATTCTGCGGTATTATGTAGAGGAAAAGCCGGTTTTTATGCTCTCGGATTTTTGGGCGGCATTTAAAGAGAATTTTCTGCAAGGCCTTCTAATCGGGATTCTTCAAATTGTTGGGATATGGGCGGTTTATGAAGCTTTTCTTTTTTATTATACCCGAGCACAGCTAAACGGCCTGTATTGGATACTAATAGGGTTGATTATTGCAATTACGATTCTTTCACTTTTTGCGGGCTACTATGTCTATTTGATGATGGTATCCGTACGCTTAACTTTTTGGCAGCTGATTAAAAATTCCTATATGTTTGCTTTTATTGGAATCCGTACAAATGTGTTGACGCTTTTGTTCTCAACAGGCTTTTTGGTGTGCAGTATACTTTTTATACCTTACACAATTATAGTATTGCTATTGATTACTTTTTCTTTTTCTAATTTAATTTGTGCGTTTAATATGCGGCCGTATGTATATCGGTATTTAATGAAACCATATTATGAATACGCGGGCATTCCCAATCCTTACGAACCCCAAGAACAAGAGGAAGAACCTGTTTTCCAAGATACCACTGAATAAGTGATATCGGATGTCAAAGGATATACAGAGAGATATAGGGAATTGTGATAGAAAAGCAAGATGCAGTAGGTTACCTGTAGGTACCTACTGCATCTTGCTTTTCTTTTCTTAAATTTAGAAGGAACCATTGTGTATGATTTAAATTTAAAAAGAACATTTGTTTCGAAAAAGCTTGACAAAAGGTGAGAGAAGGAATATAATAATAAAAAAACGAACGTTTGTTCAGAATGCGTTGTATACATTTAAGTGAGAAAGGATGCGGCAATATGGCAATTTTATTGGCAGGATGTCTGGCAGTATATATTATTGTGGAGCAGTGTGCAGCGGAGGATCGTCGGCAGATGGCGCAGGCGAAACGGAGAAAGCAGATCCGGAGAATGGATCATTATGCCGAAACAACAGTATAGACGAGATACCGCTTATAGGTACATACAAAAGAGGGCAAGGATTCTTGCCCTCTTTTGTATGTAGAAAACCACTCGCTAGTGAACTGTTCCGCAAAATCACTATGAAGGTGCTGACCATGCAGCTCAATTCCATCACCATTATGGATTTAATCGCCTACGGCGGGGGCGACGCTGGGGGTCATCATGGCGGTGACGCAATATACAAATAATCACGTCTCGCTGGCCGGGTGCCTGCTGATTATCCTGCTGGCGGCGGACTTTTTCCTCCCCATGCGTGAGTTGTCAGCTTTTTCCACATCGCCATGAACGGCATGGCGGCAAGTGACAAAATCTTCTGCCTGCTGGATCTCCCGGAACACAAACAGGAGGTTTCCGAGAGCTTTCCGTTACAGCATGACATCGGCTGCTCCGGGCTGCGGTTTTCCTATGAAGCTGACCGGGGAATCCTCTACGGCGCGGATTTGCAGTTTTCACAGGGCAGCTTTACCGCCATGGTTGATGAGAGCGGCTGTGGGAAATCCACCATTGCCGCCATTCTGACAGGGCGGAACAAGGGATATACCGGCTCGATCACCGTCGGCGGCATGGAACTGGGGGAAATAAACGAAAGTTCTTTGCTGCGCAATATCACCTATGTCAGCCATCAAAGTTATCTGTTCAAGGGCACGGTGCGGGATAACCTGCTCATGGGCAAGCCGTCCGCGACGGACGAAGAACGGTGGGCGATGCTGGAACGGGTTCACCTTGCCGGATTCCTGAAAGCGGAGCAGGGCATGGATACCCGCCCTCCCGAAAAGGCGGGGAACTTTTCGGGAGGGCAAGACGGTGGGACTGGTTTCTCACCGCCGGTCTACCATGCGAATTGCGGATACGGTCTATTCCGTCGAGTATGGGAGAATGAGCTAAAGAAAGAGGTACATAGATGAATTTAAAACGGTTGATATTTTTGATTTTGGGTTTTCTCTGCCTAGGGTTGGGCTGTATCGGGGTGGCGCTGCCAATCCTGCCTACAGTACCGTTTTTTCTGGCGACGGTGATCTGCTTTGCCAATTCCTCTCAGAAGCTTCACGACTGGTTTGTAAGCACCAAGCTTTACTAAAAGCACTTGGAATCCTTTGTAGAGAAAAAGGAGATGACGGTGCAGACCAAGCTCGGTATCATCATCCCGGTGACGCTGGTAATGGGGATCGGCTTTTTCATGATGATGCGGGCAAATGTGCTTGTGCCCAGTATCATTCTGGCCATTGTCTGGGTCTGTCACATTATCTATCTTTGTTTGGGGCAAGAACAATCCCCAAAAAGTATAAAAAGAAAATTTAACGATTTTCATATGAGAAACATAAAGCGTATATGTGGAGGGAAATCCGATGTATACGCTTTTCCTTTTACTTAAAGAACCACCAGTCAAACGCTATACACTATATTATTTTATTGTATTTATTCCATTTTCTTTTGTAGTTTAGTAAAAATTTCTATCAAAAAACTTGCATTCAAAGATTAAAGTATTCAATTAAAGATATAACATAAATTTTACATAGGATTTATATAGCTATGATAGATACTTTTACAGAATGTAAACTAAAATAAAACTGAACTATTTTCAAAATAGGATAAGTGTAATCCCTAATAATATATCGTTAGAACCAGTCAGAAGAGGGTGTATATATGAGGTATATCAAACGTCTTACTGCTTTGCTGTTCACGTTTTCTCTCATTTTAACTGCATTTGGTGGCTGTGATTTTGGAGGAACAGACAGCGGTGAAGCAGACACGGTTTTAGGCAATGGCAGTACGGTACTGCGCATCATATCTGGATCAGAAAACGCGGAGCTGGAGCCGATCTTAGAGGAGTTTGCAAAACAGGAAAATATACGCATCGAAATGACCTACCAGGGGTCTCTGGATATCATGCGCCTGCTGGGAGAAGAGGAAATCCCCTATGACGCTGTATGGCCGGCCAGCAGCCTGTGGCTGACGGTAGGTGATACGGAGCACCGGGTCAAGCACGCTGAGTCGATATCCATCACGCCGGTAGTATTCGGCATCCGCAAAAGCCTGGCAGAGGAGCTGGGGTTTGTAGGGCGCGAAGTATCGGTTAACGACCTGCTTGAGGCGATCCAAAGCGGGGAACTCCGCTTCTGCATGACCAGCGCTACCCAGTCTAATTCCGGAGCCAGCGCGTATATCGGTTTCCTGTATGCCCTTCTGGGTAACCCGGAGGTCATCACAGAAGAGGATTTGCAGAA